>JACRAK010000032.1 GCA_016234725.1 Candidatus Azambacteria bacterium | reverse complement strand
TGGTCGATCTTGTCCTGTAATTCCTGATACTCATGTTTACGCTTGTCCACGAACAGTGTGGGCAAGCCCTCCTTGGCAATCTTTTGCCATTGGTTGACCTGGGTGGGGTGGACTTCGTTCTCGCTCGCAATCTGGGAAACAGTCTGGTTGCCTTCCAGCGCGGCGATGGCGATGTTAGCCTTTTGGCTGGGGGTACATTGTTTACGCATAGGATGATATTATACCACCGATTTGTATCTTAATGGATTGTCTCGTTTTCCCAGACCATTATAGGTATTGTACGAGAAACTTGTCCAAACCCCTTGGAGATTTAGAAGGTGACATTGAGAAACAACAGATTTAGGACCTACGCATTTGAGACAAGTTCAATGAAAAGCCGAGCATCGGAGCAAGTCGTAGTATACCTACGACGAGCGAGAAGCGCAGGCTTTGACGAAGAAATTGGCCAAATGCGTAGGTCCTATTTAAAATAAACCAGAGGTTAGTCTGGTTTGTTGGTGTTTTTATATCACATGTGTCGGCTTAGGCGTAAGCAAACGGGTCTGCGGCAACAGGCCGTCTTATCCTGACGTTGGGTACTGTTGTCCCTGCGGGGACAACCACGCAGACCCGATATCCGTAGATTCCTTCTTCGGGCGAGATCCAGAATCTAGTGAATGCGCGCGTAATGTGCACACCATTCACTTTCGCCCACTTTGCGGCGGTGAGACACGCCAATCTCGTCACCCATCTTCCTGGTACAGGGACTATCAATACATGTGGAATGACAACAATCTGTTGTCTTGGTACCATCTTACATCCTCCTTTTTGTTCTCCCGCATGTTGGGTCTGTCGCCTAATGCCATTTTGACTGCAATGCGCAGATTTCGAGATAAAATTGTTGAATAAATTTTGAGGTTTAATTGCAAATTAAGCTGAAAAATTTATTCAACAATTTTATCTCGAAACTCAGAAATTTCGCTACGAAAGCGAATTCGGCGAAAGACCCTTGCAAGAGTTATGGAAAGAGCAAGTGGGGTATCAAAAATCTCCAAAGGGTTTGGACTTGAAAATTTTTCGCGCAAAGGAGGGTATTGTACGAGAAACTTGTCCAAACCCCTTGGAGATTTAGAAGGTGAAGCTAAGGAGACAATTTAAAAAAATATCCAGAAAACTACCTTCTAACCCTATTATACACTATATACTAATTTTTGCCAAATCTGTGGATAACTACGGGCAAGCTCGGAAAGTGATTTTTTGTCCAACGCGATTTGTTTTTTATGCAGAGCGCCCATGAGCTTGCTAAAAGTTGTGTTGAGTTCTCGCGCCGCGGCGTTGATTTGCACATGCCAAATGCCTTTGCGTTCGCGCTTTTTGTTGCGGCGGTCGCGGTAGGCGTTCACGCCAGCTTTAAGAATCGCTGTTTGTGCGAGCTTGATTTTGCTTTTGCGCCCCCAGCGGTATCCTTTGGTTTGTGATAAAATATTTTTTCTCCGTTTGAGATGCAGTGTTCCTCGTTTGACGCGTGGCATAGAATTAAAATTATGAAGCAGTTACTGTTCTTACTGTGCGATGATATGCAAAATACAAGCCCTTGTCTTGCCGTTTGTTGCGCGTGGTTTTTCCTGTTTCACGCCCATTAAAATGATCCTGTCCGCTTGCGCGGTGAAGCACTTTTTTGGTACTGGTAATGCGGATCCGTTTCGCGGTTGCTTGATGTGTTTTGATTTTTGGCATACATTTTAGTTCACAATAGTGCCTTGACTATATCACAGAGGTTAAGCGGCGTCAAGATATCGCACCAGCATTTCCTGTGAGCCAAAATATGGTAAAATTATGATTCGTTTTTTATTTCTGATTTGGTGATAACTAGACTTATTTTCCCCCCTTGGCGGGTTAAGTCTTGTTCAATGTGGCAGGGGACGATTTGTTTAACCGAGTCAACAAACTGCAAAATGACTTCATTGGCCAAATGGGAAAATTGGTGCTCACGCCCTTTCAAAATAATTTCAATTTTGACTTTGTTGCCTTCTTTCAAAAATTCACCCGCTTGCTTGAGCCTGACCGCGCGGTCGCCCGCGCCAATGCGGGTGGAAAGGCGGATGCCTTTGATTTCCACTTCTGTGCTCCGCGATTTTTGTTTCTTTAATTCTTTTTCTTTTTCGTATTTGAATTGTCCGTAGTTCAAAATTTTTGCAATGGGCGGCTGTGCAACCGGGTTAACTTCTACCAAATCAAACCCGCGCTCTTCCGCAATACCAAGCGCTTTGTGCGTAGGGAGCACACCCAAGTTCTCGCCGTTTTCATCAATCACACGCAACTCCGGCACATTGATAAAATGGTTCACGCGGTATTTGTGATGAATGGTCGGTTCTTCGCGAGGACGAAATCTGCGATGGCGGGAAATGCGCATTATGAAAAAAAATTAAATTAATTCTGGTGGAGATGGGGGGAGTTGAACCCCCGTGTTAAGAGTTCCCACACATGTATGCTCCATACAAGTCCGCTTTGGGTTTTGAGCGCGCGAGTCTGAAAGCAGACAAAATGACGCACGCCGATCTTTCATAA
Organism: Candidatus Azambacteria bacterium; assembly: GCA_016234725.1. GTDB lineage: Bacteria > Patescibacteriota > Minisyncoccia > GWC2-36-17 > WO2-46-25 > MEYI01. The sequence continues at coordinate 42,682 of JACRAK010000032.1, read as the reverse complement.
ATTTGATTTGTATCCAGAAAGCTAGAGATACAAGCGAGCTCAATGGTTATAACACCCGGAACCGTTTTATTGAGCATCAAACGGCAGGATGAGCAGTTGCGCTAGGCTACTGCTAAAGCGTATTGAGGAACGGTAAATGCTTTCGCAATCGCGTTCTTCACGCTTGAAAAGATGTTGGCATCTATAAGTGCCGTGAGAAGTGAGTTTTACGAGCTAGTCTCACGCGCTCGGTATGCGAAATGTGTTAAGAATCCTAGGCGAAGCCCGGCATCCCCATTTAAGGGTCTGTCGCCGAATGCCATTTTGACTGCAACGCGCATCTTTCGGACAAAATTATTTCAAAATTTTTCAGCTTAACCACTGTTAAACTTCAAAATTTATTCAATAGTTTTGTCTCGAAATCTGCGCGTTTCACTGCAAAAGCGCATTCGGCGACAGACCCTTTTTAAGACGAAAACGCGGTTTTGACCTCGCGGTCTATGTCGCGTTTTTTAATGACCGCGCGCTTATCAATCCGCGAACGGCCACGCCCAAGCCCAAATTCAAGTTTAAGCTTGTTATGGCTACTATATACCTTTAACGGCACCAATGTCAAGCCTTTTTGCTGTGTTAAGCCAATTAGTCTTTTTATCTCTTTTTTATGTAAAAGGAGTTTGCGCGATTGAGTGGGATTATAGCCTTTTTGAATAGCTTTTGCGTATAATCCAATATGCGCGTTTATGAGATATACTTCTTCATTATGAATGGTGATATATGATCCCTTAAGACTCATAGAACCTGCGCGGACAGACTTAACTTCTGCTCCGGTAAGGCGCAGTCCCGCTTCCCATTTGTCTAAAATGTCATAGTCAAACCGCCCGCGCGGATTGGTGATTTCCATATATGCAGAAGTTAATGTAAAACAAGTGTACCATGGTTTTTGCATTTTGTTGAGAAAATGAGTATACTGTATTTATCATTTTTCTTTCCGAATCAACTCCATGAAAGAACGGCTTTCTATAAGTATAAACACTTCAACCATTCTGAAAATAGTGGGGGTTGGTTTAGTGTTGTGGTTTGCATACCTTATATTTGATATTCTCGTTTTGATTTTTGTGGCACTCGTGGTTGCCTCGCTCATAGACCCATTTGCGGATATATTTCAGCGCATTCATTTGCCGCGAGGTCTTGGGGTCATCACGCTCTATATTGCTTTCGTTGCATTTGTTATTTTGATTGGTGCGGCGGTTGCTCCCGCAGTTTCACGCGAAGTTACCCAGCTTTCACAAAATTTTGGAGAAATAGTTTCTCAAACATCTTCAAAAGTGCAAAATATTAAAGGAATTATTAGTCAGTACGGTTTGTGGGATGAAGCGCAAAAATTATTATCTTCATTATCCTCTACAGGGATTTCCGCCGCGCAAAGCGTGGTGCATGGCGTTACTGGTTTTTTTGACGGTATGGTGTCATTCATTTTAGTGCTCGTTATGGCATTTTATTTTGTCGTGGAAAATGAAGATATCAAACGGGGAATTCGGCGTCTCGCGCCGGCAGAGTATCAGCCCTACATTGGACAGCTCGTTACACGCATCAAGAAAAAATTAGGCGATTGGTTGCGCGCGCAAATTTTTCTTGATTTGATAGTGGGATTTTTTGTGTACATTGGATTGTTGATTATTGGCGCGCCGTACGCGTTATTGCTCGGGCTTGTTGCCGGTGTTACAGAAACGATACCGTATTTTGGTCCATTTTTTGCCGGTGTTTTGAGTACTTTAATGGTGCTCGCGCAGACAGGCGATTGGATAAAAACACTGTTTGTGGCGGCGGTGTTTATTGTCGTGCAACAAGTTGAAAACCATATTTTGGTGCCAAAGGTAATGGAACGAACTGTAGGTCTTAATCCTATTGTGAGCATTGTTTCTTTGCTCATTGGGTTTCGTTTGGGCGGCGTGGTGGGCGCTCTGCTTTCTATTCCCGTTGCCACCGCGCTTTCTGTGGTCGTTGCGGATTTTATGCAATGGCGCGAACATAAAGAAGATTCAGCCTGAAACGTTTGTATTATGATGCATCAATTTTTTACATGGAGCGCGGTTGCGGTATGGTGTGTCAGCGCGCTTTTGGTGAGCAGGTTTCCTACTGGTTTGTGGTGGTGGATTGCGGGAGGAGTACTGATAGACGGAGTGCTGATTATCGCGCGCGCGCAACACACGCATCCGTCGCGCGCGTATGGGTATCTGCCATGGCTCATGGGGGCGTACGCGGCATTGTTTCTTTTCATGTTTATAGATCGTCCGCTGTTTCGGAATGTGTGGCTCGCGAGCGTTGCCGTAATGAGCGTGGTATATTGGTATCGGTTGGAAGCGTGGATGCGCGCGCCAACAGAGCATGAGACGCGCATGAGCAAGCTTGCCGCTTTTTGGCTTGCATTTGCGATTTTAGCATCCGGTATCGCGCTTTACGCGTGGCAAATCTTTGTGGAACAAAGCGCGTGGAGTGTGCTATTTTGGTTGGTGGCAATAAGCGCCGCTGCCACCGCGAGTATGTGGAAGCTCAAAATTCAAACTTTCGTTCCTTCCTCGTTTTTTTATCTCATGGTTATTGCGCTTATTGCGATAGAATTATTTTGGGTGATTGGATTTACCACCTTTGGATTTGCAACCAAAGGATTGCTATGGGCAAGCGGCGTCTGGTATAGTTGGTGGATGGCGGTATTGATTCAAGAAAAAGAAATTAAAACGAGGACTGTATTAAAAGGAACGACACTGCTTTTTGCAAGTTGGATATTAATATTTTTAGTTATTAGATGGTTTTAAAATGACTGCCGCGCCCAAAAAAAATTTACCAATAAAAGTTTCACCGCATTTGCCGAGTGAGATTCGCAAGCGCGGTCCGGTGGATGTTTCCTATGAATGGTATTTATTAAAAACCGTGGGTCTGGCGGTATTATTTGGTTTTTTTTCCGGATTCGTGGGAGGCATTGTGGTCAACACCCGTTTGGGCGAGGATTTTTTATGGGGTCCAAACAGCAAAGTGCGCGAGTATTTTTCCACTTCAGAAGCAGAGCATACCATCTTATCGCGTGAAACACTTACCCAAAAAGCACTTGCAACCACGGTGGGGATTTATCGCGCGAGCGCGATTGTGGGCGTTACCGCTCCTCGCACAGAAGATCGTTTGGCGAGCGCGTTTTTCTTGACGGCAGACGGGTATCTTGCGACAACTTCTCCGCATATCCGTTCCGTATCGTTTAAAGATTTGGTGGTTGTTACCGGCAACGCGCGCGTGTACAAGATTGAATCGCTTGTCGCGGACACAGCGACTGATTTAACGATTTTAAAAATTAAAGGCCTTAATTTTGATGTATTGCCTTTTGTAAACAATGATCGTATAGACCCGGGCGCGTTTGCATGGGTGGTGTCGCCCGGAGAAGGGTTGATGCCTTCAGAGGTTGTGGCCGCCGCGGTGACATTGAGTACTAAAGATCGCCAGCCTTTTTCATCGGACATCCCATATCGTTTTGCGGTGCTCAAAAACTCTGTGGGCGCGGAGTCTGTTGGCACGCCGCTTTTAAACGGCAAAGGCGAGATTGTGGGCGTGATTGCAGGAAACAAAAATAATCGGAGCATCGTGCGCGTCGGATTTTTGAAGAGCGCGTTTGATCGCGTGCTTAAAAATCATAAAATAACACGCCCTTCTCTTGGCATTCATTTTTATGAAGCTTCACAAACGCTCAACGCGCAGGAAAATACTTCGTACGGCGTACGCGGCGTTGTGCTTGCGGGAGATAGCGCGCGCAAACTCTCTGGTGTGGATCGCAAAAGTCCGCTTGCGCCGCTCGCGCTCAAAGCGGGGGATCGCGTACTCGCGCTCAACAATGAGTCAATCAGCGCGGTTCGGTCTTTGCCGGATATTTTGTTTGATTATGGCCCGGGAGACCGCGTAGAAATTACCTATGTGCGCGGCACAGAAGAAGGTAAGACAACCATTACGCTTGGCAGTTTGAATAATTGAGAAATTTTTTAATCATATGGCATACACATCGCTTATACTGCATCACAAAAGTTCAATAATCAAGGCGGTTATTGTAGGCGCTTTGATTGCGATTTTGGTCAGTATTTTTTTGCCGCAAGAATACGCCGCGACCACCAAACTGCTCGTGATACCAAAAGTCAATTTGGGCGTTGATCCTTACACCGCGGTCAAATCCGGCGAGCGGATCAATCAGACGCTTTCAGAAGTCATCCGCACCACTTCATTTTTTGATAAAGTAATGAGCGCGCCGGGATTTCAGATTGATCAAACGCCGTATCAGACAACGGAACAAAAGAAACGCAAGCGATGGAAGCGCGCGGTGAGCCCGACCGCGCTTTCCGGCACCTCGCTTTTGAGTGTGACGGCGTTTAATACGGATCAAAAACAGGCAGAGGCTCTTGCCGGCGCGGTGGCGTCTGTATTGCACACACAAGGCACGCAATATACCGGCGCGGATGTGGAAATTAAAACCGTTGATACGCCCGTATTGTCACGGTTTCCCGTGCGGCCTAATTATGTGTTGAACGCGATTTTTGGCGCGCTCGCGTTTGGATTGTTCGCGGCTGGGCGGCTGGTGTGGAAAAGTGAAAATTAATTTTTTATGAATTATGGAGACGCCTATTTTAGGCACATATCTTAATAATAATTTACTTTCCATATGGCTCATACACAATTGTTACAAATTAATTTAATTGAATTGTTGGAGATTGAAGATTTTCCGGAAGAAAAAAAGTATGAATTGATAGAAAAAAGCGTGGATTTGGTGCAAAAGCGCGTGTTTTTGCGCGTGTTAGATACCTTGTCAGCGGATAAAAAGGACGCGTTGCTTAAATTGTTGGAGCAAGAAGGCGCGGCAGACGAGCGCGCGTCATTTTTGGAAACACATTGTCCCCAGTTTTTTGAATGGCTTGAAGAAGAAATCGTAAAGGTAAAAGCAGAGATGCGCGTGATAGTGGCAAGGTTGAAAGGGCTGGAAGAAAAGGTTGAAGACTGGGTGGATGATTCCGCCGGCAAGACAGTTGTGCGCGCGCAAAAAATTGCCACTTGAACGCGCACAAAACAGCCTGAGCGGACATTGACAAAATCGTGATTTTGTGCTATAGTTAGTTGTTTAGTTATCTAGAGAAATATATGCCAAAAAAAGGGGGTGGAGGATCATACATAAGCGGTGAAGGCCGTAAGGAAGAGCCTACATTAGGTGAGGTGCTTTTTAATCGTAGGATGAAATTGGAAGAAGAAACCGAGGCCAGCGAAGAAGGACGACTATTGACAGAAAAAGAAAAAAAAGAGTTACAAAAAGCACGTGAGGCGCGTAAAGAAGCGCGCGAGCAACTCAAGAAGCATGAACAAGAATTAGAAAAATCAAGACGTGAAGTGTTAGACGCGACCAAAGAAGACCATGAAGAAAACAAGAATATAATGAAAGAGTTATTATTGAAAGAAATAGAACGAAATAGAGGCAAAGTTGATCCGGTTGTACTTCGGCGGATGATAAAAGAAGAACGCGCGTTACGCGAGCAAAAAGAACAGAATATTCAAGAAGCTGGGAAAAAGCTTGAAGGGGCGATCAAAGACTTGTTTTTTCTAAAAGATGCAAAGGTTAAGCAACAAAACGTATTGGGAAAAAAAAAGAAAACTGCGGAGCAACCGAAAGAAGCAGATAATCCATATGAGTTGCCTTCTGATGACTACGGAAAAGAAATAGTGCGTTTTGAAACAGACTACATTAATCTCAACACAAAACTTGTTTCCGCTGGAAGCGACCAACAAGCTGTCTTGTGGGTGTGGCAAGAATGGGCGGCAAGTTTTGAAGAAGTAAATCACGCGTTGACAGAAGTGCGCAAGAAAGTGAGTGGTGCAGATCCTGAAGCATTAAAATTGCGCCGCATGGCTTTGTGGCTGTTTAAGGTTGACCATGAAAAAAGCGCGGAACAGTTTATCACCAAAGAAGGCGTTTTGCGCGAGGGATATAGATTGGTGCAGGTGACACCAGATATACTAAATGCGTTGCGAGTAAGATTAAATGAAGGAGGCTTGTTGCCAACAGGAGAGACGGCAAGAACACCTGCACAGAACCGCGCGCGCACTGCGGCCGCGGCACCGTCGTTCGCTGGAGAGCGTCGTGGCGTGGCTTGGAAACCCGCTGGCGCGGTTGTGACCACGCAAGGAAAAGTAATGGAAAATGCAGAATCGCAAGAAAAAGGTTTCCAACCGGAAAAAATTGACCATGATATTTTTGATGAGTGGCGCGATGTTCAGAGAAAATTAACAAAAGAGCAGATACTGCCTTTGCTGAAAAAAACCATACAACGATTTAATGTGGTATTGGCGGCAGAACCTCGCCACGCGGCAGAGTGGGTTGATGAGGCGCGTACATTATATGACCAAGCCATTGACCCAAACATGCATCAAAGAGAATTTGTACGCGGCAAGGTTTCAACAGTCAGAGAACACCGCGCGTGGGCACTGCACACCTTTTTGCAATCTGCGGATGCGGCGCTTAAAGAACAAAAGCCAATTCCTGAAGACACGACATATTACAAGATTGCTCCAGATATTGCAAAATTATCTCAATCTGCGGATGCTACTGGTGTTGTTAATGAAAAATTTGCGGAAACTGCAAAATTTTCAGATCCAACAGCCGCCGGTGCGCCTGCTGCGTCAACGAGCGGCAATGAACACACACCAACACAAGCAACCGCTGGCAGAGCGGATAGAAAAAAGGAAGAAAGCGCCGCATTTTCTTTTTGGGAAAATAATCAACAGGGGGATATTGGAAAAAATTTGAAACTAATAATTGACACGATTGATCGTTTACGAAACAAACAAAATAGTGCGCGAAAGGCTCTCGAATTTATAACGGAATTGAAAGACATACAGAAAGGTTTTCTTGGAAGATGGAGCGCCGCCAAAGACGCGGCGTCTCGTGAGGCGTTAACATTAAAGCAACGCGCGTTGTTTGTTGTGCTTACTGTTGCCGAAAACGCTTTGCGAGAAAACACGTCAATAACTTTTGATGCTGTGCAAAATGGATTATCCGCGTGGGGAAAAGAGCGCGGTGCAAAACAAGCAGAGCCCCTGGGTACAACAAGTGAGACCGCGGCGGAATTCTTGCCTGAGGAACCCGCGAGAGAAGCGGAAACTCTTCCCGTGAAGGAGCGGTATAGCGTCGGCGAATTAAGCGTTAAAAAAGAAAAGCATGCGGTCAATCAAGACGCTTCATACGCGGATGCCGACGCGCGGGTTATCGCGGTGTTTGACGGAATGGGTGGTCACGCGGCGGGCGAGATGGCGAGTTCTGAAGCAAAGAGAGAACTTCAGGAATGTGCAGCAGCTCTGCATGGCGCGGATACGGTAGAGCGCGCGCACACACTGTTGCGGGATATATTTATAGCTATGAATCAAAAGGTCTCGGATGCTTTTCTCGGGAAACGTGGCAGAGAAAAAGGAGGAACAACCGCAACGGTTGCCAAAGTCGTGCATGAAGGAGACAAACGCGTTGCGGTGGTGGGCAATCTTGGCGACAGCCGCGCGTATGTTTTCCGCGCTCAAACTCACCAGTTGGAGCAGATTACCGTTGATGATGATTTGCTTGGCAACTTGCCCATACAGAATACGCTTACTCCGTATATTTCTGATATTCGCAGGATTTTATCTCAAGCATATAATGAAGATCAGCTCACTGACCCTCAAAAATTTGCGGAAACGTTTGCCGATATGCCGATTGCGCGTGAACCAGAAGGACTGGCTAGATTAAATATGTTGATAAAAGAAAATTTTAACCTTATTTCACCATTTCCAGAAACTTTGCATGCATTGTTTGATGCTAGGAATTATATTAGTAAAGCGCTTAATGGTCACGATGAAGCGCCTATGATAACAACCACAGAGCTCGCGCCGGGAGATTTTATACTTTGCACATCGGACGGCATACATGACAATTTAACCGCTGATTCCATGCGTAATGTAATAGAAGAACACGCGAATGAATCGCCGGAGCAGATTGCGCGGGTGTTAATTGATCATGCTCAAGAATGCGCGAACGAACAGTATCTGCGTAGTAAGAAAGACGATATGACCGTGGTGATTTTGAAGGGAGAGGCTGTAAAGATCGTGAAACAAGATGATGGAACGCAGTCAGTATCCACAAGGAGAGAATCATCAGAGCCTGCAGGCGCACCCGTTGAAGCGCAGGCACTGTCTGTAAGCGGAGAGCAAGCTGATGAAATAGAGGCGCTACCTGTGTATAAAGAGTTGTTGACGCTGTATAATATGGCGCGCGATAGTAGCGCCGCGCGGCAGTCGCTTTTGGGTGAGTGGCGTGGAGCGGTGAGTGCCGCGCAAGTTGAAACGGATAGAGTAAAGGCGTTGAAATATATTCTGTATAAGATAAACACTGGCGCGTTTGATACATTGTCGAGTGAAGGCGGCGGCGTGGAGGTGCGCGCGCATGACGCGCTCTATCACCGATTGCATGATTTGAAGCCTGATACGGCCGCGCGCGCGGAAATAAAAGCAGGTGATCAGTTTAATGTTGCAATTATCGGCACAGAAAAATTCAAAAAAGCGGAGATAGAAGAATATAACGGCAGAACAATTGAAATAAGATTTTCGGGCGCTAAGGGCGTCGTACCACGCCAGCTTGAAATTGGGCGAGTATATCACATTAGTATTGTCCAAACCAATCAAAGCAAGGAACAGAAAAGAGGCGGCGGCACGCATTATTGGCATGAAGCGGAAGTTGTTGGTCCAAATTTGGCGCAAGGAGACATATTTGAGGCGCAATTTGAACGTCCGGTGAACCCGGGCGTGTATCGCGCGTTCGCGCCAGACGGTTTGCCGGTGTTTGTAAAAAGGTCCGAGGATTTGGATATTTCAAAAAAATATAATGTTACGATTACGAGCGCGGCGAATTTTTTAGAAGACTTTGGCGCAAAGCGCCAGCACAAAGGGGTAATAGAAGTATCTGAAACATTTGCGGGCGCAAGCGCCGCTTCAGCGCGCGCCGTTGGAGGAGCAGAAGTCGCTCATGCGGTCGTAGACGTTCTTGATTTATGGGCTGGTCTCACGCCGGAGAAAAAAGCAGAGCTTGCCGCGGACCGCGTACTCTTTATGCAGATGTTCCCAGAAGGCATTGTAACGCGCGGTATATTTGAGCGTGATGAAGAAACAAAAGAAGCGCAACTTTTGCCTAAAGGTAATTTGGACGCGGAATCCTGCATCTTTTTGCTTAAACATTTTTTTGATTTGCCGGGTGAGTATATTGAAAAAACCAAATTTGTGCGGCCGGGAGAGTTTAGGCCAAACGCGTTGAATGTGGATACCGGGTTTGAGACCACCGGATTTCAAGTAAAGTGGTTTACTAAAGACGAGCTTTCCGAGCAAGGGCTCACGGTGCCGGAAATGCTCGGCCAAAAAGAAGAAGATAAGGGCGGCGCGCATGTGGTGATTGTGCAGGACCACGGACCAGACGCCAACCGCACCATGAGCGCGTTCAAATTGTTGTACGACGCGCTCATTGACCGTTATGGAGACGACGCGATTCCACCAGAAGATCGCGAGCCAATGAAAAATTTTGTTAGGTTTGTAACGCATATTGATAATTTTACCGCGCCCACGGGGGATTTTGATTGGAAAAAAGCGTGGGGAGAGTCTGATAAAATTCCGTTTACCATCACGCTTGCAAAGCAGAATTTTTTGAATGTTGGCGCGTTGTATCAATTTTTTAAAGATCATCCGTTTGAAGACGCGTTTAAGCGGCCGAGCGAGTGGGCAATAAACGCGCCAGCAAAATTGACAAACGGCCGTTATAATTTTAGGGCAGAAACAGCGGCGCTTGAGCGGTATGGGTTTGGCGCGATGGGCCGCGTGCGCAAAGACGGGCGGCAAGAACCAATTATGATGGAACAATATAAATTGATAGAAAAAGGCAATCGGTATTTTGAATATCTTTTACATAATGAACCGGAGTTTATCGTGGAATCCAGCAGGTATGGAAAAATTTTGGTAGTGCTTGACGGTGATAATGTGCCAGGGCGCTTATCTTCTGCGATGGCGCATGGCATAGATGGAATGTTGGAGTGGCGGCCGGGCGCTAAGTCGTTTTGGTTTAATGTGGCGCCGCAAAAAGATCCCGCGGAGTATGGCACGCCGCAGATACCGCGCGAGCTTGCGGAAGAGGTGGGCGGCGTGTGGGTGCGCGGAAGTATAGTGATGCAACCTGACTGGAAAAAACAAGACTTAAAAGCGGGTCTGAATTTGGGCGCGTTTTTAGAAAAAATTGGTGTGGCATCTGATACCCTTGGCGTGAGATTGCGCGCGCGCGTTGTTGAGGAAAATATAGGCGAAAAGCCGTGGGAGACTGTTCCTGCAGACGCTGATTTTCTTGCGTTGCGAGAGAAGTTGAAAAAAGAAATTTCAAATGTATTTCATCAAGGTGTTAGTACGGTTGACCCAAATCAAAAAACCGTGAATGGTGAAAAGGAAGAATATTTTTTGCGTCGTTTCAAACGCCCGGAGAAGTTTATCAATTACTCCATCAATGTGTGGGTCAGCGCGGTGCATGAATGGTTCAATGACCAAATAATGGATGAGTTTACTAAGTGGTTGGATGGATATATGAAGGTGGCATATGTAGATGCGGCGGCTGGCACGATTACGGAATCAGATGGTATGGTGAGTGACAAGACGCAATTTTTTGAACGCTACAAGGCATTGCCTCAAATATACAGCAGTGCCCCGCGCGGGTTGTGGAAAGGCGCGGTGGAGAGATGGTTTGACGCGGTTTTGGCAGGAGAACGCGTGTTAGCAGCGCCAACAACAAAAAGTGAAGAAGCGGTAACAGTGGCGCCAGCAGAACCAATGGCTGCAGAGCCTGTTACAGGAGGAGAAAACGCGCCGAAAGCAGTGGAACCAGCGGGCGCGCCGCGCGCGGAAGACAGCGCCGCGGGAATGATGAGGCGCGGTGCAGAGGATCGCGCGCAAGCGGCGCAAACGGCGGAAGACGCGCGTGCTATAGAAGGTGCAGAAGTTGAGGAAGACGCGCGCGTGGCAGAAGCGCGCGCGGAGCTTGAGCGTGTTACCGAGCGGTTGGCGCGCGCTCGTACGGCAAAAGAGCAATATGAAGGCATTGTAAAAGGACTTGCTGGATTTATCACCGGCAAAGGTTCGCAGGCAGAAGCGGAATATGAGGCGGCTTTGGGTGCATATCAAGAAGTGACCGAGCGTGTTATTGGACGCACATTGGAGCAAGGGTTGGAGTGGCGCGTCAAATTGGTGGAGAAAATGATTGAGGCTCGTTTGGCAACACCGGAGAAAAAAGGATTAGGCGCGCGCGCGGTTGCATTGTGGAAATCGGCGGGAGAAGTAAGTTTGTATAACTATATTGACAAAAAAGGCGGATGGCAAGACAAGCGCGGGTTTGTGTGGGGCACGCTTAAGATTTTGTCAAAAGCGGCAAATCTACGCACCGCCACAGCGCTCTCGTTGTTTGGCGGAGGATGGATTGCGGGAGCAACTGCTGTGGGGTGGACTGCCGCTGGCGCTGGAGCAGGGTTGAGCGCGCTTGGCAGCGGCATTGGTTTTAATGAATGGACGCGGCACGGATATGAAACCGGCGGTGGAGCGGTTTTGTTTGGCAAAAAGTCGGCAAGCGCGGTCGCGAGCGAGAAGATGTTTAAAAATCAAGCCGAGGCAGAAGCGTATTATCAGACAGAATATGCAGGCGCCGGACGATTCAAGAAATTATGGCGCGGGCTTTCCGGACAAGGATTCAGCGCGGAAGGCGCGGCGGCAAAAGCCGTGTGGCTGGAAAAGCTTGGCAAAGGAAACATAATGGACAAACGCAAAGCGCTTGCGGAGCGCATGCTCGCGTTTGAAGCAGACGCGGTATTGCATGGTAAAAAAGATTTGGGAAGTAACGCGGCATATCAAACATTGGTTGAAGCGTATAAAGAAGCGGTTGTCGAGGAGGAACAGAAAGTTGGCGGCGCGTTAGAAGGATATTTTGAAGCACAAGGTAAAGGATTTGTAGAAAAATTGGACGATGCCATAGGCGGTGAGAAGTCCGCATTGCGCCGCCGTAAAATTTTCAGCGCGTTTGCCGGAGCAACACTAGGAGTGGCTTCTCTTGCAAATTTTGACGTGCGCTCGTATGTGCGCGGGCTGGGAAACAACGGGAAACCGCCGGGAGAATCATTGTGTGGAGCAGATGCGCTATCTGGGGAGGAGAGTGCGCCTCTGCCGCGCACTTCTTCAGTGTCTTCGGTTGGATCAACGCCTACAACACGCTCCCCATTTGCGGATTTGATTCGTGGCGAGCAAGGCGCGCGCGTGTGGACAGGTGTGCATAAAGTCGCGGACGGTAAATACGCGCATATTGTGCCGCAGAAAGGGCATCGCGCGGTTATTCAAGCGGTCAAAGAATTGTTAAAAGCAGACCCCAAGGAGTTTGGCATGGGCACTCATCCATCTGACGCGTTGGTGGAAGCAAAAGCAACAGCCATTGCCCGCAAGCTTGGATTTATGGGGCATGGGTACAGCCTTGGTTTTAAGTTTGACGCGGAACACCCTGTTGGTTTGTTTGCCAAAGACGGGCAGATTAGCGTGGTGGCGGAAGATGAAGCAACATTGCATAATCTGATGGGCGCGGTCAAGGCTGGCGGAGGGGTGATGAAACCAGACGCGGCGAGTCCGTATGTGGAGGGCGCGTTTCCAAAGATTCGCGCGCATGCCATATTTGTGGAAGGGCAGAGCGGACATCCGGTGGACGCAACACATGTGCAGGCTTCTGCTGTTGTGGGTCAACTTGGCGCGCCGAGCGGTGTTGCAGACACTGCTCATAGCGCGCCGCGCGGAGGAGATATTGGCGAGTCACCCGTAGGTGGAGTTGGCGCACGCGCGCATGTTGTGCGTGGTGCTGGCGTTCCAGCTGGCGCGGGGCTAACAGCCGGCGAACTTGCGCCGCATTTGGGCGCGAGCGCGGGCAGAGGCGCGGTACGAGCTGGGGACACTGTTGGCACGACGCGTGGGGTTGGAGAAACTGTTCAGGGCGCGCGTGGAGGCGGAAGTGTTGGCGGGCGCACGGGAGGAGCAGGCGGAGGCGCATCGTATGAGACACGCACGGGTGCTGGCGGAGGCGCATCGTATGAGACACGCACGGGTGCTGGCGGAGGCGACTCTGGAGCCGGCGGGCGCGCGGATGGCGGCGGCGGAGCGTCAAGCGAAACAGTAGGCGCGGAAAAGTCTGGCGGCGGCGCGGGGATAGAAGCGCGGCCAGTGGCGGTACGCACCATAGCAGGTGTTGATATACAAATGGCAGGCACCTATTCATCAAGCGATATGGCGCGTATTCGCGCGCTCGCACAGCAGTTGGCAGATCAGTATAGCCGCGCGATGGATCAACGAGCTTTGCTTGGCGGCGGAGATGCGCACGCAACATTACGGGGTATTCTTGAGAGTGATATTGCCACCTTCAAAAGTGATACAATCAAAACATTTAAAGATATGGTTTTGCAAGGCAGGGCAAGCGTAAAGGATTTGGAAGAGGTGGTTGAACACAGTCCTTTGCGTCTGCGAGCTGGAGCCGTATCAAGGGAGTTTGGCGCAAGTAGCGCGGATCTTGGCGCTCCACGCGCTCCACATGCAGGCACCGCAGATGTTGGACCGACAGCTGGCGGCGGTGGTGAAACAGCTGGAGCGTTCGCAACCGCGGCAAAAAGAATCGTCGCGAATCCGGAAAAACATATATTGAGCGTGTGGAATGCAAAAGCGCGCGCGGCAATACCGCTTGCGTTGCCGGATGCGTTTGAAGTTGAGCCGCGTTTTGCGCGCGGAGAGCCATTGGCAGTGAAGATTTTGACGCCGGGCGGCAAGCGGTTTGACGGAGTGTTTAAATTTGTGGAAGGCGTTGCGCGTGTAATCTTCAAAGAAGGCGCGGAGAACAAAGATATGCCATGGAAGGAGTTTGTTGAGAAGTATTAGACTCTCGGAAATTGAGTGTTGACATGCGTATATACATCGTATATACTGTGGATATGTACAGAGTGACTATAAAAATATGAAGACAATGATTACGATTAAAGCAGACTCTCACATAAAAAAACAAGCGCAAGATATTGCAGAAAATATGGGACTCACTTTAAGCGCGCTTGTCAATGCTTTTTTGCATGAAGTCGTAAATAAAAAAAAGGTCACTTTTTCTGTGTGGCCTATGATTGTAAAAGCAGATCAAATTCAAACCGATGGTTATGTGTATGATGAAAATTTCTTGAAAAAGTTAGCAAGAGAAGCAAAAACATTCATCAAAACAAAGAATTTCCGCAAGCTCACGAGTTTGAGAGATTTGCAATAATGGGTCTGTCGCCGAATGCACTTTTGTAACGAAATACGCATAGTTCGAGACAGAATTGTTGAATAAATTTTGAGGTTTAATTGCAAATTAAGCTGAAAAATTTTGAAACAATTATGGCCGAACTATGCATATTGCAGTCAAAATGGCATTCGGCGACAGACCCATAATATGGCGTTGTATTTTACACCATACTTTAAACGTTCTTTTAAACGGTTGTCAAAGCATATCCAACAGATTGCATGGGAGAGATTGCAGGTGTTAGAAAATAATCCGTTTCACCAATCACTTCACACTCATAAACTCTCGCACGGCGAGCTTTGGTCTGCGCGCGTTGATTATAAGAACAGGATTATTTTTATTTTTTTGAAAAATGAACAAGGAATTTTACTTATCAATATAGGGGTTCACTCTATGTACAGAAATCAACAATACAATGGCGGCTTGAAGGAACTAAAGGGTTCTCTTATTGATTTGATACCTGATTGAGATTAAAATTTTCTCTTAAATAAGCCAAAATTTAAGTATTTCGCCCTCCGTGGACTTGACACAGGGGGCGTTTTGTGATAAGGTTATCTGTTACAATTTAACAGGTTAAAAGGTACGGCAATAAAGCATCATCTTGGGGGCATTAAAAGGAGGGGAGATGGAGCTTGATTTTTGAGCGCCGAGACTGTTGGTGAATCGCTTCTATCGTCCTCCTCCTTCGATATAAGTGTTTTCACCAACGCTCTTGGCGCTTTTTAATGTCAGTTTTCGCGCGCCTGAAATTGTATGTGTTGTTCCTTACAATATAATCTCGTCCAGACATGAAACTGTATCACGAATAGTTTGGTAATAAATTTCGCACTTCCTTTAAATTACGAAACAGCGTTGAAGTAATGGCTTTGAGGGGACTGGCGGAGCGCGACGGCGCGAGTATTGAGCAAAAATTCAACAGAATTTTTGCGTGCCCCGAAAAGTGATTAGCTTAATCCATTGTTTCGCATTGTCAATTATTCGTGGTACGGTTTCTGTTCTGGGCGGGTGCCCAAACTTTTTGGGCATAGGCCCGCCACCGCAATCGGGACTTGCGTGAGCAGTCCCTCCTCACCGCGCCGCCCGGTAACGGGTCGCGCAACACTCTGGCCTGAAAGGGTTGGAGAAGAAAAGGAGGGCGTCATGAAGAGCGCCCGTTTCGTTCTCATTTTCGCGATCCTCGTGGTCGCCGGCGCCGTCCCGATGACGGCAGTGGCGCAGCCCGCGGCCGCGCCGACGGCTAGCGACGCGTACGCGGTCGCCCTAAGCACTCGCGCAGAGGCGCAGGCCAAGGCCGCGAAGCTCGCCGCGCAGATCGCGCGGTTGCGCGACGCGGTGAAGGCCGCGGAGCATCGCGGCGCATCGCCCGGCGCGGTGAAGGCGCTGGAGGAGCAACTCGCCGCTTCTCAAGCGGCCTACACCGCGCTGAAGAGCGAGGTAAAGGCGATCGAGGACGCGGTCGCCAAAGGCGGCAACCCGGTCGAGCTCGCGAAGGCGCATGCCGATGCGCTCTTGTTGCTCAAGGGCAACAAGGAGGCGCTCAAGGTGTACGAGAGCCTTCACATCGGCGTTGCCGGAGATCTCTCCGGCACGGCCGCCTCTTTCAAGTGCCCGCCAGGCACCGCGCCGAGGCAGAAGGTGTCCTCGGCGGTGCTTGCTGGCCGCGGGGAATCGAACGATGTGGTGTTCGAGTGCATCCCGCTGACTAAGGGCACTGTGGTCCCGGAGCCGCGCTCCGTGACCGCTACGGCCGTGTCCATGGCGGACGCCGCGCGCATCAAGGCGTCTGTGGACGCCGCGCGCGAGCGGTGCGAGCGCGAGGCCGCCGAGAGCCCCCCTGTTTGGAAGCAGGTGCTGGGGTTCGGGCTCGGGGTCGCCGGACTCGTGGTGGGGAGTTATTTCGGCATCGGGGCGTTGAGCGCTCCGGCCGTTGCCCACCACAACGGTCTCGTGGCGGGTGGGGTCGCCGGAGGTGTGGCGGTCATCCCCCTCGGGGTGATTGCGGCGACCACCGGAGGATGTCGCCACCCCCTGTAGCGGGGGACGGCGGCGCTCCGCACTCGAGGCGACCCTGCTTGAAGAAAGAACATCACGTTGTAATGCCGCCCATCATGTGCGGTGCAGTAGTGAGAAAGTTCTTATTCAAGCGGGGTGTCTCGCCACATTTTTGTTTTCACTCGTGGAGACCGATATTTTGAGAGCATGGTAATTGTTGGCTCCGACATCGGTCTCCGCGAAACTGTTTTGCCGCATCCTGCGGCAACCATCGTCTAATAGCCCGCATGAGCGGACGGTGGGCAACAACCATTCATGGGTATAGAGCGCGCAGCTGTGTAATCGCGCGCGAACCCACAGCAAGTGTGTCTAGGCTGTGGGTGGGTATAAACCACAACCCTTTCCTTGAGGAGATCGATTTGTTAAGAGCATTATATTATAGGCTCCCACAATCGGTCTCCTCAAGACCCCTTTTCATGATTATTTATTACGCGCCCAATTCTATAAAATCGCACTTGTCAAAAGTATCCTTGAGCGCGCGATAAACGATCGTGAAAGATCGTCAATCGTTATTTACAATTCACACCAGTTGGCTCTATGGACATCACATTTAGAAATCGCATTAAAAATTCTTTAATGCGGATGATTTGCGAAGTGTTGGAGCTAAAAAATAAGCAAGCTGTATTAAATATACAGCGAGCTTATTTTTTTGTGAAACACAAGCAAATCGCCGTAGTAATGGATTATGAGTGCGGTTTCTAAATGTGATGTCCATAGGCATACTTCATGGTGGAGTATGCCGTAGAGCAACTATTTTGTCTTTCAGGTAAACGGGAGGACATAGGAGGTGCACAATGGCAAAGAAAAACCACAAGGACAGACTGAACAGCAGCGACAACGCCGCCTCGCAGATGGGCGAGACCACGCCGCCACAGACACAGAGTGGGGGCACAGTTGAGCATACGGCGCCGTATAGCGCCGTGCCGCCGCCACTGTCAGAAGCCGCCGGCGAACCAGCGCCCATGCTGATTGGTGATAATGTCACTCCTCTCGTTGCGGCTTCGAATCCGCAACAAGTGGCTGATCACGCCGCGGTTGAAGAGACCACGGTGCCATCAGAAGGCATAGATCATACCCCCACGGCCGTTGAGCCCTTGCCGGACTCATCGCATGGAGACAGTGGGGATCCTGCGGCGGAATCGATGTCCGGCACAGCGAGTTCTGAGCCGTGTGTTGATGGGGCATCGGAGATCCCGCCCCATGAGATCACACTTGATGATGATCCGTCCGAGTCGCCGCCAGCGGAAACTTCGGCGGTGCCTGCTGGAGGTGAGGGTCATCATGATCACCACGATGAACTCGCCGAGCTGGCCGAAGCCGCAAATTTTGCGGCAGGGCGCGCTCGAGTTCACAGCGCCGCGGCAGAGTGCGCCGCGCAAGCTGCAGAAAAGCACATGCGGTCAGCGGCATCTGCTGGAGCCAAGGCCGCAAATCGTGCAGGCGTTGCAGAAGCGGCAGTGGAACGGGCGGAGGCGGCACGTGGCAAGAGCGTAGAAGCCATGGGTTGTGCCGTACATGCCGCGGAAAGTGTGGCGGCTGATGCCAAGCGCATTGGCGCGCTCATGCTGCTCGCTCATGCTTCTGCTGAAGCCGCGGATGCGCACGCCCAAAAGGCAGGCGTGGAAGCGAGCAGGGCAGAAGACACGCGCGCCGAGGCCGAGAAGATCGCGGACGAGCTCAAGCGGCGCAAGTGGACCGCGTGGGCGTGGCCGCTGGCGTTTGTGGCGGTTTGTATCGCCATTTTCACACTCTTCATCTCTCTACTTTCGAGCGTGGGTGATGTGAAAGTCGCGGTGCAAGAGGAACGTGGCGAGCATGGAGCAACTCAGCAACTCGCCGCGCAATCTTCGCCTGCGGCGCCAGCGCCTATTCCTCAAGCGCCAGCGCCAAATGTGCAGGATCAGGAACCTCCGTTGGTTCCGATTCCGGTACCTGTGCAGAAAGCTGTGCCGCAAGCACCCGTGCCAGTAGCGGTTCAGTCGCCAGCGCCTGTTCCGACAACGGTTCAGACGGTGGTTGCGCCACTTCCGGCTCCTGTAGTCGCGGCGCCTGTGCAAGTGCCCGCGGAACAGGTGGCGGTACCCGCCGTCGTGCCCCCAGCGCAACAAGCGGCGCCCGCAACACCGCCCCAAGCAGTGCCCCGGCTCGCGAGCGAGTATGAGATGTGCGTGAGCAGACTGCGCGCGCCACCATACAACTTCGCTCTCAAGCATGCGCGCGAGGGGTGTGCATTCTCATACGGCGCACCGCGCTAGGCGCGCCCACCAACAAACCCCAACCTCGGTACGGCGCGCGATGGATTTTATCTCTTGCCTCCGTCGTACCAACCTCTTTTCATTATTGTTTATAGGACACGGATCAAGAGATTATCGCCACAGGTGCTGCATGAAAATTGTGGATAATTCTTGAAAGAGCGATGGGTGTTCAATAAACGATCATGAGATCGTTATCAATTATGTTCTTTACATATTTAAGTGGTTGAAAATTTTGAGAGTACGCCTTTGATTTCATCTGTAAAATTGTAAATTTCGTAAGAACCTATATCGCTCAACAGGTGAGATGAAAGGCTTACTCTCAAGTTTCGTATCATTGCTTTGCCTCGTTCAAATTGAGCGTGGCAGGTGAGAGTGAAGCAGTCCACTATACACAACGCTCGTCCGAAAGGAGGAGCATAGGAGGGCGTTATGCCCTGGAATTGCAACGGAGACGCGGGCGCGCCGCACGCGCCCCAGAACAACATCGCCGACGAGGCGACGTGCCCCACGTGCGGGCATGCGGCTCCGGCTCCTGCGGCTGCTCCTGCGGCGGCACAGGCAGTTCTACCCATGGCGCCGCATCCTGCGGTGCCTGCGGTTGCGCTTCCCGGCGCGATCCAGAGCGTCGTTCCGTCGCTCGAGGTGGTCCCGCAGACGCCCGCGGAGCGTCTGGCCAAGCGCTGGCTCGTGGGCGCGCTCATCGCGCTCGCGACGGTCGCCGCGGTTTTCATCACCTACATGGTGATGAAGCCGCCGTCGCTGGTGTCGCCTACGTGGCAGATGTCCGCGGGCAACGGCATCGTGCCCCCTGTGCCTGCGGCTGCCCCTGCGGCACCGGCACCGGCTCCTGCAGCTGCTCCGGCTGCATCCGGCGTTGACGCAAACTGCTACACGCGTCTGCTGTGTCTCGGGTTCGCGCCCGAGCACATCCGCGGTTGCCACTAGAGGGCACGCGGCACAGGCAATCGCGCGCGTATCGTGTTGAGTGTCTGCGTTTCGGTGACTGATGTTACTTCATCGAGTACGCGGACACTCCGCGAGGCGGGAATCAACCACACACAACCCACGGAGGCGGTTCGTACAGAGTGTAAACTCAACGAGCTGCCTCCAACCATCTTTTAAGGTCTGTCGCCGAATGCCATTTTGACTGCAACGCGCATCTTTCGGTCAAAATTGTTTCAAAATTTTTCAGCTTAATGTACCATTAAACCTCAAAATTTATTCAACAATTTTGTCTCGAAATCTGCGCGTTTCGTTACAAAAGCGCATTCGGCGACAGACCTTTTTATTGTTTTCCATCCATCGGCTTGAAAAATTTCAAACCGAGCGACAGCAAACTATAATTGTAGTAGAAATGGCATTCAGAGACAGACCCCACAGAGATTACAAGACAGTTTGCGCTTATAGATTTACTGTTCATTGACAATTGAAGATTGAGAAAATTACGGCGATGATATTTTTAATAGGAATATCGGTCGTTGGAAAAGTGTGTGAATGTGATAGGACCTACGCATTTGAGACAAGTTCGAGGAAAAGCCGAGCATCGGAGCAAGTCGTAGTATACCTACGACGAGCGAGAAGCGCAGGCTTTGACGAAGAAATTGGCCAAATGCGTAAGTCCTATGTGATTTAATAAAGTCGTGAATTACGAAATGTCGTTGATGCATATGCTTTGAGGAGACTAACGGAGCTAGGGCGGCGCGATTTAGAGGGAAAATGCTTCAAGCATTTTACCCGTGCTCCGAAAAGCATGTGCGTCAAAAAGACATTTTGTAACTTTCATATTTCTGCCTTTTTCCAACGACCGGTTTCCTCTGATTCGCCTCCATGGCGATTACATCAAGATGGAGGCTTCCAGTCCGTTGCCCGCGGGCCGTATGGCTTGTGGTGTTTTGCCTGATATGCGTTTTTCGCGAGTGCGAGGAGCAAATATTTGGCATCGCGAGGTCGCGCGTAAGCGGGACCTCAAGAAGGAGGCGCTCATGAAGCGCATCATCACCGCGGTCGCGACGGTTTGTTTCGCGGCGGTTCTCTCGATCTCCACAGGGTGTGGAGACGAGTTCTGGCAGGGTGAGAAGCCCGCGCCGGCGCCTGCGCCCAAGGCGCAGGATTTCTGCATCGCGGACGACGGCAAGCCCGTCAACTGCGATGACGGCAACCCGTGCACCACGGACAAGTGCGCCGTGGCGGCAGGGAAGGCGGCGTGCGTGAGCACGCCCAACACGGCCGCGTGCGACGACGGCAACCCGTGCACCACGGGAGATTGGTGCGCGGTTGGCGCGTGCCAGAGTGGCGCGCCGATCAACTGCGACGACGGCAACCCGTGCACCACGGACAAGTGCGCCGTGACGGCAGGGAAGGCGGCGTGCGTGAGCACGCCCAACACGGCCGTCTGCGACGACGGCAACCTGTGCACGGTCAAGGACGCGTGCAAGGATGGCGCGTGCGCGGGAGGCTTTGCGGCCGACTGCGACGACGGCATCTCCTGCACGGTTGACTCGTGCGACCCGGCAACGGGTTGCAAGCACACGGCGGACAACACCGTGTGCGACGATGGCAACGCCTGTACGGACGACTCGTGCGACAAGGTCAAGGGCTGCCAGTACGCCTACAATAAGAAGGCGTGCGACGACGGCAACCCGTGCACCAACGACGTGTGCTCGGGCGGTGCCTGCAAGGGCACGCCCAACACGGCCGCCTGTGACGACGGCAATGTGTGCACGCAGGGCGACCAGTGCAAGGCTGGCGCCTGTGTGGGCGGCTCGTCGCTCCAGTGCGACGATGCAAACGCCTGCACGGACGACTCGTGCGATGCCGTCAAGGGTTGCGTGTTCAAGCCGAACACCAAGCCCTGCGACGACGGCAACCCGTGCACGAGCGATGTGTGCTCGGGCGGCGACTGCAAGGGCACGCCCAACACGGCCGCGTGCGACGACGGCAATGTGTGCACGCAGGGCGACAAGTGCAAGGACGGTGTGTGCGCGGGCGTGGCTGTCGGGCAGGTTTTCTGCGACGACGGCAACCCGTGCACAGTGGACTCCTGCGACCCGGCAAGTGGATGCGTTCACAAGCCGGCGGTCGCGAGCCCGCCGTTCGTCTGCGACGACGGCAACCCCTGCACCGTGGACGACAAGTGCTTCGGGGGCAAGTGCGTCGCGGGTCCGGCAATGGACTGCGACGACGGCAACTCGTGCACCGTGGACTCGTGCAACAGCGCGAGCGGCGTGTGCAAGCATACGCCGAACACGGCCGCGTGCGACGACGGCGACACCAACACCACCAGCGACCAGTGCAAGGCTGGCGCGTGCGCGGGTATGGTCAAGCAGTCTGGCGGTTGTAAGACCGCCAGCGACTGCGTCGCGTTTGACGACGGCAACGCCTGCAACGGCGTGGCTGTTTGCAAGGGCGGGCTGTGCGGGTTGACCGCGCCTGTCGTCTGCGCGCCTTCATCGGCGTGCACAACTTCCACATGCGACCCGGCAACAGGTGCGTGCAAGGAAGGGCAGGGCGCGAACATGAAGCCCTGCGACGACGGCAACGCCTGCACGAGCGGGGACGTGTGCGTAAACGGCGCGTGCAAGGGCGAAGTTGTCAACTGCGACGACGGCAACCCCTGCACGGACCACGCCTGCAAGGCAGGTGTTTGCGTCCACACGCCGAACGCGGCCGCATGCGACGACGGCAACGCGTGCACCTCGGGCGACAAGTGCTCGAGCGGCAAGTGCGCGAGCGGCGCCAATGCGTGCGAGTGCCAGACCGCCAGCGACTGCGCGTCGCTGGAAGACGGCAACGCGTGCAACGGCACGCTCGTGTGCTCGCAAGGGCACAAGTGCGTCGTTGACCCCAAGACGGTCGTTTCGTGCTCGGCAACGCAGGACACTGCGTGCGCCGGAAACGTTTGCGATCCGTCAACGGGCAAGTGTGCTCTGGTGCCTGCGAACGCGGGCGCTAAGTGCAATGACAACGACGCGTGCACGAGCGGCGATGTGTGCTCGGGTGGCAAATGCGCGGGGGACATGATCTCCTGCGATGATGCGAACCCCTGCACGGACGACGCCTGCGACCCGAAGAAGGGTTGCGCGCACGTCAACAACACCGCGCCGTGCGATGACGGCAACGCGCTCACCACGGGCGACGCGTGCAAGGCAGGCAAGTGCGTCGGCACCTTGGCGGCAGTGGAATGCGCCAAGGACTACGACTGCGACGACGCTCTGTTCTGCAATGGAGCAGAGAAGTGCGTCCTCGGGCTGTGCAAGCCCGGCATCAAGCCCAACTGCGATGACGGCATCGCGTGCACTACGGACAAGTGCGTGGAAGCGGTGGACCCCTCGGGGAACCACTGCCAACACACGCCGCTTGATAGCTTCTGTCCCTCGGGGCAGTTCTGTCACGCGGCAGTGTACTGGTACGAAGTGCAGGGGTGCGTCGCGTGCGAGAAGGACTCGGACTGCGACGACAAGAACCCCTGCACGGACGACTCGTGCAACGCCAAGTCCGGCGTGTGCGAGCATAAGGCACTCACCAGCACTAGCTGGGGTTTGCCGGCTTGCTCGGACGGCAACGCGTGCACCACGGGCGACGCGTGCAAGGACGGCGCGTGCAAGGGTGAGGCCGTCAACTGCGACGACGGTAACCCCTGCACCAACGACGCATGCGACCCTGCCAAGGGTTGCACGCACGCGAACAACACGGCAACCTGCGACGACGGCAACGCCTGCACGAGCGCCGATACCTGCTCGGGCGGCGCGTGCAAGGGCGCAACGGTCAACGCGGATGATGGCAACGCGTGCACGTTGGACTACTGTGATAAGTGGTCCGGCGTCTGGCACAAGGTCGTCAACTGCGATGACAGCAACGCCTGCACTACGGATGTGTGCGACGCGGCAAAGGGATGTGTCTACATTCCCAACACCGTGCCGTGCTCGGACGGCAACGCGTGCACCACGGGCGACGCGTGCAAGAACGGCTTCTGTGCGGGAGGGGCAACTCTCTCGTGCGACGACGCCGACCCCTGCACGCTGGATGCCTGCGATCCCAAGGTGGGATGTTCCCACGCAAAGATCGCGGGGTGCCCGGCGCCTCCGCCAGCCCCGGCTCCGTGGGCAGTTTCCATTTCGGTGGAACTGCCCGCGGGTGCCATGGCCGAAGTCCATGTCTTCTTCGCGGATACGGTTGCTCCGGCAACCAAGGCCGCGGAGAAGCTCGGGATGTCGCCGTTCTCTTTGTCCCTCGGACAGGTGGAAGCCTGCATCTGGGGCATTGAGATCGCGGCGCGCGTCCCAAGTGGGACATGGCCGTGGTACGGGTGCGACGCTGGCACTCCGAGTCTCACCTCGTTGACCGTCAAGGTCAATGGGGTGGTCAAGACCGGGGTGCTGACCAAGCACCCGTGGGCGTGCGGCGGCGCGGGCGAGGGCAACCTCGCCTTCACGCCGGTCCAGCTCGGCTGTCCGTAGAGCCGAGCGTCGCCACGCAGGACGGGCGACAGAATCATGGAGTAGCCACAAGGCATATCCGTGGCGCTGGCGCCCAAAGTCGCAAAACGAGTGAGTGTTCCCGCCTTCGTGTGTCTCTTGATGAACAGTCAGGCACACGCGGAGGCGGGGCGCTCCTGCCGTCACCCACCTCAATCTTCTCACCAAAACCCAGTTTTATCCGGTGCGTCCGCGCCGTATGAAATCCAACCCAAAGACAGTCAAACCACTGTCTTTTTTCTTTTTTAAAAATGTGATATACTTATTTGTGCTTGTGGATAAGTAAATTTCAATTTTATGACTCATAAAAAGACAAACGGAAATGGCAAAAAATCCTATGGCGCGTCAACAGACGACATTATGGATTTTTTGGAGCATCACATGGTTATTAGGGAGGATTTTGAAGAACGAGTCGGTGGTTTGGAAAAACATATGGGTGGTCTTGAAGAACGAGTCGGTGGTTTGGAAAAACATATGGGTGGTCTTGAAGAACGAGTCGGTGGTTTGGAAAATGAATTAAAAAAAACAAATGATATTGTACTAGGTTTATCAAATCTTATTCGCCGTCATTTAGAAATTTCCGATGACCGATATTTTGAAGTCCGTAAAAAACATGAGCTCTATGAGTATTGGATTAAAAAAATGGCGGAAAAATTAAAAATGAAATTGGAAATTCCTAAAGATTTAGCGCGCGCGTTGTCATGATAAAAAAATTTCAAATATATGTCTAAAAAAGTAGATGGAAAATAAAAAAATCATAAGGTGTCTCAACAAAGGCGATTTGATAAAAAAATGAGAAAACAAGAATCAAAATAAAAAAAGACAGGGTTTGCTGTCTGGTGGGGAAGATGGTTGGAATAAATGACACAGGCGCGCCGCGCGCCGTTTTTTTTATTATGCGCGCGGCATATCAGTGAAAGCGCAGGCAGTAGATATCTGTCCTTCTTAATACCGCACACGCACATGCGCGTCTAGCACCCGGGGATTGCCACATGCTTGCACTGTCCGTTTTGGCACTTGTCCACGGTGCACGCGTTGCCGTCATCGGTGCAAGTAACACCATCTTTCTTGGTGTCTGCTTTGTGCATGCAACCCTTTTCAGTGTCGCAGGAGTCACTCGTGCATGGATTATTGTCGTTGCAATTGGGAGGCGGTCCGCCCACGCATTTCTTTTCACTGCACTTGTCCGCGGTGGTGCACTGGTTACCGTCGTCGCACAGATCCTTGTTGCTCGTGAAGAGGCATCCGCCGGCAGGATCGCACTTGTCATCCGTGCAGGCGTTGTCATCATCACAGAGCTTCAGAGCTCCGCCCACGCATTTACCTGCCGCGCATTTGTCCACCGTGGTGCAGGCATTGCCGTCATCGCAGGGTGTGCCTTCCAACTGCTTGTGCTTGCACGAGCCGTCGGTGTTGCACGAATCCGTGGTGCATGGGTTGCCGTCATCGCAGAGGCCTTCATCCGTCTCTCCATTGCAGTTGTCATCCAAGCCGTTGCACTTTTCTGGCTTGGCAGGAATGACGCACGCGGAGAGTCCGTCTGCGGTGCAGGTTCGCGCGCCCTTGCAGGTGCTCGGGGATGCCGGGTTGTAGCACACGGTGGCCAGCCCGAGCTCCTTTGCTCTGTTGTTGCACTTGCAAAGCGCGCCTTTTGCGGGCACACATTGGTTGACGGCAACGCCATCTACCATTACCTCCGTGCACTGATAGAACACGGGGCAGGTGGCGCCACTCACACAGGCAATGCCGCAGAACTTGCCCTCGGGGCCGCTGTCAAGGCATTTGTTGATGATGCTTTCAACCCCGTTGCAGTCCGCGTGCTGTGTGCATGGGTTGCACAACCGAGCATACCGCGAGAAACAGAGGTAGAGGGGGTCTCCACCTGTCCATGTCGTTTGTTCGCAGTTGTACCCCTCTTCACAATCAGTTATGCATGTCTTGGTGCAGATCTTTCCGTCCTCGTTGGGTATGCAGAACCCGGAGAGGCACTCGGAGTTCTGCGCGCACGGCGCGCCAAACTCACCGGATGATGTTGCAAGCTCGTCCTCATCCGTGTGCCAATCGGTTTTCTTCCCGCTGTCCAGCTTGAAGCCGGACATATCGGGTAGGTCGGATGTTTGAGTGGCATCCGCCCACTTGAGTGTGTCAACACCGGCGACGGATGGCGCCTGCGCCTCATCAGAGGCGGCGCATCCGGCAGTAGCAGCGATCGCGAATGCGATGGCTGTGAAAAAAGTTGTCAAAGTGCGCATCGTATTCTCCTTGTTGTGTTTATCTTGCGAAAGAAGCTTTTTCTTTGCAATAGGTTATCCTATCAAGAGACGGTATGATTTGTCAATATGTCTCATAGCTTTGAATTACGAAATGTCTTTTTGAGGCAAAAATTATTCGGGGCACGCAAAAATTCTGTTGAATTTTTGCTCAATACTCGCGCCGTCGCGCTCCGTAGTCCCCTCATAATCTTTGCCTCAACGCCATTTCGTAATTCAAAGCTCATAGGACCCATATGTCCTATCTCAATAAAAAACCTACGGGTTAATCGTAGGGTGGGTAATGTGGTAGGATGACCCGTCTTTATAGACGCGTTTTATTTTGGACGGCGCTCGCGCGCCCGGCGGCGCGTAGCGTTTACTGCGTACAGTCCTTGATCGGCGTGTTGTAGCACTTGCCATTTGTTGGACTGCAGGTGTCCACAGTGCACGGGTTCTTGTCATCACAGAGGTTGTACACCGGTCCGGTGCATTCCCCCTTGTAACAATAGTCCCCGCTGGTACACCCATTGCCGTCGTCGCAGACGGTGTAATTGGGCAATGGAGCGTGCGCGCATTTGCCGGTCTGCGTGTCGCACGCGTCCACGGTGCACGAGTTTCCGTCGTTGCAGTTGACGGTTTGCCCCGGGAGGCACTTGCCGTCTTGGCACTTCTCGTCCGTGGTGCATGCGTTTCCGTCAATGCACGCGGCGCCGTTGCTCACTTTGGTGAACACGCACCCTATGTTGGGGTTGCACGAGTCGCTTGTGCAGTCGTTGCCATCGTTGCACTGGAGGTACACGCCGCCGGTGCAGGCGCCGCCCATGCATGAGTCGTTTTTGGTGCACGCGTTGCCGTCGTCGCACGCAATTCCGCTCACATACTCGTACATGCACCCAAAGATTGGGTGGCAGTAATCCTTGGTGCAGACGTTTTCGTCATCGCACTGGATTGCCTTTCCGGCGCATGTCCCTGCTTTACAGACATCATCTGTCGTGCACGGGTTGGCATCGTTGCACACCCCGTTGTTGGTAAGGTGCGTGCACCCCACCTTTGGGTCGCACTGGTCGCTCGTGCACGGATTGCCGTCGTTGCAGTCCAGCGGCTTGCCCGCGCAGACCTGCTTGCCTTCGGCAACCGAGTAGGTACACGCATCATCCTGCGTGCACTTGTCGTTGTCGTCGCAGGTAGTGAGCCCGCTCGGGGTGTGTACGCACTGTCCGCTCACCTTGTCGCAGGCGTCATTGGTGCACGCATTGGCATCATCGCACTTGACGGGTTGCCCCGAGGTGCATTTGCCTCCGGAGCACGCGTCGCTCATGGTGCACGGATTGCCGTCGTCGCAAGGGCTTCCTGCCGGCGCGTCTGTGGAAACGCATCCGCCTGCTGTCTGGTCGCACGAGTCGTTGGTGCACGGGTTGCCGTCTTCACACACCAGCGGCTTGGACACGCACACGCCAGCTTCGCACTTTTCCGTAGTGCAGATGTCGCCGTCGTCGCACTTGCCTTGCGCGAGCTTAGTGAAGACGCACCCGGAGGCCGGGTCGCATGAGTCGCTCGTGCAGTCATTCACATCGTCGCATGCAACGAGTGTGCCCTTGCACTTGCCGTTCTTGCACACGTCTTCCACAGTGCACGCGTTGCCGTCGTCGCACGCCGCGGTGTTGTTCTTGGAAGAACACATGCCGGAGGCCGTGTCGCACGAGTCGTCCGTGCATGGGTTCTTGTCATCGCAGACCTTGAGCCCGCCGCCCACGCATTTTCCGTTTACGCAGGTGTCGCTCACGGTGCAGGCGTTTCCGTCGTTGCACTGGATGTCGATGGTGTCCACCGGCAGGTGCTGACAGAATCCGCTTCCCTCCTTGCTCTGGTTGATGTAGCAGGAGTCCATGGTGCAGACACTGTGGTCGTCGCAGACGGACGCCGCAGTGGCGCTCGTGCACGGCTTGGCGTAGTCCACGCCCAGCACATCCGGGTAGGCGATGTCGCTGGTCGTGTCGGCACTTGTGTCCGCCACCGGAGCGACTACTTCTTGATTGCTAGGACAACCGCACAGTGCGGCAACCACGATGATGCAAAGGGTGGAGAATGTGCGCATGGCACTCCTCAAAGGCCGCGCATCGGGCCTTATTTTGATAGAATGAACTATTGACGCGAGCTTCGCGTCTGTTTTAGATATAGCTTATTGTGGCAATTCTGTCAAGGCTTAAAATTTGACAGCTTTAAGGGTATATGCTAGGGTAAAGTGTTATCCTAAAATTGGGATAATTATGGTCTTTTTTAATCTAGTTTGATTGATTTTTGATAGGGTGTATAAACTGTCTTAAAGAGGTTCTCTTCTTTAATAAAAAAGAGGTATTCTTTAAGACAGTTTATGCGCTCTGAAGATGATGTTCGTGCGGGTGCACGGATTATCGCGTCAGACGTGTCTGTCCGACGGCAGGGAAATTCTCTAGCCGTGTTCGTGGTCAAAAGCCCCAAAGGAGGGGGCAGAAAAATGAAGAAGTTCAAACAGTTTGCGCTGGTGGGGGTTCTCCTCGCCGGCATCGCCCTCTTCGGAGGGCTTGGCGCCGCGTGCGCGGCCGTCGAGAAGACGGACGACGGCGCCACGGTGGCGTCGTTAATGGAAATTCACACGGCCGCCCTGATGGGCGTGCCGAAGAAGGTGGCGACGGACTCCACCGCGCCGCTCACCTGTACGCAGGACTCCGACTGCCAGTTGCTCAAGTACTGGCAGGCGGACCAGTGCAACGGCGTGGTCCGTTGCACCATGCAGACGCCGTGGACAACGGGCGTCTGCGAGACATTCGTCGCCCAGACGTGCGTGGATCCTTCCACCACGTACTGGCCGCTCGGCATCGGATGCAATTTCGCGCCCGCGCCGGACGGGTCATGCGACGATGGCAATGCGTGCACCACCGACTACTGCAACCCGTACTTCTACGGGGGGCAGGGAGGATGCGCGCACCCGCAGGCCGCGGGGGAAAACTCCTGCGGCACGGACGGTTGCGTGTTCAAGCAGCCAATGTGCTTGAACTACGCCGTAAACACGCAGACCTGCGGCGACTTCTTGAAGTCGTTTGCGGGGCATGTGTGCGACGACGGCAACGCCTGCACCTCGGGCGACGCATGCGGGATAGACCCCGCGGACAACGCCTTCAAGTGCGTGGGTGGTGCCGCGCCGGACTGCGACGACAAGAACCCATGCACGGACGACTCGTGCGACGTGGTAAAGGGGTGTGTAACGCTCCCCAACGCCGCGACCTGCGACGACGGCAACCCGTGCACCACGGGCGACACCTGCGGCGGCGGCAAGTGCGTCGTTGCGCAGAAGGTGTGCGACGACGGCAACCCGTGCACAGACGACTCGTGCGATACGCAGACAGGCAACTGCGTGTTCGCCAACAACGCCGCGACCTGCGACGACGGCAACGCGTGCACTTCGGAGAAGTGCGAGGGCGGACTTTGTACAAAGAAGTCCATCTCGTGCGACGATGGGAGCGGGTGCACCGACGACTCGTGCGACCCGGCAATCGGGTGCGTCCATGTGAACAATGTGGCCGCGTGCGACGACGGCAACGCCTGCACCATGCCGGATGCATGCTCGGGTGGCGTCTGCATGGGTCAGGTCGTCAACTGCGACGACAAGAACCCGTGCTCCGACGACTCGTGCGACCCTGCCAAGGGGTGCGTCAACGCCCCGAACACGGCCGCGTGCGACGATGGCAACGCGTGCACCTCGGGCGATGTCTGCTCCGGCGGCAAGTGCGCCGGAGGCGCGCCGCCCAACTGCGACGACGGCAACGCCTGCACCGACGACTCGTGCGACCCTGCAAAGGGGTGCGTAAACGCCCCGAACACGGCCGCGTGCGACGACGGCAACGCCTGCACCGTGGGAGACGCGTGCTCGGGCGGCAAGTGCGCCGGTGGCGCGCCGCCCAATTGCAACGACGGCAACGCCTGCACCGACGACTCGTGCGACCCTGCAAAGGGGTGCGTAAACGCCCCGAACACGGCCGCGTGCGACGACGGCAACAAGTGCACCTCGGACGATGTCTGCTCCGGCGGCACCTGCGCCGGGCAGAATGTCTGCACGCCGGAGTCTGTGGCGTGCGGCGACGGCGTTGACAACGACAAGAACGGTCTTGTCGATTGCCAAGACGCCGCCTGCGCCGGGGATCCGCTTTGTGCCCAGCAGGTCTGCAAGGCCGTTGGGAGCGTGCAGTGCGGATCGTCGTGGTCAGTGGATCTCACTGGCCTCACAGGCGTTGTCAACAAGTGGGGGTGTGCGCCGCCCACGAGCGTGCCAGGAGCAGAGAAGCTCTGGCAGTTCGTGTCTGACGGCGACTACACGGTGGAGGTGGGCTTGTCCGATCCGTCGGACAAGCACATCGTCGTCGTCGCCAAGGGTAAGTGCACGCCGTCCTCCTGCGAGGCCATTGACTACAAGGTCGTGGCTGTGCAGGTGGCGAAGGGCGAAACGCTCTTCGTCGGCGTGGACACGCTCGTCGGCGCGCTCCCGAGCGCGGCGAGTGGTATGACCCTCGCGCTCAAGTGCACCCCGTTGGTGCAGTAGAGCGCGCCCTCATTCAGCTCGCGCGCCAGACGAGACGCGCGCGAGCTGAACAATGTAGGTTTCTCACTGCTACGGTTGTAAGCGTTTGCTCACAAGGGTGAACGCCTGACGAAGTATGATCGTAGCGCGCGGTTGCGTAGCCGCAAGGTGCGGTTGCGTAGCCGCAAAGTGGGATCGGCGCGGTGGGGAGGCAGGAGTAAACTTGGTTTCTCGGGGGTACCAAGACGCCGAGTTGATCCTGCCTTCCGCCGCGTTGACACCAGTTCATTTTCCACTGCTGTGTTCTTGCGTCTGCTAGCACCTTGCGCGGGACAAAACACGGTCGGGACTCTTAGTCCCAGGTGGAAATAAGCAAGCGCGGTTGGAGCCCGGCTCCCCCCGGGCTCCGCCGCGCTTGCCGATACCAGCTTCCCACGAACCATGTTCGCGCACTCCCCTTAAGCGAGCGTGGCGGCGGAAAGGTTCCGTCGTAAAGTGGGATAGGCGAGTGGCGGGGATGGGGTGAGTCTTCACAATTAATAAAGATACATTAAATACAAAAGAAGATCATCTTGTCCCCGCGCTTGCCTCGCTCATTCAGTCAACCCAACCAAAAATAGCTACCAACCTAGCTATTTTTTTTATTTTTCTGCTATACTGTTTATAGGGTCTGTCGCCGAATGTCATTTTGACTGCAACGCGCATCTTTCGGACAAAATTATTTCAAAATTTTTCAGCTTAACCACTGTTAAACTTCAAAATTTATTCAATAATTTTGTCTCGAAATCTGCGCGTTTCACTGCAAAAGCGCATTCGGCGACAGACCCTTATAAGCTTTGAATTACGAAATGTCGTTGAGGCAATACCATTGAGGGGACTCACGGAGCCGCGGCGGCGGCGAGCTGGAGCAAAAATCCTTATTTATGTCCGCACTTGGCGTATTTATTCTATTATTCATCATCGCGTTCCTGTTTTTTTGGGAGCGCGCGCTTTGGTTGTGGTACGCGTTTGTTTTTTTAGGTCCTTTCACCGGACTCATTTTGAATTTCAACCAACTGAGCTGGGCAAAAGACCTTCCGTATATCGGTAATATTAACGCTCCTTACGTGGATTTTCTCGCGCTGTTTTTACTTATTCTGGTGGGTGCGCGTATAGCAACGCGCGTATTGAAAGGATCGTTCACACCTTTCGCGGAACTCCGCGCGATAGGCTGGTATTTTTTCCTACCATTTCTGTTTGTCGCGTTTATCTCTATTATTCAGGTTGATCCAGAGGTGCGCGCAAACGCGTTCAAATATTTTTTGCGTCCCATCTTATTTTTTTATTTGGTGTGGATTGTCTTGCCATCGTGGATTATTACCAGCAAACGCGTTCTCAAAAACAGCATCGTATTATTTTTGTCCACCGGCATCATTGCCGCGCTCATGGGTTTGTTCTCTCTTTTTTTCAAAGAAGCGGCATTTGGATTTCTCACGCGCGTAACGCCGCTTGGTTGGGGCAGTTTTTATCCGTTTGGCTGGAATCAAAACCTGCTTGCCGAGGTGTTGGTAGCCGCCATACCGCTTGCCGCGTATTGCATGTGGCGCACGGAAAGAGTAGCGGCGCGCAAATGGTATTTTGTGAGTTTCATTTTGATGCTCGCCGCCGCGCTTTTGACATTTTCACGCGCCGCGTGGATTGCGTTGATTATTGAAGGCGCGATCTATATGTTTTTTTACAAAAAAATATCGCGCGTTGCGTTTTTGCGTATTGTTGGTGCCACATTGGTTGTCATTTCCCCGCTCGTTGTGTATATGGCAGTGTTTATCCGCAGCCCCATTGTTATTTCTTCAAACGCGACACGGTTTGACATCACCGGCATCGCGTGGTCTGCTTTCAAAGCGCATCCTCTGTTGGGAAATGGAGTCGGATCATTTGTTCCTTTGGTCGAAGAAACGCGCGTGTTTGGCGTGGAGTATGGAGACCCCTTGGACGCGCACGGAGTGTTTCAAAAATTAATCGCGGAAGTGGGGTTATTTGGCACGCTCGCGTTTATTGTTTTTGTGTGGTGGTGTGTGGCGCGTTTGTGGAAGGCGTGGGTCTTACGCGATCCGCGCTCCGCTTCCCGCGCAATGCTTTTTTGTTTATTTTTATCCGCATCGGGAAGTTTTGTTTTTCAATTGTTTAACACATCATATTATGGGGTGCATCTGTGGTTGCCGGTGGGACTCGCGCTTGCCGCCGCGCGATTGTTTGAATCATCTTCTCTATGAGTATAAAAATTGTTCATTGTATTCCCACGCTCGCGCTGGGCGGCGCGGAGCGGCTGGTGGCTGATTTGTGCGTTTCTTTGCCGCGCGCGGCGTTTGAAAGCATGGTGGTTACTATGGTAGCGGGCGGCCCTTTGGAAGAAGAATTAAGATCCGCCGGCGTGCGTGTTGTCCGCCTTGACAGCCTTATTAAAAAACATTCAAAAATAAAGTGGATTTTGTGGTACGAGCGGGCGCGCGCGTTGGTATCGTTTTTACGCAAAGAATCTCCAACAATTTTGCACACGCATCTTACGAGCGCGGATATTCTTGGCTGGTACGCGGCGCGTAAAACGGGAGTAAAGCATATCATAAGCACGGAGCATAATATCAATGCAGATGAAAAAAAGTGGCAGACATTTGTAAAAAAATTATTGGCAACTACGCCCGCGCGCGTGGTATGCCTTTCAGAAGCTATAAAACAATTTGCGGTGCGGACATATCATTTTCCAGAGAAAAAATTGCTGGTGATTTATGATGGCGTAGATATACAGAAATTTATTCCAGCGCCGTTGCCATCGGTTGTATCGGGCGCATTTACAAATAACAAAACAAATGTGCGTATGCCGCACATTACTTGTGTGGCGCGCATGGAGCCGCAAAAAGGGCATGAGATACTGCTTCGCGCGCTCGCACTTTTAGATGACCTTGCGTGGGAGTTGGTGTTGGTTGGCGCGGGATCTTTATTAACATATTCGTTGGATTTGGCGCGTGATTTAAATATACGCGAACGGGTGAATTATTTGGGCACTAGGCGTGATATTCCAGCTATTTTACAAGACACTGACATTTTTGTTTTGCCTTCATTATGGGAAGGGTTGGGGATTGTGGTTTTGGAGGCTGGCGCTTGCGGCGTGCCTGTGGTAGCATCAAATGTTGGCGGCATACCTGAAATGGTGATTGATAAAGAAACAGGTTTATTGGTTCCGCCAGGGGATGTTGAAGCGTTATCCCACGCTCTGCGGGAGCTTTTAAGCAACCTCGCGCGCGCTCATGAAATGGGTGTCGCCGCCCGCGCGCGTGTAGCACAATACTTCGCGCTCATGCGGACAATAGAAAAATACAAATCGTTATATAAAAGTTTAAAATAATAAAAAAATATGTCTTTGGCGGCGGCGAGCTGGAGCAAAAATCCTTCAGGGATTTTATGCGTGCCCCGAAAAGCTATTGCTTCAAAAAGCTGTTTCGTAATGCAAAGGTTCAATGCATTTGCCGAAAATAGGCATTTCATACTTCAAGACAATTAATAATAATTCTATGCGTATTCTTCAAGTCAATAAATTTTTCTATCGCCGCGGGGGCGCGGAGACACACTTTTTTGATGTGATTGATCTGCTCACCGCGCACGGCCATGAGGTTGTCCCATGGAGCATGAAGGATCCTACCAACCACAAGACCGCGTACGAAAAATATTTTATTGACCCCATTAATTTTCAAAAGCGCGAGCCGTGGTGGCGCGAAGTTAAGAAGATTGGACACCTTTTGTACTCGAGAGAAGCGGCTCGAAAACTTGATCAACTTTTGACTGATATAAAAATAGACATCGCGCATGTGCACAATATCTATCATCATTTTTCACCATCTATTTTTGCGGTGTTCAAAAAACACAGGGTACCGGTGGTAATGACTCTGCATGATTACAAACTGGTGAGTCCCAACTACAGATTGTTTAATCGCCATGGCGTCTGCCTTTGTTCAAGTCACCATAGATATTACGAGGTAATTTTCAACCGTTGTGTAGATGACAGCGCTGCAAAAAGCTTGGTGGCCGCGTTGGAACTGTCATTTCACAAATTATTTCAGTTTTATGAAAAAGGCGTGGCGCGTTTTATCGCTCCGAGCGAGTTTATGCGCGCGCTTATGATTGAATGGGGTGCACCGGCGAAAAAATTTGTTACTCTGCATAATTTTTTAAATCCCGCGTGGTACGCGTCTGCCGCTCTTACATCTCCCGAAGAGCAGCCTGCGGGCGATTATCTTTTATACATGGGCAGGTTAAGCCATGAGAAGGGTATTCTATCGCTGATAGCCGCGATGCGGACACTCACGCATATTCCATTAAAAATTGTCGGCGCCGGACCGCTTGAAGATTCTATCCGCAGGCAAATAAAAAACGCGCCGCATATTGAATTACTGGGGCATAAGGAGGGGTTGGCATTGGAGCGCATCGTAGAAGGCGCTCGCGTGGTGGTGCTCCCGTCTGAATGGTTTGAAAATTATTCGATGTCGCTGATTGAATCGTTTGCAAAAGGCAAACCGGTGATCGCGTCCGCCATTGGCGGGATTCCGGAAATCGTGCGTGATGGAGTGAATGGGTGGTTGTTTCCGCCGGGCGATGCCCGCGCTCTGCGCGCGACCATTGAGCGCGTGTGGGGGTATGACAAAGAGGTATGGAAGTCCGCCAGCCGCGCGGCTCGGGAATACGCGCGCGCGCATAACAATCCGGAGGTGTATTATGAACGATTGATGGAGATATATGAAGAGGTGGTGCAGACGAAGACTTGAGTATAATTTTTATGTCCCAAACATTCAAGTATCTTTATAGTATTGGTCTGATCGCCTCGCTCATAGCGCCGGGCGGTTACGCGGACGCGTATCAGATGAAAACCACCTATCCCAAACGCGCGAACTATTTTTTGTCATGGGATTTATCAGAATCACAGGCGCGCGAGCTTGCCAAATGGGACATGGTGATTCTAGACATGGAGCACGGTGTGCGCAATCAGGACAAACTCCGCCTCATGCGCGCGCTCAACCCCTCAATTATTTTGTTGGCGTACATTACCTCGCAAGAAATTCGCGATGACGCGCTTGAACAAAAAGCGTATGCACCTTTGCGCTATGAATTGGCAGAGAAGATTGACCCCGCGTGGAACTTGCAGCGCCCCAATGGCGCGCTTGTAAGTTTTTGGCCGGGAACACATGTGCTCAATCTCACCACAGCCGCGCCAACAATAGACGGCGCGCGGTGGATTGAAACATTGGGTAGTTTTGTGAGCGCGCGCGTTTTGGGAAGCGGTTTATGGGATGGAGTATTTTTGGATAATGTATGGAATAATTTGAGCGGCCAGTTGGGCGGCGCGCTTGATATCAACAGAGACGGCGTTACGGAAAGCGCGGAGACCATAGACCGCGCGTATGCGGACGGATTTAATGCGTTGGTGCAGATTATACGCGCGGCCACCGGGGATCGGTATCTTATAGCGGGCAATGACGGAGACCGATTTGTGCAATTCAACGGCATGATGTTTGAAAATTTTCCTCGCGCGCGCGGATGGAGCGCGACAATGAAACAATATACTGATTTCATCGATAAAGCCCGCCCGCCTTCTTTTGCGATTATCAACGCGAATACTGCCAACACGGGCGATCAGAGCCAATTACAAGCAATGCGTTTTGGTTTGACATCAACATTGTTGGGAGATGGTTATTACGCCTTTGATTTTGGCGATCAGAACCACGGCCAAACATGGTGGTATGACGAGTACGAAGCGCTGTTGGGTGAGCCGGTAAGCGCTCCGTACGTGCAGAAAACCGGTGCGGCCAATTTTGCCGTGAAAGGCGTGTGGCGCAGAGACTATACGCGTGGGATGGTATTAGTGAATACGGCCGACGCGGCGGAAACGTTTGACCTGAACGCGGATTTTGAAAAAATTAAAGGCACGCAAGACGCGTCAGCCAACGATGGGCAGATTGTCAACATGGTGAGTATTCCGCCTCACGATGGCATTATTCTGTTGCGTCCGCAGGATTCGCTTGAAGGCGCGCCGTATGTGAATGGCGCTTTTATACGGCTTTATCGCGCGGATGGGACGCAGTCGCGCAACGGTTTTTTTTCATATGACGAATCATTTTTAGGCGGACAGACTATCGCGCGGATTGATTTGGATCGGGATGGCGCATTTGAAACAATAATAATAGAACACAACCACGCGGTGATTAAAGAAGGCGATATAGTACGCGCGCAAATCTATCCATTTGGGAGCGTGTGGCGCGGGGAGCTTTCTGTTGCCACGGTGGATACGGGCGATGAAAATGGTTTGTATTTAGTATTTGGCCAGAAAACGCGCGGCGGCAAGGTTGCGGTAACGCGCGCCGATGGCGTGGTAATAACGCGTCCGTTTGAAGTTATACGCGCAGGATTTGCGGGAGGCGTTACGGTATCCGCGGGGCATTTGAATAATTCCGCGAATACAGAAATAGTGATAGGAATCGCGCGAGGCGCGTCGTTGGTGAGAGTATTTTCTTTGCGCGGCAGACTTTTGTCCGCGGGCTGGAGCGCGTTTGGCGCTCGCGACACGCAAGGCGTTTCTGTTGCCATGGGGGATATAGATGGCGATGGGCGAGATGATATTATTGCTGGTCACGCGCGCGGAATACCAGAAGTGAAAGTGTTTGATAGCCGCGGCGCGTTAAAAAATCGTTTTGTGGCAGGATCGCAGCAGAGCCGTGCCGGTATAGATGTTTCAAGCGCGCGGTTTGATGGTGATTGGCGCAGTGATATTATTACCTCCTCGCGCAGTTGTTTTTTTTGCGGACCGTAGACTTGTCCCCCAATAACATTTCTCCTTCATTGTCAAATTTTGGCCAAAATCGTTTCAAAATTTTTCGGCTTAACTACTGTTAAACCTCAAAATTTATTCAACAATTTTGCCTCAAAATTTGACAATTTCGCTACGAAAGCTTATTTGGGGACAAGTCTAGTCAACGCGCGTTTACTCCGCGCGCAATTGGACGCCTTGCCAATTCCATTCGCGGCTCAAGACCGCGTCGGCGTAGATATGTTCTGTTTGCCTGATGATGGCGTCCCAGTTATGATGGCGTTCAACTTTTTCGCGGTTGCGTAAACCCTCCACCTGCGCGATTTCAGGGTTGGCAATGAGCCATACCAGACGCTCCTCAAGCTGGCTGATTTTTGTTTTTTCATAACAGAAACGGCGGTCGGTAACCAATTCGCGATTTTCCGGCAAGTCGCTTGCGATAATCGGCTTGCCATGCGCGCACGCCTCAAGCATAACAATAGACAAACCTTCTGATTGCGATGGTTGAATGAGCGCGATGCTTTCTGCAAGCAATATCTGCGTGGTTTCCGCGTCTTGCCAACCGGTCAAAACAATGTGAGGAATTTTTTTTGCCATGCGGCGGAGTGTTGCCGCGTACGCTTTGTCTCCTTGTTCGTCGCCAATAATAACCAACTGCAATCCGCGCATGCGCGCAGAGTAATCACGCTCCGCGCGGCGCCACGCGTCCATTGCCAAGTGGATTCCTTTGTGCGAAACAAAACGCGCGATAATAATAAAATATCGTTCGCCGCGCAATCCAAAAGCGCGCAACACAGAATCGGTTTTTTCTTTCGTGGGAGTGTGCGGCAGTGTTACGCCATTGGGAATATAGATAGTCGGAACTTTGTAGGTTTCCGCCGCGTATTGTTGGAGCGTTTGAGAAATCGTGATTGTTTCATGCGCAAAATGACAGCTTGCCCATTCGCCCAGTGTGAGCATAAACCGCGCGATCGTACCCCACTTGCCGTGCAAACGGTCCGGACTGTGAAATGTCGCGATAATTTTTACGCGCGGCGCAAACAGACGAGGAATCCACGCGACGAGCGATGGACCGACGCCATGATAATGAATCACATCATAATTTTGAAACAGCGCGTGCAAAGTGGCGGCGAGTACATGCGTGATGGTGTCAAGATGTTTGGTGGGCAATGAGGGCGCAAAGACAAGATGAACACCTTGGTATGAATGTTTTTTGAGAGCGTTTTTTCCATCGGCGGTACTTTGCGTATACCATTTGCGCGCGTACACCGTAATCGTATGCCCACGGCGAATCAAGCCTGTGGATAATTCTTCCACACACCGTTCAACCCCTCCCCATGAGGCGGGAATACCCTTTTGTCCAATCATCGCAATACGCATATTTTGGCTTATTTAAGCTGAAATAATTTTATTTAACTTGACCAAGTATCATAGCATATTTTTACGATTTTGTCAATGGTCGTGTTTTTAAGGCGGCGAAGGAACTGTTATTCAATTTTTGGCTTAACCACGGTTAAACCTCAAAATGTATTCAGCAATTCTGTTTTAAAATTCAGAAATTTCGTTACAAAAGCGCATTTGGCGACAGACCCATTTTGTGGGATATGTCTAATAAAAAAACTCTCTAGGGTTCGTTTAGAGAGGGATATGCTGTGATGAGTTAATAAGTCAGTTCTCGCAAATGCCGGTCAGCGATGGCGCGGGCAACATGCCCTCCAGACGCAGGGAGTTTCAAAAGGTCATTGATGTACGCGATCGCCTTTTTTGAGTAACCGCTTTTTTCCATCGCGAATATCAGCACAAGGTATGCTTCCGCGCGCCAGTCTGGATGTGCCCGCGGGTTGAGCGCGACTTCTCGCGCGATTGAAAGCGCGTCGGCCCATTCACCAAACGACTGTCTCGTATAGTACGCGGCGGTAAGCACCTTGAGCGCGTCCACAAAGTTGCAGGGCATTTGCTTGCGCAATTTCTTGAGTTCCGCGAAACATTCCACGGTGTTAGGATTATGGAATCCGCCAAGCCACTCGGCGCGCAAGACATGAATGAAGCACCTCATGCGCCAATACGCGTTGAGAGGCGAATCTTCAAGTGTTAATATAAGCCGTCCTGCCACGCTTTTGACCTCAAGTACCGCTGATTGTATGGTCTGCGGAATACCTTGCTCTAACGCGCTATCGCAGAGCGCTACCTTTGCCATGAATTGATTCGCAAAGGCATCTGCGTGTGCGCCGTTGTCTGAAGCCGCGTTCGCGCGTTCTTGGTATACTTCCGCGCACGCGTGAAAATGTCCAGCCGCATGGAACACGGTGAGAGCGATGTCGCGCCAACGCTCAAGAAGCGCATTTTTCCGTTCATCGTCTGTGAATTCGTCCGCAAAGAGCGGTTTTGCCTCTTCAAGGCACTGCATCATGAATGCGATACGCCACTGTCTTTGGTTAAGAGCACACGCTCTGTGTACTGCTTCAAGCAGAAATGTAACCTTGCGTTCTGGTGAAACACACAAGGTTGCCGCGCGTCTGCAGACCGTCGCGTAGCGCCCGGGGCGGTCTTTGAGATAGTCGGTTATCGCTTCGCACTGCGCGCCTATGTCCGCGCCCTCCGTACAATGCAGTGTAAATTGAAGCGCCATATCGTGGTCGGCAGGCCGACGATCTTTACATCGTGAAGTATGTTGCAACTTCATTTCATCCTCCTGTATTAAGTGTCTGCCGCCAGATGCAATTTTTGGTCTGTCGCTGAATGCCACTTTGACTGCAATGCGCATATTTCGGACAAAATTATTTCAAAATTTATTCAACAATTTTGTCTCAAAATCTGCGCGTTTCGTTGCAAAAGCGCATTCGGCGTCAGTCCCGAATAAGACATCATCTATTTTTGCACTCGTCCTTTGCCTTGCGCCAGAGGATCATCAATCAGATTGGCGGTAATGTCTGGCGCGGCGGCATGTACCGGCGCGTCTGTCCATATGTCTATGCCGTCTGCGGAGATATTTTTT
The DNA here is from genome assembly GCA_016234725.1 of Candidatus Azambacteria bacterium. Taxonomy (GTDB): domain Bacteria; phylum Patescibacteriota; class Minisyncoccia; order GWC2-36-17; family WO2-46-25; genus MEYI01. The sequence goes on along the minus strand of JACRAK010000032.1, from coordinate 1,893 downwards.
ATAAGTACGGAAACAGTGCCAATATCTTCTACTGAAGGAGTCAACGATACTTCAAACCCGCCTTCCGCGCACGCGCATCCGTCCGCGGTTGACTCAAGCAATTCATGCGTCCAACGCACTTCTCGCGTTATTGGATCATAGATCATATTTTTTCCTTTGTTGACGGTGCTTTTGCCGCTCCATTGGATTGAGGAAGGCAATATAGCGCGGATGATAAGATTTTTTACTGGATTGGTGCTTGAGCGGATAGCCCACGCGATCCAGTATTTGGTTGTTTTACCAGCTTGAGGCGGCAGAGGTCCGCGTCCAAGCTGGTCGCCTTCATTGGTAAAATAGCGCCCCATTGTTTTCAGAGTGAGCGTGGTGGTGAGCGGGACGCGCAGTTCAGACCCCACCAACGAGAGTTTGATGGTCGCCCCGGCGCGCTGTGCGGTTAATGATACGCGAGGCGTAAATGCTAACACGGCGTTTTTATTGGTTTCTGTGTCGGTGAGCGTAGGAGTGTTTTGGAGAGAAAAAGTAAGAGGCCATTCACCATGGAATCCATTTTTGATTTCGGTGAGTTCCGCGCGCTGTGCGGGTGTGAAACAATACATAGTATCTGCCAGTTTTCCATCGCCCTTGACGCTTTCTTTATTTATAAGATTGAGGTTAAGTGGTACGCACACAGAAACAGTTTGAAATGTGTCCGATCCTGTGTGCTCAAGTGAAACAATCAAATGAAGCGGTTCGCCGGGGGTGCCATTGGCTTCAACGCTTTTGAGCAAAATTTTTATACCAGTTGGTTTGACTTCAAGGCTCGGCAAAATATCTTCTTGGCTCACACGCTTGCCATTGAGTTCAGCGCTTGTGCGGACACCAATTGAAACACGGCTCACGTGTGAATCCGCGGTGAACAACCCGTTGAGTTCCATGGATCCGCGCGCTCCCTGGGCGAGCGTTGGCAAGATAATGCTTCCATCTTTCCATGAGCTCGGTTTGTTGTTCAGTGCAAAGGAAGAAGGAGTTTCAAAACGCAGTATAGGGCGCTCAAGTGTGGTCGCGCTCGCGTTTGCATAGGTGACCGTAAATGGAAATGATTCTCCGGCGAACACCGATTGAGGAAATTCCACAGTGGTCACAAGAGCAGGATCGGTGGCGCGCAATTCCAAAACAGTTGTTTCCGAGAAAGGTTCTTTTGAGTCCGTTGCACCTGCCGTACGTACGATGATTTTTATTGTTTCTCCAACAGGGGCAAACAACACGCCTCGCACTTCTAACGATGAGTGTTCGTGTTGAGTCAACGCGTCAATTTTCCACACACGCGCCGCCGTGGATGTTGAAGTGTTTATTTTTGAAAGTGAGGAGTCCGCGTCTGCCGGAGAGATAATTTTGAAAGACGCCGGGAAGGTGAGCGTGGTGGTGATGCCGCGAATCGTTTTGTTGCTGATGTTGGTTATACGCACTTCCCACAAGTGCTCTGCACCGATGGTAATTTTTTGGTCTTGCGTGGTAATGGAAATATCAAGAGGTCTGAATGTTGGTCTTTGTAAAAAATAATAGGTCGCGAACGCGCCGAGTATCAAACCAGTTGCCACAAGCGCGGCATCAAAGATAAATATTTTTTTGTGATGGATGGGGAAGCGCAGACGGTAATGATGATGATAATGATGGGTGAATGGATGCAGCATCCCTTTGGTTTTTTGTTCTTGTTCCATATACTATTAGGGTCTGTCGCCGAATGCGCTTTTGTAACGAAATACGCATAGTTCGAGACATATGGACATCACACTATTAAACCGCACTCTATAATCCATTATTGCGGCGATCTGCTTGCGTTTCGTAAAAAAATAAACTCGCTGTATATGTAATACAGCTCGCTTATTTTTTTACTCCAACGCTTCGCAACTCATC
>JACRAK010000004.1 GCA_016234725.1 Candidatus Azambacteria bacterium | reverse complement strand
TACGGGGCGGCATACATGCTTCAGGAAATGCTCACGATCAAATCGGACGATGTGGTGGGAAGAACGGCGGCGTATGATTCGATCATTCGCGGAGAGAAGATCAAGAGTCCGAACATTCCCGCGGCATTCCATGTGTTCGTGAACGAATTGAAAGCGCTCGGCCTCTCGGTTACGTTCGAAGGCGCGCGCAAGGAGGAAGGTGCCGACGCATTAGAAGAAGAAAACGCCTAACCATATACTCATGTTAAAAGTATCAGACTTCAAAGCCATTAAACTCGCACTTGCGTCGCCCGAAGAGATCCTGGGATGGTCGCACGGCGAAGTGACCAAATCGGAAACGATCAATTACCGCACGCAGCGCGCCGAAAAGGACGGTCTGTTCTGCGAGAAGATCTTCGGTCCGGAAAAGGACTGGGAGTGCTATTGCGGCAAATACAAGAAGATCCGTTACAAAGGGATCGTCTGCGATAAATGCGGTGTGGAAGTGACGCGGTCCATCGTTCGCCGCGAACGCATGGGGCACATCAAGCTTGCCACGCCGGTGGCGCATGTGTGGTTCCTTCGCGGAGTGCCGTCAAAGATCGGCACGCTGCTTGATATCCCGTTACACCAGCTCGAGAAAGTTGCGTATTTTGCGTCGTATATCATCACTGAGGTGAACGAGGAGTTGAAAGGGCAGAAAATGGATGAGCTTGCGAAAGAATATGCCGCCAAGATCAAACAAGAAACGGACGTGCAGAAAAAGGAGGCATTGAAGTCCGCATACGATACAGCGGTAGGCGAACTCAAAAGCCTCAAGCCCATTCAGATCCTTTCCGAAAATGAATATTATGAGATGAGCTTGAAATACGGCGAGATGTTCAAAGCGGGCATCGGCGCGGAAGCGATCAAAAACATCGCGGAATCGCTCGATCTGCATAAACTCGAAAAGGAGCTTGAAGTTGAATTGCGAAAGGACGAGCAGTCGGCGTTGAAGCCGAAGCTTTTGAAGCGCTATAAGCTCGCGCACGGGTTTGCGCGCGCAGGCGTGAAGCCAAGCTGGATGTTTTTGACCGTACTCCCGATCATGCCGCCGGACCTCCGGCCCATGGTGCAGCTGGACGGCGGGCGCTACGCGTCAAGCGACTTGAACGACCTTTACCGGCGCATCATCAACCGCAATAACCGCCTCAAAAAACTTCTTGATCTGAACGCTCCCGAAGTGATCGTGCGCAACGAAAAACGCATGTTGCAGGAAGCGGTGGACGCGCTGATCGACAATTCCGCGCGCAAAGGGAAGGCGGTCATGGCGGCAACGGGGCAGAAGCGCCAATTGCGCTCGCTCGCCGATATGTTGAAAGGAAAGTCAGGGCGGTTCCGCCAGAATCTTTTGGGTAAGCGCGTGGATTATTCAGGACGCTCCGTGATCGTCGTGGGGCCCGAGCTGCGGCTTGACCAATGCGGGTTGCCCAAGAAAATGGCACTCGAACTCTTTAAGCCGTTCGTGATCCAAAAGATCATTGAACGAGGGCTTGCGCATAACATCAAAGGGGCCGGATATCTCATTGAAGAAGCATCGGACGTGGTATGGGAGATCCTGGAAGAAGTGATCCAGGGCAAACACGTGCTCTTAAATCGCGCGCCGACGCTCCATCGTCTCGGTATCCAGGCGTTCCAGCCGGTGCTTATCGAGGGTATGGCGATCAGGATCCATCCGCTCGTGTGTTCCGCGTTCAATGCGGATTTTGACGGCGACCAGATGGCGGTGCATTTGCCGATCACGGAAGAAGCGCAGGCGGAAGCGAAAGAGATCATGCTGTCTGCAAAGAATCTGTTAAAGCCGGCGAGCGGCGACCCGATCACGGTGCCGACGCAGGACATCGTACTCGGATGCTACTTCCTTACCGCGATCAAAGAAGGATCGAAAGGAGAAGGGAAGCTCTTCTCTTCCAAGAATGAAGCGGTACTCGCGCATGATTTCGGCGCGGTCGCCATCAATGCGAAGATCAAGGTCTTTATCAAAGAAAAAGAACAGCGCGAGAATGAAAATGACCCGTATATCGAAACATCGGTAGGGCGGATCATTTTCAATTGGGCGCTTGGCGGTGCGACCAAAAAATTCGTCAACCGGGAATTCGCTAAAAAAGACCTCGAAGCGCTTGTTGGCGATGTGATCGATCAGTTCGGCGTGGACGCATCGGTGCCGGTCCTCGATATTATGAAAAAACTCGGCTTCGAGTATGCGACGAAATCAGGCATCTCATGGGGTATGGCCGATCTTAACGTGCCTCTGGAAAAAGATGCGGTCATCGATCGTTCCAATAAAGAAGTGAAAGAGATCAGCACGCAGTATCAAAGCGGGCTGCTCACCGATGACGAGCGCTATGTCAAAGTGGTGCAGGTGTGGAATAGGGCAAAGATCGAGGTAGGCAAGATGGTTCCCTCGTCGCTGGTAAAACATGGATCCGTATTTTCCATTTTACGCTCCCGCGCAAGAGGTTCCGAAGCGCAGCTTATCCAGATGGCGGGCATGAAAGGGCCGGTGGTGAATCCGTCCGGAGAGATCATCGAGCTGCCGATCAAGAAATCATATAAAGAAGGGCTCGGAGTGCTTGAATATTTCATTTCGACGCACGGAGCCAGAAAGGGTACGGCGGATACCGCGCTGCGTACCGCATCGGCCGGGTATCTTACCCGCAAGCTGGTGGATGTCGTGCAGGATGTGATCGTGAAAGAAGAGGATTGCGGAGACCAAAAGGGTGTGACGTTGTATCTCAAAGACGCGGAAGCGGTCGGCCAGGATTTTTCCGGCAAAACATTCGGCAGGTATCTGCTTGACGATGTGAAGGCAGGGGATACGGTGATCGCACACGCGGGCGAGATCGTCACGCGCCAGCTCGCCGATTGTATCGATGAAAAGAAAGTCGAAGAAGTAAGGGTGCGCTCAGTGCTTGCATGTAAAACCAAGGATGGCGCATGCCAGAAATGCTACGGGTACGACCTCGGTATCAATAAAGTGGTGCGCATGGGTTCTCCGGTCGGCGTGGTGGCGGCGCAGGCGATCGGCGAGCCGGGCACGCAGCTGACCATGCGTACATTCCATATCGGCGGCGTCGCAGGCGGCGGCGATATTACGATGGGGTTGCCGAGAGTCGAAGAAATTTTTGAAGCGCGTTCGCCGAAAGGAAAGGCGTTGTTGTGCGAAGTCGATGGAAAGGTGATCGACATCATTGCCGACGGTGAGATCAAAAGGATCCTTGTCGAATCAAGCGGGCCGGTGCTGACAGAAAAAGAAGAGCCGAAAGAAGGGGAGAAGGGAGCGAAAAAGAAAGAAGAGAGAGAAATAAAAGAATATCAGGCGCCGCATTTTACCACGCTGTGGGTTGAGAAGGGTAAAGAGGTCCACAAAGGCATGCAGCTTTCGGAAGGGCATCTTGACCTTGGAGAGTTGCTGCGGGTTTCGGGCATCCGCGAGGTGGAGCGCTATATCATTTCAGAGGTGCAGAAGATCTATACCTCGGAAGGCGCATCGATATCCGATAAGCACATCGAGGTCATCGTACGCAAGATGTTCTCGCGCGTACGCGTGAAAGAAGCGGGCGATACCAACTTGGTGCGCGGCGATATCATCGAAAAAACAACATTCTTTGCTGCGAATAAGGAGGTTGCGGAGGGGCAGAAGAAGGCGACCGCGGCTCAGGTACTTTTGGGCATTACGAGGTGCGCGCTGACCACCGAATCGTTCTTGTCCGCCGCATCGTTCCAAGAGACCACGCGCGTGCTTATCAATGCCGCGGTCCAAGGAAAGGTGGACAGACTCAGAGGGCTCAAAGAGAACGTTATCATCGGCAAGCTTATTCCCGCAGGTACGGGGTATGCCCCGCTCGAAGAGCGGGCTGGAAACTAAAGTCTCGGCAGTTTCAGATAAAAAACACACCGCGCAAAAGCGCGGTGTGTTTTTTGAGTGCAGCCACAAGCGTTCATTTCATTCGTATGTTCTCTTATCGCGTATTGAGCTATAATTATGGTAATAGCGATGGCGCAAAAAGCGGTAAAAAAATTTACGATATTTTTTGTTATTTTCGGACTCATCTCGAGTATTGTGTCCTTTGGTTTTGACCGGTTTGGGGCGGCGCCCGCGCAGGCGGCTATTACCACGTACGATTTTTCCGGATGTAGCGGCGCTAATAACTGCGACAGCTCCACCCCCTGGTTTGCCTCACAAGATGATGTCGATCAGTTTCCTTTTGGGGGAAATACGGCAAATAGGAATACGCATACCCAAGCCAACGACACACAATTTTCCCAAATAGCCAGCTCCGATAATACTCGATGGACTAGCGCTGATCCGGGCAATGGCGATGAAATTTTTGTCTGGAACGAAATGACGATCAGTGAGAAT
>JACRAK010000031.1 GCA_016234725.1 Candidatus Azambacteria bacterium | reverse complement strand
CTGGGATGATGTATCGGACGAGGAAATTGCTCAGGCGGAATATCTCATCAACACCAGACCGCGCAAGCGTCATTGCGGATTCAGTCCCGTTGAGGTATTTTATCAGAAGACGGGTGTTGCGATATATCCTTGAATGTACCGGTGCTGTTTGCCCTCTCGTCACTGCTCGCGAGGCGAGAGGTTGATGGGCATGCGCGCGAGAGCGTAACGTTCTCCGGTATTGGGATCTGTCCACCTGTGATAGATCTCGATGTTATTGATTTTTGTACCGATCTTGAGACCGGTAAGAAGAGCGTTTTTTGCTCTTTTATCAACCTTTGACCACTGTTTTGAGGGTGATGCGCTTGCAGCTCCGAAGGCGTAGCGAAAGTCGTACGATACCCAGAAGTGTTTGTGTACAACAACATTGCTTGCCCAATCAGGCATATTATCATGGACAATGAGTATGTTTTTCTGTGATGCGCAACCTCCAGCAGCGAGTAGCACTGCCACAAACATTAAAGGGCAAATAAACTTTTTCATTTCCGAACCTCCACTTTTTCAGTTTTTAAACAGCGTCTTATTTATACACGAAAATCAGTGTTTTGTCAATAGTTTCGAGAAACAAAAAACCGTGTATCATTGCACGGTTTTTTGTTTCTCGAACGTACGGCTTTACAACCATACTCGAAATTATTTTAATAAAATTGCCGAACGGAAACAAATGTCACCCACCTGCCCTCCCGTGGTATTCGGGGGGAGCGATGGGGTTTCTTATTCGCTCAATAGTGGCTGTGGATAAATCAAGAGTCAAGCCATGCTATCATAAAATTAAAAGGTCGTTGTAAAGTTGCAACTAAATAATTCTAGAACTTATGCGAAATATTTTCACCTATAAAAATTTTCTTCTTGGCCTGGTTGTTATTGCGAGTGTAGTCACTGGGTTGGTATTGGTGGGAACGTTTTCTCAAGTACAAGGCGAGAAATTCGTTTATTTGGATGGTGATAAGGCTTATGTTTCATCCATCTCATCTGATCCAGTAAAAGTAGCGGATAATGTGCAGCGAATACTTGATAGTAGCAATGGATCAAGTAGAATATTGTATCTTTCCAGTGTTGCAGAAAAAAACATCGGCGGTCAGGTCCATGGTTCAAAACTTATTGTCATGGATCCAGCTACAGGAAACGAAAGAGTTATTGCGGAAAATATAGTCGAAGCGAAGTTTTCTCCAGATGGTACGCGGATTGTTGCACAGAGCGGAGACTATAAAATACGGCTCTTCACTGCAATTGGGAAAGAAATCACTCGTATTGGTATGCATGGCTCGGCCCCCCTATTCTCACATGATGGAGCGTACATTGCGTATCACAAACTTGCAGACGAAGGAGAAGGCTTTCGTTTGTTTGAATTTTCCCCTTATGGCATAGTACTTTACAATCTTGCTACAGGCGAGGAAGAGTTAATTACGGACAACAAAGATGATTTCCAGCCCGTTGGATTCTCACTAGATATGTCGCGGTTGTATTTTAACTCGGGTCGAAAGTATGGAACATCACCTGAGGGGTTTGAGAATCACGTCGCCTCCTTGTGGATGGTTGATCTTACTACGAAGGAAATAAAGCGTTTGACGAATATGAGCGAGGAAGTTGTGCGTCAAGGTATTATGGTGCCGACTGTAGACGGTGCGGCTCTGTGGTCATCTGATAGAAAAATGGTAATCTCATCAGTGGATCCAGAATCGGGGACATGGCAATTCGTATTTAATCAGGAAGGCGAGCTTGCGCGGGCAGAACGCATTACAGACGGCACTTCTCCTCATTGGCTTGTGCCTGATAAAAATATTGTTGTGAGAACAAAGGTCGATGGGAAAGGAGAGTGGAAGACCGTTAACATTAAATAGAGGCGCTTATGAAAAACACATTCATAAAAACTAACATTAATGTGCAAACATCGGTGATTGGTGTTCTCACGCTGATTGCTGTTAGTGTGTTATTTTTTGCGTTTCAGACGGCAACCGCAGAAGCGCAAGTTAAATACCGTCTTCCGCTTTCGTCTAACCCTGGTATTAATGCATGGTTTGACCATGATTCTGGTTCCGGATTTAAGAGGTATGATTGCTCAACTAGCGGTGGCTACAATGGACACGAAGGTACCGACTTTTCTACCTATCTAGGCAGGCCGATTTATGCCGGCGCACATGGCAGTCTCTACTATCGATACGATAACTGCGCAAATTCAGGGAGCTCGGGTTGTGGAGGTGGATTTGGAAATCATGTTCGCATTGAACATACAGATAGCAAAGTCACTATTTATGCTCATATGAAAAGCGGAACACCAGCATGGTATCAAAGCCTTTTGTGCAGTGCGCAAGTTGGCGAAGTTGCTAGTTCGGGGGATAGCTCTGGCAATCACTTACACTTCGAGATTTGGAATAGCACAAGTGGAAGCTACAGCACGGATCCTTTCAGTGGAAGTTGTAGTCAAGTTACGAGCTATTGGGTAAATCAAAATAACGGATCGCCAACAACGCAGTGTCAGTAAAGGTATAATATATACAAAAAGCCACTACAGTGGCTTTTTGTATTGGTATCTACAGTTTACAGCCACTATTGAGCGAATAAGAAACCCCATCGCTCCCCCCGAATACCACGGGAGGGCAGGTGGGTGACATTTGTTTCCGTTCAGCAATTTTATTAAAATAATTTCGAGTATGGTTGTAAAGCCGTACGTTCGAGAAACAAAAAACCGTGCAATGATACACGGAATTTATTATGCGTACCGATATTGTTGGTGCGCATGCATGGGATTGAACCAAGGACCCCCGCCTGCCAATTGCCTGTCAAAAGGATCCTATTCATCATCAAAGCTGTGTTCCGCTTGCAAAGTATCACTAAACATAGTGTTAGGCTTATGGCGGGCAGGTCGTCATTACGTGCCCCGTACTAAAATTTTTGATTTTTTGTGGGCGACGAAGGGATCGAACCTTCGACCTCGTCATTATCAGTGACGCGCTCTACTTTACCCTCTCAACTTTTCGGCCAATGTGGTGGGCACAGAAGGGATCGAACCTTCGACCTCGTCATTATCAGTGACGCGCTCTACCACTGAGCTATGTGCCCGAGTGGCCGAAAAGGTGGAAGGGCAAGCTGAGCTATACGCGCATATCATATGCGTCGCCACGATTCTATCATAGTTTTTTAGGAAAGAAAAGAGGTTATCAGTCGTATGTTTGTTATCCACAATAAGGAGTTTTAAATTGCGTGCGTATGATATAATGAAATTATAACTATTATTAATTAACGTAACTACACTCGTAACCGCTGTCCGCAGAGATAGCAGTTAGGGTTGAAATGTCTATGTATAATGTCGTTCCTACGTTTCCCGAGGTCGTAGGCCAGTCCGTCGATTTCGTGTGGACGAGCCTTGTGATATACACGCCGCGCCTTTTTTTGGCGGTGTTGTTGTTCGTGGTGTTCTTATTGATCGGCGCAACGCTGTACGCCGTGGTGTCCCGTTTTGTGACGTCGCTTAAAGTCGACGCCCTTCTTGCGAAAGGAGGTATCGATATCGCATTCCAGCGGGCGGGAATGACATTGCACACCGGTCATTTCCTTGGCGCTTTGGTGAAGTGGTTCTTCATTCTTACCGGCTTGCTTATCGCGTCGAATCTTTTGGGTCTGACCCAGGTTGCCGACTTTTTGACGCAGATACTTTATTACATCCCGAGTATCGTGGTCGCGGCGATCATTTTGGTCGCGGGGGCGCTTATCGCGGATCTTGCCAGCAAAGTGACGACGTCTTCCATGGCTGCTTCAGGCCTTCACACGGGAGCGTTTGCCGGGAAAGTAGTGAAGTGGGCGGTCTTTATTTTCGCACTTGGCGTGGCGCTCGACCAGCTTGGCGTGGCGCAGACATTCATTAACACGCTGTATATCGGCATCGTCGCGATGATCGCGATCGCAGGCGGCCTTGCATTCGGTTTGGGCGGCAAAGAACACGCGTCTGAACTCATTACAAAAATAAAACGGGATATCTCGCAATAACACGGCATGCTGAAAAAAGGGAAGCGAGTTCTCTTTACAGAAGGAGTTTTAAACATACGATCCGTGGGGGCAGTTGCTCCCACGGGTCGTTTTGTTGCGCGCGCGATGGCGCCTGAAATAAAAATATCAGACCCCCCGAAGATCATCGTCGAGCTTGGCGTGGGGACGGGGAGCATCACGGAGGAGATCGTGAAGCGTCTGCGACCCGAAGATCGCTTCATCGGGATCGATTCGAACAAAGTGCTTTTGCAGGAGTGCAAAAAATACATCGAACCGATGGCGCGCGACCGGTTCGTATGCGTGGAGCATGCGGACGCACAAAACATAAAACATATTTTAAAAGCGCATAACATCGCGATGGTCGACGAGGTGATATGTACCATTCCGTTTCGCGCCCTTTCCGCGCGTGAAACAAAAAAGATCCTCGCACAGGTGGACGATGTGCTCGTTTCAGGAGGACGGTTCGTTTTCATCCGGTATCTTATCGCGCCTGCGACGAAGGAGGTGTTCCGGGCGCTTCATAATTTTACCGTCGTGAAGAAAAAAATAGTAATGAGCAATATTCCTCCCACGGAGGTGATCACGATGCGCAAGGGGTGAGGGGTTTTGGCGTTTGACGTCCTGGGGTAGAAAGGTATAATGCCATTATTGCTCTTACATAATATAAAAGAGGGAGGTGGTGGAAATGTACTTTACAGGGTTTGAGCATGAGCTCAAAGTCATATTGATCAAGGTATATCGCAAACAGCTCTCTCTCGAGGAGGCGTCTGCGCAGGCAAAAGACCTATTTGCGCGGCTTGAACATAATCTTGCGGAAGCGCAGGGGCGAGTGGGGGGCGTTATACCCCACCTCCGTGAAGGAACTATCACGGTGAACGAAGCGGCAGGCGAAATTCTGCTCGAGGAATGACCAGTGCAAGAACGGGGCGGCACAACAGCCGCCCTTTCTTTTTACCTGCAAGACATTGACCCCATTACAATCTCGCTGATGATTTTTTCATTTGAGAGAGTGCGAAGGCAAATCCGCCTTACGGCTTGTCCATAATGTATAAAATACCCCGATAAAAGATTGTAACGGGGTTGACTTTTATGTGATGTTTGGTATAATGAACTTCATAAAAAATAGCTAAATCTAAGGACTATTGACAGTAGCGTTTCGGGGTATTACAATGGCGCAAGACATAATGAATACAAACATAATCATTTCGAACAAAGGAAGCGCGTGATCCGGCAGTTTCTGTTTTGTCTGAAAAGCGCTTCTGGACGAAAGAAAGCGCTTTTATTTTTGCTAGCGAGGAGCGCGTGGACGAGTAATCTCGTACACGACGTCCGAGCGAAGGAAAAATATAGGTTCGATGCCCAGCTTGTTTTACGGAATCTTTATTTTTTCTAGCAAGAAACCTTTATTTTTTCATGACCGGGGGTTGCAGGCGGTGTATATGCACAGCGCACGCGACCTTCGAGCGTGATGAAAGCAATGAAAGAACGGATTGCCCATTGAAAAATAAATAGTGTGTGGGTCATATAACGTTTATTTTGCAGAACAGAAAACAAAATATTTTTTATTTTGTTTGTGTGTTAGCAAAATAAAGAGTATTAATACTCTTTATTTTTAAGTTTCCGCGGGAAACAAGAGTATATGGTGGATGCCTAGACATAAAGAAGCGATGAAGGACGTGGCGTGACTGCGATAAGCTCCGGGGAGGCGTCAAGCTACCTGTGATCCGGAGATTTCCGAATGGGGCAACCCATCCCGATAAACTCGGGATATCTTTGCGCAAGCAAAGAAGTGCACCCGCTGAAGTGAAACATCTCAGTAAGCGGAGGAAAAGAAAAAAATTTCGAAGCAATATTTTCAGTATGCAGTGCGCGCACGCGCGCTGTCCGCTGGGAATATCGCTTCGTCCATTCCCTTAGTAGCGGCGAGCGAAAAGGGAACAGCCTAAACTTAAGTGCTCAGTAATTTATTACGAGGCGTTTGAGGGTTGCAGGGCATACGTGCTTTTGCCGCAAGGCGAAACAGAGCAAAAAGTTTTTAGTAGTTAATTAAATTCTCATGGAAAGGAGAGCCACAGAGGGTGATAGCCCCGTCAATGAAAATTATTAAAACGCTTTGAACGTGTGTTCCTAAGTAGTGCGGGGAACGAAAACCCCGTATGAATCCGGGAGAACTACTCTCCCAAGGCTAAATATTCTTTATGATCGATAGTGAACAAGTACCGTGAGGGAAAGGTGAAAAGAACCCCGATGAGGGGAGTGAAATAGAACTGAAACCATATACTTACAAGGAGTCGGAGCCCGAAATTTATTTCGGGTGACGGCGTGCCTCTTGGAGAATGAACCAACGACTTTATGTATACTGCTCGTCTAACCTTGTATGAGGGAAGGCAAAGGGAAACCGAGTCTGAATAGGGCGTTTTGCGCTTCTCTATCGCTCGCGCTAAGCCGCAAGGCTTCGCGCACGGCGATAGCGGAGTGCGCTGCAGTATGCATAAGACCCGAAACCAGAGCGAGCTTACCATGACCAGGGTGAACCTCGGGTAACACCGAGGGGAGGCCCGAACCGGTAGGTCGTACAACTCCTTCGGATGAGTTGTGGTAAGAAGTGAAAAGCTTATCGAGCCTGGAAATAGCTGGTTCTCCCCGAAATAGCTCTAGGACTAGCCTCAAGCGTTTATGAATGGAGGTAGAGCACTGGATGAGTTTGAATGGCGCAAGCTGTCAAACCCAATCAAACTCCGAATTCCGTTCAACATAGCTTGGGAGTAAGACTGTGGGGGCAAAGCTCCATAGTCAAAAGGAGAAGAATCCTGACCGCCGATTAAGGTCCCCAAATGTAAACTAAGTGAAAAAAGGAGGTGAGATTTCGTAGACAGCTAGGAGGTTGGCTTAGAAGCAGCCACCCTTTAAAGAGTGCGTAACAGCTCACTAGTTTAGAGATCTTGCGCCGAAAATATAACGGGGCTAAGTTTACTACCGAAATCGCGGATGCCGTTGCATTTATGCGGCGGCGTGGTAGGGGAGCGTTTCCATCTGCTGTGAAGGTGAAGCGTGAGCTTTGCTGGAGCGTTGGGAAGTGCGAATGTTGGTATAAGTAACCGCAATACCGGTGAAAGCCCGGTACACCGAAAGCCCGAGGTTTCCTTGGCAATGACAATCAGCCAAGGGTTAGTCGCACCTAAGGTGATGCAGAGATGCGTAACCGATGGACAGCAGGTTAATATTCCTGCACCGCGTACATGATCGACGGAGTGACGCTATAGAGTACACTGATCGTATTATTGGATTTACGTTCTTTGTCCGACGAAGTCTGCCAGGCAAATCCGGCAGATCCCTTCAATGGGACTTCAGAGGGATCGAGAAAATGTTCGTAGCAATACGGATAAATTCAGTGGAGCCTGTGGTCGAGAAAACCTTCTAAGATTATCGTGTGCGCGCGCGTACCGCAAAACCGACGCAGGTGGGCAGGTCGAGTAGACCAAGGTGAACGAGTGAGGGGTCGTTAAGGAACTCGGCAAAAAAGCAGCCGTAAGTTCGCAATAAGGCTTGCCCCGCCCCAATTTTGCTTCTGAAAAGTGTGCGCAGTGCGCCTGCCGAATAGGCAGATTCTGCTATGGGCGAAGCGCTGCGCCCTAAAACGGAGTGCAGCTATTCGCTGCTCGCACTTCGCAGTGTTATTGGGAGGCAAAATTGGGGCGGGGCCGCAGCTAAAGTATCTCTGGCGACTGTTTATCAAAAACACAGCTCTCTGCTAACTCGCAAGAGGATGTATAGAGGGTGACACTTGTCCGGTGCTGGAACGTTAACGGTGGATGTCGATGGTGTAGCAATACAGTGTTGGCTATCGCCCGAAGCGCCAGTGAACGACAGCGATAACTATAATCGTTCTAAGGTAGCGAAATTCCTTGTCAGGTAAGTTCTGACGCGCACGAATAGTGTAACGACTGGAGAACTGTCTCAACGACTCGCTCGGTGAAATTACAATGAGGGTGAAGATGCCCTCTTCCTGCAGTTAGACGAAAAGACCCCGGGAGCTTTACTGTCTCTTGTTATTGTGATGCGATTTCTCATGCGTAGCGTAGGCGGTAGACTTTGAAGTCTCGTTTTCGGACGGGATGGAGTCGCCAATGAAACACCGCTCTTGAGTGATTGCATTACTAACTTGTCGCGCCAAACGCGATGAGGACAGTGGCTGGTGGACAGTTTTAGTGGGGCGCTAGCCTCCTAAAAGGTAACGGAGGCGTTTAAAGGTCAGCTAGGTCCGGATGGAAATCGGACTGATAGTGTAAAGGCATAAGCTGGCTTTACTGCAAGACGGACATGTCGCGCAGTCGCGAAAGCGGAACTTAGTGAACCGACGCTACATCGTAGGATGGGCGAAGATCATCGGATAAAAGCTACCCCGGGGATAACAGGCTAGTCTTGCCCAAGAGTTCATATCGACGGCAAGGTTCGGCACCTCGATGTCGGCTCGTCGCATCCTGGGGGTGAAGAAGCTCCCAAGGGTTTGGCTGTTCGCCAATTAAAGCGGCACGTGAGCTGGGTTCAAACCGTTCAGGTCGTGATCACGGATCATGGGTTGAACCGTTTGAACCCGAGGTTAAGACATTGTTCGCGGCGGCGCTCATCAGTAATGGTGAGTGAGAAGTTGACTCATATCGGTGGAACCCTGATTAAAATTTAGGGCAATACCGAGGGAAATTCCTTTCTAATGGAATACCCGTAGAGACTACACGTCAACTACCCTGAGCTTGTCGAAGGGTAATGGTATAGTCCAATCCACGTAGTAATACGTGACGTAGATGCGTGAGACAGGTTGGTCTCCTATCTACTGTAGGCGCAGAGACTTGAGGGGAGTTCTCTCTAGTAAGAAATTGCTACTTCTTCGAGTAATCGAAGTTGAAAATTTGGCTAATAACGGTGAAGTCTTCATGCATTGCGTGGTCCGTGGATTATGACAATTGGCGCGGTCCGCCGGTTGATGTATAATTACTTGAGGACCAGATAATTCTTAAGATAATACCGTGGGAAGTCGATCTAAAACGCACTTAGCGTATATCGCCGGTTTTCTTGATGGAGATGGAAGTTTAATGCTTCAGCTCAAAAAGAGAAAAGATGGAAATGTCGGAATTCGTTTCATGGCAACCATCTGTTTCTATCAAGATTCGCGGCATGACGAAACTTTATTTTGGATTCGTGATATTTTAGGTATCGGTTATCTTGCAAAAAGAAATGATGGTATTTCCGAATTGCGGATAAACGGATATAAGCAAGCGAGGCGCATCCTCGATTGCTTGTCGCCTTATATACGATTCAAGAAAGTTCAGGCTAAGGCTTTGCTTGAGGCTTGCGTAATATTGTGTGAAAGAACAATTACAAAGCTGACCAAGCGACAACTACAAAAGCTTGTCGATCTCATGTTGGTGATTCAGAATCAAAACTATGTCACCAAAAAGAAGAAGAGTCGAAGCGAGCTTTTGAAAGTTTTGGATTTGACCCCGTAACGACTTGTTTCCCCGCGGTGATCGGGGAACGGACTTATAGAAATCGGAAAGCTCAAAAAGCAGGTTTCTATGGGTAATACGCCGACTCCTCCTTCGTAATAAAACGTTGGAGGATGAAGATATAGTCTACACTCCTAGAAATAGGGGAATACGTGACGAGAGGACCGAGAGGAACAGACCGCTGGTGTGCCAGCTGTCCCGCCAGGGGCATTGCTGGGTAGCTACGTCTGGAAGTGATAAGAGCTGAAAGCATCTAAGCTCGAAGCACACCCTAAGATGAGGTCTCATTGGGAGTAATCCCAGAAGGATCGTGGAAGATGACCACGTTGATAGGTTGCAGCTGTACGCGCGGTAACGCGCTCAGGCGAGCAATACTAATTATCCGATTCCCGCGGAAACTTAAGAATAAATGTAAAACCCACAAACCATGAAACGTGAAACTTGAAACCTAAAACATAAATCTTACAACATCGGCGCTGCGCCGTAGGATGCGTGTTTCATGATTCAAGTTTCATGTTTTAAGAGTTTTCCCCGTGACCATAGGGCATAGGTACTACCTCTTCCCATTTCGAACAGAGTCGTAAAACTATGCACCGCCGATGATATTGCAATAATATATTGTGAAAAAGTAGGTCATTGCGGGGATTATCATCAAACCAGGGTTCAACCCTGGTTTTTTGTTTGTGTATGCAAAAAAGCGATTGTTTGATAAGATAGAGCATGAAACATAAATCGTGGAACTTGAATCCTAAATCCAGAATCATGGATTATTGATTTCGCGTTACAAGTTTCAAGTTTCATGATGTAAGTTGCAAGTAGTATGGATTATAAGCTCAAACGACAACTTATCGTTAGCGTCATTTTTTTTTCAGTGATCGCGGCAGTTTCTTTTCTCGGATATCAAGTATTGAAACCGACCGCGTCGTGCATTGACGGCGTGTTGAATCAGGGGGAGGAAAAGATCGACTGCGGCGGGCCGTGCGCCGCGTGCAAAGTCGTACGTTTTTTCGATGTCGAGGTGCTTTCGTATCAGTCGTTTTTCGCGGGCGGCGCGTATGACGCGCTTGCGCAGGTGCGCAACCCGAACGCGCAGCACGGCACGCGCGCGCTTGCATATACCTTTCGTTTTTTTGATGCGGGTAAAAACGTGATCGCAGAGAAAAAAGGAACGACGTATCTTCTCGCAGGGCAGACGAGGTACATCGTGGAGAACAATATCGACACGAAAGAACCCGCGGCGTTCGTAACATTTACCATCGATTCGTTCGGCGCGTGGGAGTTGCAGGAAAAACTGACCGGGCAGATAACGCTTCCCATTTTTTCAAAGAAATATGAGCGGGTTGGCGCATCGGAGCAGGGATTTGCGAAAGTGACCGGCACGGTGGAAAATCAGAGCGACCATACATTTACATCGGTAAGCATTCATGTCGTTCTTGTCGATAAGAACAAAAAACCCATTGCGACGGGGAAGACGGAGCTGAATAATGTGCGGTTCCACGAAGGGCGCGCATTTGTCGTTCTTTTCCCCAAAGAGATCACGCTCCCTGCCGATATCTACGCCGAGGCGGTCACGAATGTGCTTGACGGCGCGAATATAAGATAGCTTTAACGTGAAGCGTGAAGCGTGAAACTTGAATCGGAGATGCGCGTGTTCTATGTCCCGGTTCCATGTTTTAAGTTTCATGATCTATGATGTATGAGCGTGTTTGCGTATATCCAGAAAATGGACAGGGTGCTTGCGGGCGCGGCAGTATTGCTCGCGCTTTTTGGTATCGTGGAACTGGTGGCGATGGGATATGGAAACCATGCGATGGCGTCATACCAATATAAACAGCTTATCGCGCTTGGCGTGGGGGTCATAGCGATGATCGCGCTGTCATTTCTCGATTACCGGTTCTTCAAGAACAATTCGTACGCCGTGATGCTGCTCTATACCGGTTCGGTGCTCGCGCTTGTTGCGCTTCTTCTGATCGGCAAACAAACGCGCGGGCTTACGGGGTGGTTCACGATCGGGGGTTTTGCGTTCGCGCCGGTGGAAACGACAAAGATCGTGCTTGCGCTTTTGCTTGCAAAGTATTTTTCATTGCGGCACGTAGAAATGTACCGGTGGTTCCATATCATCATTTCATTTTCGTATGTTGCGGTGCCGATGGCGTTGGTGCTTGCGGAGCCCGATCTCGGCTCTGCGGTGGTGGTGTTTGCGTTATGGCTCGGCGTTGTTTTTTTCTCGGGAATATCGCGCAAGCAAGTGGCGCTGTTGGTCATACTGGGCGTGGCGATGGCGTGGGGAGGGTGGACGTATGCGCTCAAAGATTACCAAAAAGAAAGGATCGTATCGTTCGTGAACCCGTATCATGACCCCCAAGGGGTGGGGTATAACGCGATCCAGGCGATGATCGCGGTGGGGAGCGGGGGGGTGTTCGGCAAAGGACTCGGGTATGGCTCGCAGGTGCAGTTGGGGTTCCTGCCCGAGGCGCATACCGATTTCATGCTCGCAAGCATCGCGGAGGAGTTCGGATTGTTCGGCGTGATGATCGTGCTATTGCTCTTATGCGTCATCGCGTGGCGCATCATGCGCATCGGCCTTTCTGCGGAGAATAATTTCGCGCGTATTTTCTGCGCCGCGATGATGCTGCTGATCTTCATTCACGTGGTCATCAACATGGGCATGAACGTGGGGCTGATGCCGGTGATCGGCATCGCGTTCCCTTTTTTGAGCTATGGCGGGTCAAACCTCCTGGCGCTTTTCGTCGGGCTTGGTCTTGTGCAGAGCATCCACATCAGAAGCTAGGGGATAGCGAGTAGAAGGTAGCGAGTAGGCAGTAGAAATCCCTACGTTCTACTCGCTAATTTCTAAATTCTATTTTTTATGATAACCATTGCCATTACTACGAAAAAAGGGGTTATCCACACGTTTTCTCTTGAAAAAGGGGATGATTTCCTCTATACTCTTGACAAATTTTCAAAAAGGCATAAACTTGTTGTATCAAGTTTAAACAAGGTGTCGGTTCTCTGTGAGAACGAGGAATCGATGCCATGCCGTATTGTTAAGGCGATTGTTTCCGGGATCACGTTCGATATAAAAAGCACAAAGTGACGGGCGCTGTGCTTTTTTGTGTTTATTTTTTTAATAGATAGGCCTAATTTTTTTATGAGGAAATAAAAGCCGCATCCCTTTTTCGCGTGCGCATCGGAAAGGGAATTTGCTTTTTAACTTTGTGCTACAAAACGCCATCTGCTTCGTTCCGCCTCCGTGTCTCACCTCGCTGTGCTCCATAGTACAGCTTCGGCTTCACTACTCGGCGCGCCTCGCATCTGACATTTTGTAACAAAAAGTTTAACCTCAATTTTTCAAAAAATGAGCACTTCAAGAAAGACAAAAGTATTTTCTTCGCTGCAGGTGTCGTCCGTTGAGTTGCCGAACCTCGTCGAGGTGCAGCTTAATTCATACGAATGGTTCATAAAAAAGGGATTGCGCGAGCTGTTCGATGAAGTGTCGCCGATCAAAGATTATTCCGGCAAAGACCTTTCGCTTTCGTTCCT
Source organism: Candidatus Azambacteria bacterium (assembly GCA_016234725.1). Taxonomy (GTDB): domain Bacteria; phylum Patescibacteriota; class Minisyncoccia; order GWC2-36-17; family WO2-46-25; genus MEYI01. The sequence goes on along the minus strand of JACRAK010000031.1, from coordinate 2,950 downwards.
CGATTATTATCTCGATGAGCCCAAGCATAGCGAGCGGAAAGCGAAGGAGAACGGCCTTTCCTATGAAGCGCCGCTGCGCGTGAAGGTGCGGCTCGAAAACAAAAAAACAGGGGAGATCAAAGACCAGGAGATCTATCTGGGCGATTTTCCCGTGATGACCAAGCGCGGCACGTTCGTTGTGAACGGCGTGGAGCGCGTTATCGTGTCGCAGATCATCAGGTCCGCGGGCGTATTCTTCACGGCAACCGCGGCGAAAGGAAGGAAGTTTTTCGGCGCGAAGATCATTCCGAACCGGGGTGCATGGATCGAATTTGAGACCGATGTCGATAATGCGATCAATGTGCGCATCGACCGCAAGCGGAAACTGCCGGTATCGGGGCTGCTCCGCGTATTCGGATTTGAAAGCAACGAAGAAATGAAGCGCGCCTTTGCGGATGTGGATCCGGACGGCGTGTATATGGATGCGACGATCAGAAAAGATTCTTCGGAAAACCGCGAGGAAAGCTACATGGAAATGTATAAGCGCATCCGCCCGGGAGATCCGGTGACGCCGGAAGGCGCGAAACAGCTTTTGGATTCCATGTTCTTCTCTATCGCAAAATACGATCTTTCCGAAGTGGGGCGATATAAATTGAACATTCGCTTATACGGCGAATCATCTGAAAAATTGCGCGGACGGGAGATCGAACAGAAGGAACGCCTGCTGAATAAAAAAGATCTCGTGCTCGTGATCAAAGAGATCATCCGGCTGAATAATGATCCGCACGCGCGTCCCGATGATGTCGATCATCTTGGCAACCGGCGCGTGAAATCGGTGGGCGAACTTTTGCAGGCGAAATTGCGCATCGGCCTTGTGCGGATGGAGCGCATCATCAAGGATCGCATGAGTACGCTCGATATCTACACGCTGACGCCGTCGCAATTGGTGAATGTGCGTCCGTTGATGGCGGCGGTGAAAGAATTTTTCACGTCGTATCAGCTGTCGCAGTTCATGGACCAGATCAATCCGCTTGCCGAACTTGAACATAAGCGAAGGATCTCCGCGATGGGTCCCGGCGGTTTGACGCGCGAACGCGCGGGCTTTGAGGTGCGCGATGTGCACCCGTCGCATTATGGCCGTATCTGTCCTATTGAAACGCCGGAAGGGCCGAACATCGGTTTGGTGGGACATCTTGCATCGTATGCGCGGATCAACAAATACGGATTTATCGAAACGCCGTATCGGCGCGTGAAAAACACGAAGATCACCGATGATGTGATGTACTTGGATGCGTCGGAGGGTGACCGCTATAATATCGCGGCGACCGACGTCGAGATCGATTCGCATAGCAAGATCGTCGGTGCGGAAGTCGGTGCGCGGGTAAAAGGAGTGCCGGGGATCGTATCGGCACAAGAGATCGATTTCATCGATGTGGCGCCCAATCAATTTATTTCCGTTGCGGCGAGTTTTATTCCATTCCTTGAACATGATGACGCGAACCGCGCGCTCATGGGTTCGAACATGCAGAGGCAGGCGGTGCCATGCATCAGGCAGGAAGCCCCGGTGGTGGCGACCGGCGTGGAAGCAAAAGCGGCGCATGATTCCGGCCAGGTGGTGGTCGCGGAAGAGGACGGTGAAGTGATTGCCGTTGACGGCAATCATGTTGCGATAAAGACCGGAAAGGAAAAAGAACCCAAAACATATTCGCTCCACTCGTTCGTACGGTCAAACCAATATTCAAGCATCTCTCAAAAACCGATCGTCGCAAAAGGGGTAAAAGTAAAAAAAGGCGATGTTCTCGCGGATGGCAGCGCAACCGACGGCGGACAGATGGCATTGGGCCAGAACCTCACCGTCGCGTTCCTCTCATTTTCCGGCCATAATTTCGAAGATGCGATCATCATTTCCGAACGACTGGTGCAGGATGACCGGTTCACATCCATTCATATTGAAGATTTTTCAGTTGATGTCCGCGACACGAAGCTCGGACCGGAGATCACGACCTACGACATTCCGAATGTCGGCGAAGACCGATTGAAAGACCTCGATGAGGATGGTGTCGTGCGCATCGGCGCGGAGCTGGATTCCAATGATATTCTCGTAGGCAAGATCTCGCCGAAAGGCGAAGCGGACCTGACGCCGGAAGAGCGCCTGCTCCGCGCGATCTTCGGCGAGCATGCGCGAGAAGTAAAAGATACGTCGCTCCGATTGCCGCACGGCAAGCGCGGGCGCGTTGTCGGCGTGAAAGTATTTTCTCGAGAGCGCGGCGACAAGCTGCCGTCAGGCGTTATTAAGAGCATCAGGGTTGAGATCGCGCAGCTGCGCAAAGCGGCGGTAGGCGACAAGCTCGCGGGCCGGCACGGCAACAAAGGCGTCATTGCCAAGATCATGCCGGTTGAAAACATGCCGTATCTGGAAGACGGCACGCCGGTGGATGTTATTTTAAATCCATTGGGTGTGGCGTCGCGTATGAATATCGGGCAGATCTTGGAAACGCATCTGGGATGGGCGGCGATGAAAAAAGGATATCAAGCGATCACTCCGGCACTCGCAGGCGCGAAAGAAGAGGATATCAAAAAAGAACTCGCCGCGGCGGGTCTCCCTGAAACCGGAAAATCGTGGTTGTACGACGGGCGGACCGGCGAGCGGTTCGACCAGCCGGTGACCGTCGGTGTCATGTATATCATGAAACTGAACCACTTGGTGGAAGACAAGATCCACATGCGTTCTATCGGTCCGTACTCGCTCATTACGCAGCAGCCGCTGGGCGGGAAGGCGCAATTTGGCGGCCAGCGCCTCGGAGAAATGGAGGTGTGGGCGCTTGAAGGGTACGGGGCGGCATACATGCTTCAGGAAATGCTCACGATCAAATCGGACGATGTGGTGGGAAGAACGGCGGCGTATGATTCGATCATTCGCGGAGAGAAGATCAAGAGTCCGAACATTCCCGCGGCATTCCATGTGTTCGTG
>JACRAK010000030.1 GCA_016234725.1 Candidatus Azambacteria bacterium | reverse complement strand
TTTTGCCACATCCACCAATGATATCTCTTTGTTGATAATGGGCTCGATCCATCTCCACCGTTCTTCTTGTATTGTTTTGGCCATAGATACTGACATGCTTAGATAATACTAAAAAGTGCCAGAAGTGCTTGCACATTACCGTTTCACCTTGACCTTTCATATATAATATTGTACTATATACGTTATGAAACGCAAAGGCATATTTTTAATAGCGGCGATGATCATAAGTGCGGAAGCGCTGTTTCCTTTTTTGCATGCGAGCGCGGCGACTGCGCTCGCCAGCGGAATGCTGGTGAAAAGTTCCGCGCCGGAGGTGTATTTCATGGAAAACGGCATGAGGCGCTGGATCGCAAGCGAGAAGATCTTCAATGAGTTTGAATTTCAGTGGGACAAAATACTCGTTGTTTCCGACGAAGATATCAAAAACTACCCGCGCGGGAGAGATATCACGTATGCATCGCAATACCCCGATGGCGCACTTGTGCGCGCCGATGGCGTGAAAGTATATATACTAGAACGCGGTGCGCGCAGGTGGGTGGAAACCGAACAGGACTTTATCAACCTCGGGCTTGATTGGCGCGCAGTAATGGATATTTCTCCTGTGCGTTTACAGCGCGCGTATCAAGGGAAAACGATCGCGAACGCGCAGGGGATCCTGTCTCCGCTCACGGTGTTATTAAATGTGCCGGACAAGGTGCTTGAAGACAACACGGTAAAATTTCGATTCACCGGTGTCAGTGCGCGGCAGGATATTCGCGCGTTGAGCTTTGAGACATTCCTTGAGGGGGTAGATACAGGGTGGGTCACGGTGGCAAACGAGCGCACGATCACGCTCCCGGCGGGTAAGACCGCACACTATCGGTTCTTTGTGCGCGCGAAAGACCCCGATGGCAATGCGGACCGCACGCCGGAAATGTATGAGTTTGCGACGAAATTCTCGCCGTATTACGGCATGGTGGCGATCGCCTCGGCAAATGCGCGGGCGGTCGACCCTGCGGCGGAGCAGTTCACCATCCAAGGGAAAACAAAAGCGCTTGTGAATGTTACCGGGTGGACGGTCGGGAGCGAGAAATACCGGACGAGTTACATCATTCCCGACGCGTACGAGATCCCAAACCATCCTTTTTTGGAACGGAGAAGCGATATCGCCCTGAACGATAAAGGCAAAGTGATCGTATACACGGGCGCAGGCGCTTCGGGGGTCAATTTCCGCATGAATAATTGCATCGGGTATCTGAGCAATTATTATAAGTTTACGCCCGCACTTCCTCTGCTATGTCCGAGGCCGAATACGCTCGAAACGCAAAAATTAAGCTCATATTGCCAAAAGGTGATCGCGCAGAATGCAAGTTGCAAAGAGCCGAATTTGAACGACATATTGATCGACACGGAATGCAGGGATTATATTGCCGCGCGTTTTAATTACTCAAAATGCGTGGAAGCGACCTATAATTATTATGATTTCCTGACGGACGAATGGCGCGTGTATTTGGGCCATTCCAGGGAAATTTGGGCAAATGAGGCCGATGCCATTCTCTTACGGGATGAAAATGGCCTTGTGGTGAGCAGATATAAGTATTAACGGTGTTTATTGGGCGTGATGTAACACTTTCCATTATACGAGCGTCTGAAGTAAGCGAGGGTCGAATCCTCACTTACTTTTTTTATAGCTAATTTATTTAAAATATGGCAAAAAAATTGCTTATTATGGCGAACATGCTGATCGTCTTTGCGTTTATCGGCGTACTTACTGCGTTTGCGCAAGTTCCTGATACTACCCCGCCGGTCATTAGCGGCGTGAGTGCAACAGGCATCGGACAGACATCTGCAACCATTAATTGGACGACCGACGAAGCGGCGGACGGCCAGGCCGAATACGGCACCTCAACGACATATGGATTGCTGAGCGCATTTCAGAGCGCAACCACCACCGCGCACAGCATTCCGCTCACGGGTCTCACCGCGTCCACGACGTATCACTATCTCGTGAAGTCAAAGGACGCCGCGGGCAATCTCGCAACGTCGACCGATTACACATTTATGACGCTTGCGCCTGCGACAACCACGCCTCCTGTTATTGGAGAAGTTGCCGTTCGTGTAAAAGCAGAGCCGCGAACGCTTAATACCAAAAGCAAAGGCAAATGGGTCGAAGTGGAAGTGAAATTTCCACAAGGGTATGACGCGAGCGCGATAGACGTTTCTTCTATCAAGATGAATGGCGTACTTACGCCGGTAAAAGTAAAAGTGAAAAAAGCAAAGTGGTATGAATCGTTCAGTAGCAGGAAAACGGCGAAAGTCGAGATGAAGTTCTCGCGTGCGGATGTGGTAGCGCTTCTTTCTGAGCCCACCGCGACATCCACCACGTCTACGGCGACCTCTACTGCGCCAATCCTCCCTCTGTTTTCTCTGGTGGAAAAAGAGGTCACTATTTCAGGAACTGTCGGCGCGGATACGTTCAGCGGCGCCACAACGGTACGCGTGATGATCAAAAATACTGTTTCTGCGGCAACAACGCAGAAAAAGAATGATGACGATCATCGCAAAGAAGAGCGCCGCGAAGAACATACATCGATAAAACCGACCGCGACAAGCACGGCATCGACCGCATCGACAGCGACCACCACCGCTGCGGTGACGGTTCTCCCGCTGCGCCATGAAGAAAAGAAGGAAGTGAAAGCGCAGAACAACGGGAAGAAAGAGGTGAAAAAGGGGAATGAAAAGAAAGACAAAAAGAAAGATCGCTACTAATTACATAAGTGGTACATTCAAGGATATATCGCAACACCCGTCTTCTGATAAAATACCTCAACGGGACTGAATCCGCAATGACGCTTGCGCGGTCTGGTGTTGATGAGATATTCCGCCTGAGCAATTTCCTCGTCCGATACATCATCCCA
>JACRAK010000029.1 GCA_016234725.1 Candidatus Azambacteria bacterium | reverse complement strand
TCTCCTCAACCGGAAAGTCCGAATGGATTTTTTCGAACCGTGGCGATTTACCGCGTCCCGCCTTGCGGGACGCGGAGATGCCGAGGGGCGAAGCCCCGAGGCAACCTCTTCCGAAAATTTGACTTGTCTTGAATGGTCGGGATGCCGAGAATCGAACTCGGACTACATGCACCCTTCACCCGCCTAAGTTTTTATCTTTCGGGCCACTGGGAATCGAACCCAGACTACAAGACCCCCAGCCTTGCGTACTACCACTATACGATGGCCCGATGAAAAACTTGGGCGGGCAAGTGCATGCGTACTGCCATTGCCCGCCTGCCAATCGCCTGTCAGAGAAATACACAGGAGTACAGAGTAATATATTCCGGCGAATACCGTGGCGACCACGTGTTAGGCTTATGGCGGGCAGGTACTACAGCCCGTGCGTGTTTCATTATAGTATAAGCCGTAAAAAACAAAAACCCCGCCCAGAGGGCGGGGTTTTTGAAACGAATGTTATTTACTTGCTTTGTTCGCGGTTCGGATGCATTGCGTGCATGCGCGAACGCGGGCGCTGTCAATGACCGCCCACTGGAGGTTTGGGTATTTTCGCTTCTTTGTGGTCGGGTTGAATTTCCCTCTTAATTTTCTGATGACGGTGGACAATGCAGATGTCTTTCCGCACACAGTACATGATCGTGGCATAATTCATGAATCGTAAAGCATGAATCTTGAATCATAGAAACGATAAATAATAAGTTTCAAGTTTCATGTTTCACGGTACAAGTTAAGGTAGCATGTTCTTTCAAGATAATCAAGAGTCTGCTATGATAGGGGGCATATGGATTTTCAGCTTGCCATTTTTCAGATCGTCGTACTCATCTTTTCTGCGATAATTCACGAGGTGGCGCATGGCGCGATGGCCAATCACTTAGGCGACCCTACCGCGAAAAATCTCGGCCGGCTGACGCTTAATCCGGTGAAGCATCTCGAAGTGTTCGGCTCTTTTTTGTTCCCGCTGTTGACCTACTTCGGGAGCGGGGGAAGCTTCTTGTTCGGGTGGGCGAAGCCGGTGCCGTATGATCCGATGTTTTTGCGCGACCCGAAACGAGGCGTGGCATATATTGCCGCAGCAGGCCCGCTGGCGAATTTTTCCATCGCGCTCGTGCTTGGTATGGTGTTGCGCGTCGTTTCACTTCCTGACGCGTTTGCGATGGCGCTTGAGGTCATCGTATACATAAACGTGCTCCTTGGAGTGTTTAACCTTGTGCCGATCCCTCCGCTTGACGGGTCAAAGCTGCTGTTTGCCGTATTGGGGGAGCGGCATGCGGCAATAGAACGATTTTTAGAGCAGAACGGCACGCTCATCCTGCTTCTTTTTATTTTCTTCGGATTTCAATTTCTTATGCCTATTATCAGAGTCCTCTTCCGCCTGTTTACTGGCGTTTCATTCTGATCTCATTTTTAAGACGGGGTTGACCCCGTTACAATCTCGGCGCTGTCCTGTTTTTAATGAGACAATAAGGCGAAGCCGCCTTGCGGCTTTTTCGTACTGTATGAGTTGTCATGTTAAAAGATTGTAAACGGGGTTGACTTTTGCCGAGGCATTTGCTATCTTTGGTAGTGCGTTAGGTATCGCATGAAGCGATGCATTTTTTTATATAGAGATATGCCAACCATAAATCAATTGGTGCGAAAGCGAAGAAAGAAGGTTTCAAGCAAATCAAAGTCGCCTGCATTGGGGACGAGTTTTAACGTTATCAAGAATAAGCCGAAAGATTATAACTCGCCGTTCAAGCGGGGAGTATGCACCGTCGTGAAGACCATTACCCCGAAAAAACCGAACTCGGCGCTCCGAAAAGTTGCGAGAGTACGGCTTACCAACGGCCAAGAAGTAACGGCATACATCGGCGGCGAAGGACATAGCTTGCAAGAGCACTCGGTGGTGGTCATCCGCGGCGGAAGAGTGAAGGATCTTCCGGGCGTGCGTTATCACGTAGTGCGCGGTGTGCTCGATACCTCCGGAGTAGAGAATAGGAAACGAGGGAGATCGAAATACGGATCGAAGGTGGCAAAAAAAGCTTAGAACCTATCTTAATAATAGATTCTAGCCGCGTTCTTGAGCGATTTTCTTTCAGCACGAGGCGCGACGAGGAAATGCTAATTATATTACCATGACGAGAAGCAACAAAGTGATGAATGAAAATCGCCAGAACCCGAAGGGATACGGCCATTCCGCGCCGGATACCGCGTCGCTCCTTCTTGAAGTAGTGAAACTACTCCTGCGTCGTCGCTCCTTGTCCCAACGCGGAATGGACACGTATCGCGGCTGAATATATTATTAAGATAGGTTCTAATAAGGAAATAAGGAAAAAATGAGGAAAAAGCAAAAATACAAAAGGGAAATAGAGCCGGATCATCTGTATAACAATCCGGTGGTGGCAAAGCTTATCAACATCGTGATGATCGGTGGCAAGAAGACGACCGCGGAACGCGTTGTCTATGGTGCGCTTGAAAACGTGAAGGAAACATCAAAAAAAGACCCCATGGAGCTTTTTGATGCGGCGATCCGCAATATCTCGCCGCTCGTTGAGCTCAAGTCAAAAAGGATCGGCGGTGCGAACTATCAGGTTCCTCGCGAGGTGCGGGGGGAGCGCCGGCTTGCACTTGCATTCCGCTGGCTCATTACCGCCGCGCATGCAAAAAAGGGGAAGCCGATGGCGGATAAACTTGCGGAAGAGATCCTGCTTGCCGCAAAGAACGAAGGCGCCGCAGTGAAGAAGAAGATGGATACTCACAGAATGGCAGAGGCAAATAAGGCATTTGCGCATTTCAGCTGGTAGAAAGCATGAAGCGTGTAACTTGAAACGTGAATCACGGGTTCCTGTTCCTACGTTTCAAGATTTAAGTTACAGGTTATACGATATTTATGACACGAGCATACCCGTTAGAGAAAGTACGAGATATCGGCATTATCGCGCACATTGATGCGGGCAAGACCACCGTGTCTGAGCGCGTTCTTTTTTATACGGGCGTGTCGCATAAGATCGGCGAAGTACATGAAGGCGCGGCGGTCATGGATTGGATGGAACAGGAACGCGAACGCGGTATTACGATCACCGCCGCCGCGACCACCTGTTTTTGGATCCCGACCTACCAAAAGGGAAATAAGGCGTTTGAACATCGCATCAATTTGATCGATACGCCGGGACACGTGGATTTCACCGTTGAAGTGGAGCGCTCGCTCCGCGTACTCGATGGCGGCGTCGTGGTGTTTGACGGCGTAGCGGGCGTGGAGCCGCAATCGGAAACGGTATGGCATCAGGCGGACAAATATAAAGTGCCGCGTGTTTGTTTTATCAATAAGCTCGATCGTACCGGCGCGCGGTGGGAAAAAGACGTTGCGTCCATTCGGGAGCGGCTGAACCCCAAAGCGGTGCCTATCCAGATCCCCGTCGGTGAAGAAGAGAAATTCGAAGGCGTGATCGATCTGATCACGGAAAAATTCATTACGTTCTCGGGAGGCCACGGCGAGATCCTCGATAGTAAAGAGATCCCCGATACGGAAAAAGAACGGGCGGCAAAATACCGGGAAGAAATGATCGACGCCATCGCGTCCGAAGACGATGCGATGATGGAAAAATATCTTGCGGGAGAGGCGCTTCCGGTCGCCGATATCAAGGCGGTGATCAGACGGCTGACGATCGCAGGAACCATTAACCCCATATTGTGCGGTACGGCGCTTAAGAACAAAGGAGTGCAGTTGGTGCTCGACGCCGTCATTGATTATCTTCCGTCGCCGCTTGATCGCGGCGCGGTGACCGGCATCGACCCAAATACCGATGCAGAGATCGTGCGAAGTCCGAACGACGCGGAACCGTTCTCAGCGCTTGCGTTCAAGATCGCGACCGATCCGTTCGTCGGCTCGCTTGCATTCTTCCGTATTTATTCCGGAACGCTGACGAAAGGGTCATATGTATACAATTCCACGAAAGGAGAGAAAGAGCGCATCAGCCGCATTCTTCGCTTGCACGCAAATCAGCGGGAAGAAGTAGACCAGATCTTTGCGGGCGAGATCGCCGCCGCGGTCGGGTTAAAGACCACCACCACCGGCGACACGCTGTGCGACGAGGATAAACCGATCATTTTAGAACGCATCACATTCCCTGAACCGGTCATTTCGATCCGCATCGAACCGAAAACAAAAGTGGATCAGGAAAAAATGGGTCTTGCGCTTCGCCGGCTTGGAGAAGAGGATCCGACGTTCCGCATCCGGGTTGACCAGGAAACGGCAGAAACCATTATTTCAGGTATGGGCGAGCTTCATTTGGAGATCATCGTTGACCGCATGTTCCGCGAGTTCGGCGTGAGCGCGAACGTGGGTACGCCGCAGGTGGCGTATCGGGAGACCATCAGGAAGACCGCGGAAGCGGAAGGAAAGTATATCAAGCAAAGCGGCGGTCGCGGCCAGTATGGCCATGTGCGCTTGCGTGTAGAGCCGCGTGAACGCGGCGCAGGGTTTGAATTCGAAAGCGAATTGAAAGGCGGCGTCGTGCCGCAAGAATACATACCGGCAGTTGAAAAAGGCGTGAAAGAGGCGCTTGATAAAGGTGTGGTTGCCGGATATCCGATCAAGGACGTGAAGGCGATCATTTATGACGGTTCATACCATGAAGTCGACTCGTCCGAGGCGGCGTTCAAGATCGCGGGCTCCATGGCATTCCAGGAATGCGTGCGGCGCGCAGACCCCGTGATCCTGGAACCGGTCATGAAGGTGGTGGCGATCACCCCCCCGCAATTCATGGGCGATGTGACCGGCGACCTGAACTCAAAACGCGGCAAGATCGAAAGCATCGATGACCGGGGCAATATCAAGGTCATCACCGCAAAGGTGCCTCTCGCGAAGATGTTCGGCTATTCCACGCAGATCCGCTCCATGACGGAAGGGCGCGCTTCATTCTCGATGGAATTCTCCCATTATGACGAGGTGCCGAAAAATATTGCCGAAGACATCATTGCGGGGAAGATAAAGTAACCTTGAAACTTAAAACATGAAACATGAAACAGGAAATGTGAAACGCAGGTTTCACGATCCAAGATTCATGATCCAAGATTTATGTTCGACGACATCTCCAAAATATTACAATCGATCACCAAAGGCGTTGTGGTGATGGAAAACGGCAAGCCCGCGTATGTGGTGGTGCCGTTTCAGGAGTATCAGGAAAGCGTGAAAGCAAAGAAGATCGAAGGCGTGCGCATGTGGGCGGATCCGCGCCAGCAGCAGCTGGACGATGCAAGCATCATTCAGAAGCTGATCGATTACGATACAGGGGCGGTGCCGCAGGATATTTCAGGCACGGAGGAGGCGGAGATCAAGGCATTGCTGAACTCGCTTGACCGCGAACAAGAGGAGGAAAGGTCTCTTACGGTAAATAGTCGGGGAAATGGCATTCATTTAGAGGATTTACCGTTTTAAGGGGGGTTGACCCCGTTAGAAGTTCATCAAAAGTCATTTTATCACGTTGGCAATAAGGCGAAGCCGCCTTTGCGGCTCATGCTGTATTGACCGAAAGCCAATCGCTAAACTTCTAACGGGGTTGACGAAACCAGTATCTTTCCTTACAATGCCTCTATTCGTTTTTAGGGACTGTTACCGAATACGCTTTCGTAGCGAAATCTTCATATTTCGAGCCTGCCTACCGGTAGGCAGGCGAGATGAAGTGAAAATTTTGAGGCATATACGGCGTATATAGTGAGAAATTTTCACAAAATCGCAGCCGAAATATAAGGATTGCAGTAGAAATGGTATTCGGTAACAGTCCCCTTAGGGCTTTTTGTATTCGTATTTATTATTATAACTTATTAATTAAATAACCTATGGCAGAGAAATTTGAACGCACAAAGCCGCATGTGAACGTAGGTACCATTGGTCATGTCGACCACGGGAAGACCACGTTGACAGCGGCGATCCTCCATTGCCTCAACCTCGCGGGGTTCAAGGCGAAAGTGGAGTCTATTGATCAGATCGATTCGGCGCCCGAAGAAAAGGCGCGCGGGATCACGATCGCATTGCATCATTCAGAGTATGAATCGGCAAAGCGGCACTATGCGCATATCGATGCTCCGGGGCACGCCGATTATATCAAGAACATGATCACCGGTGCCGCACAGATGGATGGCGCGGTGCTGGTAGTGGCGGCATCAGACGGTCCGATGCCTCAGACCCGCGAGCACATCTTGCTTGCGCATCAGGTAGGCGTGCCGCGATTGATCGTATTCCTCAACAAAGTTGATATGGCGGACGATCCTGAACTGGTTGACCTCGTTGAGGAGGAGATCCGGGAGCTTTTGACGAAATACAAATACGACGGCGCAAACACGCCGATCATCCGCGGTTCAGGCCTTAAGGCGCTTCAGGCGACCTCAAAGGATGACGAATGGGCGAAGAAAGTGCTTCAGCTCGTTGAGACCATGGATGAATACATCCCGGAACCGGTCCGCGACCTCGACAAGCCGTTCTTGATGCCGATCGAAGACATCTTCTCCATTGAAGGCCGCGGTACGGTGGTGACGGGGAGAGTAGAGCGCGGGAGAGGGAAAGTGAACGATGAAGTGGAAGTCGTCGGTTTGCGCCCGAGCACCAAGACGGTGATCACCGGCATTGAAATGTTCAACAAGTCGCTTGATGAAGCGATGGCGGGTGATAACGCGGGCGTGCTGCTCCGCGGTATCAAGAAAGAAGACGTGGAGCGCGGCCAGGTCATCGTGAAGCCGGGCTCGGTCACGCCGCACACCGAATTTGAAGCGGAGGTGTATGTGCTTACGAAAGAAGAAGGAGGAAGGCACACGCCGTTCTTCAAAGGGTATAAGCCGCAATTCTATATCAGGACCACGGATGTGACGGGAGATGTCACGTTGCCGGAGGGCGCTGAAATGGTCATGCCGGGCGATACCGTGAAGATCAAGGTTAAATTAATTGCGCCGATCGCGCTTGAAGAAAAGCAGCGGTTTGCGATCCGCGAAGGCGGTAAAACGGTCGGTGCGGGCGTGGTGACTCAGATCATCGCGTAGCACACATGAAGCTTGGAACACACAACTTGAAACTTGAAACTCGCAACATAAAACCCGAAACTCAAGATTCAAGCTTCACGATTCAGGATTTAAGATTCAAGATATGGCAGTAAAAGAAGGAGCCACACAAAAACTGAGGATAAAGATCAAAGCGTATGATAATAAGATCATCGATAACAGCGCGCGCCAGATCGTGGAGGCGGCTGAACGGCAGGGCGTTTCGGTGTTTGGGCCGATCCCATTGCCGACCGAGATCAAAAAGTACGCGGTGAATCGTTCGACGTTCGTGCACAAAAGTTCAGGCGAGCATTTCGAGATGCGGGTGCACAAGCGGCTGATCGATATCGGCGAGCCGACCCCGAAAACCATCGATGCCCTTACTAATTTGAATCTGCCCGCGGGGGTAGACATCGAGATAAAGATGGTTTAGATTACACATGCTTCCGCGCCACCCTTGTGGTGTCGCGGAACGATGTGTAATGTAAATGAGAAGCATTTGTCATTACAATTGATGCGAAGCATCGAACCTGTGCCTTCTCTATAATGGGCTAACAGCCCATTTTTTGCGAAAAAAATATGAAGTTCTTGTTAGGGAGTAAAATCGGCATGACACAGATATTCGACGAAAAAGGCGCCGCTATTGCAGTGACGCTCATTGACGTACAGCCATGCACGGTGACGCAGGTGCGCACGAAAGAATGCGACGGCTATGATGCGGTACAGCTGGGGTTTGGCGCAAAGAATAAAGCAAACAAACCGGAAAAAGGCCATGTGCGCGACCTGGGCGCATTTGCCGTATTGAAAGAATATCGCACCAAAGGCGCGGCGGACAAGAAAGTAGGCGACGCGATCGACGTGTCCCTGTTTGCTGAAGGCGACGCGATAAAGGTTTCCGGCACGAGCAAAGCAAAAGGATTTCAAGGCGTGGTGAAACGCCATCACTTTGGCGGCGGCAGAGCGTCGCACGGGCAAAAACACAGCGAGCGCGAACCGGGCTCTATCGGCGCGACATGGCCGCAGCGCGTGCTCAAAGGAACGCGCATGGCGGGAAGGATGGGCGGCGTGCGCAAGACCGTGACCGGCTTGACGGTGGCGAAGATCGACAAAGAACATAATATATTGGCAGTCGCGGGCGCGGTCCCGGGAAGACGCGGAACACTGCTTGAGATCAAAGGCTGAATTAAAATTCAACATTGCTGTTTGTGAGCCAATCGCTTCGCTCTTGGACAAACAGGGAACATAATATGGAAACAGTGGTATACAATCAAGAGGGGAAAAAGGTGGGAACATACGATCTTCCGGAGCGCGTGTTCGGCGTGCCGCATAAAGACAGCGTGGTGCATCAGGCAATGCGGGTGCAGTTTTGCAATGCGCGGCAGGTCATCGCGCACACCAAAGACAGGAGCGAGGTTTCCGGCGGCGGCAAGAAGCCGTGGCGCCAAAAAGGCACCGGCCGCGCGCGGCACGGTTCCATCCGGTCTCCGTTGTGGACGGGCGGCGGCGTGACATTCGGTCCGCGCAATGAGCGGAATTTTTCTTTGAAGATCAATAAAAAACAAAAGCAGAAAGCGCTCGCGATGATGCTTTCGTCCAAAGTAAAAGCGGGCAAGATCGCGGTGCTTGACGCGCTTGCATTTGAAAAGCCGAAAACAAAACATATGGCGGACGTATTTCGCGCGTTCATGGGCATCTTGCCCGAGGTGGAAACGCGGAAGACGCTTATTATCATTCCCGGCGCAGATATGAATGTTACGCTTGCGGCGCGCAATCTTCCGAATGTGAAAGTACTGCGCGCAGACAGCTTGAATGTGCACGACCTTTTGATATACAGATATGTGATGATCCCGAAAGAGGCGATCGCAGTGATCGAAAAAACGTACGGAGGAATGAAGAAGCCCGCATCGGCACAGGAAGCGCAGGAAATAAAAAGGGTTGCCGCGCAAAAAGCCGCACGGACCGCGCCGGCCAAGAAAGCGAAGAAGCAGACGCAGAAGCCGGCAGTAAAAAAGGGAAAGAAGCAGGCGAAGAAAAAAGCGTAATTTTCCAGTATGTCCATTATCGGCACAATCAAAAAGACATTGTCTGAACAAGAAACGAAAGCTCCAAAGAAGGAGGCGGTTGTATCACGCGTAAAAAAAGCGACGGTCAGCGATGCGGCACCGGAGCATACCGGATCGGTGCAGATGCGGCCGGTATATGCGGGGCGCGTGATCGAGCATCCGTATATCACTGAAAAAACATCGCGGTGTGCGGCACAGAATACCTATGTATTCAAGGTCGCGCGCGCAACCACGAAAAATGAGATCGTAAAAGCGATCCAGCGCATGTTCAAAGTTACGGTGACGAAAGTAAACGTGATGAATATGCCCGGGAAAAAGGTGCGCCTCGGGCGTCACGAAGGGCGTGTCCCGGGATTTAAAAAAGCGATGGTAACGATAAAAGAAGGCGAAACGATAGATATCGGCGTATAACGCACCATATGAAATTACTGAAACCAACAACTCCGGGACAACGACAGCGATCGATCGCTGACTATTCCATGCTCACCAACAAAGAGCCGGAGAAGTCGCTGACATTCGGCCGCAAGCGGAGAATGGGGCGCTCGAAACAGGGAAGGATCACCGTACGCCACAAAGGCGGCGGCAATAAAAAGCTTTTCCGCGAGATCGATTTCAAGCAGAATAAAATGAACATTCCGGGCACGATCATCGCGCTCGAATATGACCCGAACCGTTCTGCGTTCATTTCGCTGATCCAATATCATGACGGCGAAAAGCGCTATGTGCTCGCGGTGAAGAACATGAAAGTGGGCGATGCGGTGATCACGTCCGACAACGCGCCGCTTGCGGACGGAAGCCGGTTGCCGCTTGCAAAGATACCGGTGGGTTTTTTCATCCATAATGTGGAGATGCAGCCGGGGAAGGGCGGGCAGATCGTGCGGAGCGCAGGGTCTTCCGCGAAAGTCATGGCGCACGAAGGAAAATATGCCAACGTGCAGATGCCTTCGGGCGAAGTGCGCAGGATCCTTTCATCGTGCTTGGCGACCATCGGCGTGCTTTCGAATCCCGAGCATAATCTCATCAGCTACGGAAAAGCGGGGGCGTCGCGATGGCGCGGCATCCGGCCGACCGTGCGCGGTTCGGCGATGAATCCGGTGGATCATCCGCATGGCGGCGGTGAAGGAGCGCAGCCGATCGGTCTTCCGTATCCGAAGACGCCGTGGGGCAAGCATGCGCTTGGCAAAAAAACGCGCAAGAAGAATCATCCTACGAATAAATTTATCGTTTCACGAAAAGTAAAGAAATAAATATATGTCACGAAGCCTGAAAAAAGGACCATACGTTGACGAGCGATTGCTCGAAAAGATCGCGAAGGTAAAGCCGGGAGCGACCATCAACACATGGGCGCGCGCATCCATGATCTCGCCGGAAATGATCGGGTTCACCATTGGCGTACACAACGGCAAGGCGCATGTCCCCGTGTTCATCACGGAAGACATGGTGGGCCATCGGCTCGGAGAGTTTTCGCTCACGCGGAAATTTGTCAGACATGGCGGCAAGATGCAGAAAGAACTGGAAGCAAAAGCGCAGACCGCGACCGCCCCTGCCGCAGCGCCGGCAGCAGCAGCGCCTAAGAAATAATACGATACGCAACATATATGCACGTAAAAGCCCATCTCCGCAATATACGAATATCACCGCGCAAGGTCAGAATTGTTGCCGCGCTTGTTCGGGGACGCAACGTGGGCGACGCAAAGACCCAGCTTACGTTCCTTATGCGCAAAGCGGCGCTGCCGATCATAAAGCTGATCGATTCCGCGGTGGCGAACGCGACGCACAATTTCAAGCTTGACCCCAAGGATCTGTATATTTCGGAGATCTTCGTGAACGAAGGGCAGACATTGAAGCGCGGCATGCCGCGCGCGCGGGGAAGTTCCTATACGATCCGGAAGAGAATGTCCCATATCAGCTTGACTTTATCGGAAAAGAAAGATAGAAATATGACGCACACGGGGAAAAAGGTTTCTCAGAAAAAGATGGCGCTTGTCATGCCGGCAAAGAAAACAGCGAAGGAAGAAGGGAAAAGCAAAAAGGCCATGACGCATGAAAAAAAGCCCGCCGTACGCGCGCAAGTAGCGAAAAAGCCCGCGCCAACGGGGCGGCGTTTGACCGGTATCGCGCGACGGGCATTCCACGCGCACGAAGATAAATAATAAATAATTTGCGATTACGCACATGGGAAAGAAAGTAAATCCATTGGCCTTCCGGATCGGCGTGAATGAGGGGTGGAGGTCGCGATGGTTTCAGCAGAAAGCATATAAAGATTTCTTGAAAGAAGATTATTATCTTCGCAGCTTTTTAGTTGAAAAACTCAGGAAGAACGGACTTGAACGGATCGAGATCGAGCGCTCGGCGAATAAGATCACGGTGATCATTCATACCTCAAGGCCCGGGCTGATCATCGGCAAAGGCGGCGGCGGCATCGAAGCGCTTAAAAACGAGATCGAAAAGAAATATAACGCGATCCGCGTCGATAAAAAAGCAAAGACAGAGATCCGGGTCCAGGTGGAAGAGGTGTCCAAGCCGGAAGGCCGCGCGCCGATCGTCGCACAACAGGCCGCAGACCAGATCGAGAAACGGCTTCCGTTCAGACGAGTGTTGAAGCAAACGCTGGAAAAGACCATGCAAAGCGGCGACGTGATCGGAGCGAAGATCAGGGTGTCCGGAAGGCTTGACGGAGGCGAAATGTCACGCACGGAATGGCTGAGCAAAGGAAGAATGCCGCTTGCGACATTGCGGGCGCACATTGATTACGCGACCGCGAACGCATATTGCACGTACGGCGTGGTAGGCGTAAAGATCTGGATCTATAAGGGAGAAGTATTTGATAAAGAAAAGAAGGAACATACAAAATAGCTTCGAGTCATGTTATTGCCCAAAAAAGTAAAACATAGGAAATGGCACAAAGGACGAAAACGCGATCGCGGCGTGGCGTCGCGCGGCATCCATTTGAGCTTCGGCGCATTCGGCTTGAAGGCGAAGGGGCGGGCATGGCTGACGTCGCGGCAGATCGAAGCGGCGCGGCGCGCAATGACCCGGTACGTGCAGCGGTCGGGGAAGATCTGGATCAGGATATTTCCCGATAAGCCGATCACCAAAAAGGGGCAAGAAGTGCCGATGGGCGGCGGAAAAGGGTCCGTCGATCATTATGTTGCGGTGATCA
Organism: Candidatus Azambacteria bacterium; assembly: GCA_016234725.1. Classification (GTDB taxonomy): domain Bacteria; phylum Patescibacteriota; class Minisyncoccia; order GWC2-36-17; family WO2-46-25; genus MEYI01. Next base: position 43,703 of record JACRAK010000029.1, on the reverse strand, counting down.
AGCCGGGAACGATATTGTTCGAGATGGACGGCGTCGATGAAAAAATAGCCCAAGAAGCGCTGCGGAAAGCGTCATCAAAGCTCCCGCTTGCGGCGAAATTCGTAAAACGCGAGATATAACAGTATGAAAAAGACAGAAATGTTGCGATCAAAATCATCCGGAGAGCTCGAGAAAGACCTTCTCGCATGCGAAGAAGAGTTAAAAACCCTTCGTTTTGACCGCGCGTTCAATAAATTAAAGAACGTGAAGGCGATAGCTGCGGCGCGCAAAACACGGGCAAGGATCCTCACTTTACTTCGTGCGAAACAGCTGGTATAATCGGCTTTTTATTAAGATGGGTTCTAAATACCATGGAAGAAAAAAAACAAAAACGAACATTGCAGGGGGAGGTGGTATCTGATGCCATGCAAAAAACAGTGGTAGTGTCGGTGACGAGCATCAAAGAGCACCCCATCTACCGCAAGCGCTATACGGTGACGAAGCGCTATAAAGCGCATGATGAGAAGAAGGAATATAAGGTCGGCGACAAGGTAGTGATCGAAGAAACGCGCCCGATCTCAAAAGATAAAAAATGGACAGTGATCGGAAGAGTATAACAGTTTTTAACGAACAGATATGATCCAGCCGCGTACCATGTGTAAGGTTGCAGATAACAGCGGGGCGAAAATCGTCCAGTGTTTTCGCGTATTGGGCGGCACGCGCAAGCGATACGCGCGAATCGGCGATATCATCGTCGGCACGGTCAAAGTCGCCGAGCCGCGGAAGGCGGTAAAAAAATCAGACGTGGTGAAAGCGGTGGTGGTGCGCCAGCGGCGGTCATTCACGCGGCAAGACGGCTCCCATATCCGATTTGATGACAATGCGGTGGTGATCGTGGACGGGCAGGAACCGAAAGGGGGAAGGATCTTCGGTCCGATCCCTCGGGAATTGAAGGAAAAAGGATTTACAAAATTAGTTTCACTCGCGCCGGAGGTGGTATAACGCAACGCATATGAAAGTAAAAAAAGGCGACAATATAGTGATCATGCGAGGAAAAGATCGAGGGAAATCGGGAAAGATCATGCAGGTGCTCCCGGACGATCGCGCCGTGGTAGTGCAGTCGTTGAATATGCGTAAAGTGCACATGCGCCCGCGAAAGCAGGGTGAAAAAGGGCAGATCATTTCAAAAGAATCGCCGCTTGATATTTCAAACGTGATGCTTATCTGTCCGAAATGTTCCAAGCCCGCGCGCGTCGGGTATCAGATATCGAAAGACATCAAGTCGCGGATATGTAAAAAATGCAACGCAACGATATAAGTATGAACCGTCTTAAAGAAAAATATATAAAAGAAGTGGTGCCTGCGATGAAGAAGGAATTCGGGTATCGCCTTGATGCGCAAGCGCCAAAGATCCGCAAGATCGTCTTGAATTCGGGCGTTGGCAGAGTATCCGGGGATCAGAAAGCCGTCGAGTCGGTGGAGCGCGGACTCACGCTTATCGCGGGGCAAAAAGCGGTGAAGACACTCGCGCGCACATCCATCGCTACGTTCAAACTTCGCCAAGGAACGCCCATCGGCGTGAAGGTGACGCTCAGAGGCGAAAAAATGTACAGTTTTCTCGACCGACTTGTTTCCATCGCGTTTCCCCGCACGAGGGATTTTCACGGTATCGGCACGAATGGGATCGATCAGGCGGGTAATTTGACTATCGGCATAAAAGAAGATATTGTGTTTCCTGAGGCAAGCCACGAAAAAGCGGGGAATATCTTCGGTTTTGAGATAACCATCGTGACCAATTCTTGGGATAAGAAGGCGGCGGAATACATGTTCCGTATGATGGGAGTTCCCCTGAAGAAATAATATTTGTTGGTATGGCAAAGAAATCAACCATTGCGCGGTCAAAACGGAAACCAAAATTCTCGACACGAAAAGTAAATCGGTGTTTTCGATGCGGACGGGTGCGCGGCTATATCAGCGCATTCGATCTGTGCAGGATCTGTTTCCGGGAGCTTGCGCAAAAAGGCGAGATCCCCGGAGTAACGCGATCAAGCTGGTGAAAACATGAAACAGGTAACATGAAACGTAAAACCCAATTCATATTTCAGAATCTACGTTTTATGTTCCAAGATTTACGATACAGGTTATAAGATATTTATGGATCCTATTGCAGACATGCTCACGCGAATACGCAATGCGAAAGCAGCCGGTCATGAGACCGTGAGTATTCCGTATTCACAGATCAAGTCGGCGATACTCGCGATCTTAAAGCGGGAGAATTTCATCGACGGGTTTGAAAAGAAGGGGAAAAAAATACGCAAAACCATTGCGGTGAAATTGAAATATCAGAAAGATGGCTCTTCCGCGATCAGCAGTATTGCGCGCGTATCGAAGCCCGGCCAGCGAGTGTATGCACCCGCCGCAAAAATGCATTCTATTCGAGAGGGTTTTGGCATCGCGGTGATCTCAACACCCGAAGGATTAATGACCGATAGAGAGGCGCGTCGAAAGCGCGTTGGCGGAGAGGTTATCTGTGAAGTGTGGTGATCCCTATGGCAAGTCTTACAAAAAATTCAATAAAAATACCCGAGAAGATCGAAGTACGCATCGAGGGAAATATGGTCTCCGTGAAGGGGCCAAAAGGGGAATTGGCATTGCACGCGCATCCTGCGGTCGCGGTGACGCAGGAAAACGGCCTGGTGATCGTCCGGAAAGCGCACGAAAACGCATCAAAGGCTTTTGTGGGGTTGACCCGCGCGCTTATCGCGAACATGGCGAAAGGCGTGCATGAGGGGTTCACGAAGAAACTTGAGTTGGAAGGCGTGGGGTATCGCGTAGCGCTCTCCGGGAACAAGCTCGTAATGCAGCTCGGCTTTTCTCATCCCGTTGAATTCGAAGCGCCTGCGGGCATTGCGTTCCATGTTGAGAAGAATGCCATTTCCATTTCAGGCATCGATAAGGGGCTCGTAGGCCAGATCGCGGCGAACATCCGCAAGCTGAAGAAGCCTGAGCCATATAAAGGGAAAGGAATTCGATATACGGGAGAAATAATTCGGCGCAAAGAAGGCAAGCGCGCAGGGACCGCATAAAGCAATTCTATGAATCGTACACGGATCCACAAACGAATACGGGCAAAGATACAAGGCACCGCATCTGCGCCCCGCCTTGCGGTATTTCGTTCGACGAAATACACGTATGCCCAGCTTATCGATGATGCAAAAGCGGTCACGCTGTGTTCCGCATCCGATGTTGCTCACAAAGGCAAACACACGAAAGCGGAGCGTGCGAAAAAAGTGGGCGAGGAGATCGCGAAAAAAGCAAAAGAAGCAGGTATCACGAAAGCGGTGTTTGATCGCGGCGGATTCCCGTATCACGGGAGAATTAAAGAAGTTGCCGAGGGCGCGCGAGCCGGAGGATTACTATTTTAAGTATGGCAATGCAACGACAAAAATCAGAGTTTGACCAAAAGACCCTCGATATCAGGAGAGTGGCGCGTACGATGGCGGGCGGGAGACGGTTCAGCTTCCGCGTGACGATCGCGCTCGGCGACCGAAAGGGCGGCGTCGGCGTAGGGACCGCAAAAGGGCTCGACGTTGCCGCATCCATTGAAAAAGCGATCCAGCAAGCGAAAAAAAATATCACCAAGATCAATACCTATAACGGTACCATTCCGCATACGGTGAGCAGGAAGTTTCGAAGCGCACGCGTGCTGCTGAAGCCGGCAAAACCGGGAACAGGCATCATTGCGGGCGGCGCAGTGCGGGTGATCTGCGAGCTTGCGGGAATAAAGAACGTCACCGGAAAGATCCAAGGAAGGAGTTCGAATAAGATCAATGTAAGCGAGGCGACGGTTGCGGCGCTCAGGAGCTTGAAGCTGCGGCGGCAGAAAGGACCTGCGGCACCCGTGCAGGCGGTTTCGGCAAGCGAAGCAACGCCGTTACAATAATCATATGCCCCGTAATACAACTTGGATTGGTCTTTCGCATGCGAAAGACCTTGCGCGGGGGCATGCTAAAGGATATACGCAAGAATAATTATTTATTACAACTTTTGATAATGTGAACATTATCCAAGTTGATATACGGGGTATGCAACTTCACGAATTACGGAATAAAAAGAAAAGCAAGAAACGCATCGCGCGGGGCGGCGCGCATGGAAAGACGTCCGGACGAGGGACAAAAGGACAGAAGTCGCGCGCAGGACACAGGATCCGTCCCGCAGAACGCGATCTGATCAAAAAAATCCCGAAATTGCGCGGGTATCGCTTTAAGAGCATCGGCACAAAACACGCGATCGTGAACCTTTTTGCAATGGATGCGGTATTTGCCTCAGGCGACGCGGTGACCCCGGAGTCACTGCATGCCCACGGCCTTATCGAAAAGAGAGGAAACACATTTCCTTTGGTAAAGATACTTGGCGGCGGGGCGCTGGAAAAGAAACTTACCGTAGAGCGATGTTTTGTATCCGCATCGGCGAAGGAGAAGATCGAAAAGGCGGGGGGCGCGGTAAAGGAATAGGTCTAGAGTATGATGGACAAATTGATACAAATTTTTAAAACAAAGGATCTGAGAAGGAAGATCCTTTTCGTGCTTGCGTTGCTGGCGGTGTTCCGCGTGGCGGCGGTCATCCCGGTTCCGGGGATCGATGTGAGCAGATTGCAGAGCTTTTTTGAAGGGAATCAATTCTTCGGATTGCTCAATATCTTTTCCGGCGGCGCGCTCGATAATCTCTCTATTGTCATGCTGGGCGTCGGCCCCTACATCACCGCGCTCATTATCATGCAGCTTCTGACCATGATCTTCCCCCAGCTCAAAGAGCTGTACCAGGGAGAAGGAGAACAAGGAAGGCAGAAGTTCAATCAATACACGCGGCTGTTAACCATACCGCTTGCCTGTTTGCAGGGGTATGGTCTTTTGGCGTTGCTCCAGAATCAGAATGTCATTGACCGGCTTGATCTTTTTTCGCTCATCACCAACCTTTCGGTGATCACGGCGGGAACGGTATTCTTGATGTGGATCGGCGAACTTATTTCGGAAAAAAAGATCGGCAATGGCATTTCACTGCTCATCTTTGCGGGTATCATCGCTGCTGTACCGACAAAAGTGGGCCAGTTCTTCCTCAATTTCGACCCGTCCATGATCCCGACGGTGGTCGTGTTTCTTATCGTATTTGTCATTGTGATCGCGGGCGTCGTGTTTATCAACGACAGCCAGCGGAATATTCCCATTTCATATGCAAAGAGGGTGCGCGGATCAAAGGTATATGGAGGAACGTCGACATACCTTCCGTTGAAGGTGAATCAAGCAGGGGTCATCCCTATCATTTTTGCGATATCGATCCTGTTGTTCCCGCAGATGCTTGGCAATTTCATGCAGTTGGCGCATCAGGAGTGGATCAAAGATCTCGGGACCTCGCTCGCCGGATTTTTTAAAGCGGGAGGGCTGATGTACGGATCGGTGTATTTTATTCTCGTGATCATTTTTACGTATTTTTATACCGCAGTCACGTTTGATACGAAGGAGATCGCGGAAGGCGTGCAGAAGCATGGCGGGTTCGTGCCGGGCATCCGGCCGGGAAACCCGACCGCGGAGTTTCTCGCGCGGGTCATGAATCGCATTACGCTTGCAGGCGCGGTGTCGCTGGGCATTATTGCGGTCCTGCCGTTCATTATTCAATATTTTACCGGTACCGCGACGCTTTCGATCGGTGGTACGGCGTTGTTGATCGTGGTGTCTGTCGCGCTCGATACGATGAAGCAGATCGACGCACAGCTCGTCATGCACGAGTACGAAAAATTCTAACCTGCTTCGCCTTATCTTCAGCGAGACGAGTGATTTTTAACACATCACATCTCGTGATAGAATAGAAGTGCAATGGAGAAAGAACCACTTAATCTTATTATGCTTGGGCGCTCAGGAAGCGGAAAGGGTACTCAAGCGCAGGTTCTTGCGCGAGAGTTTGATCTCGAATACATCGGCACCGGCGATCTTTTACGGAAATTTTCTGAACGTAAAAACGCCGCCGCGCACCGGATGAAAGAAACAATGGCACAAGGGAAGCTCGCTCCTTCCTGGATGCCATTTTTTATTTGGATGGAAAAGCTTGCGTATACCGATGTGCATAAAGGCGTGTTGTTTGATGGCAGCCCGCGGATGCTCGGAGAGGCGACGACGCTCGACGAGGTGCTTGATTGGTTCGAACGGAAAAAAGTAAAAGTGGTACTTATCGATATTTCACGCGAGGTCGCGCGTCACCGCCTGATGAAACGGCGCATATGCAGCGTATGCAAGCGAGGAGCGTACGTAGAAAATGAGCAAGAAGCGCCTCAAACGCATTGCCAATATTGCGGCGGAGACCTGACGATCCGTTCGGAAGATAATCCCGCAGGCATTGAATCGCGGCTTGATTGGTTTGACCACGAAGTGATGAAGGTGGTTGAACATTATCGCAGCAAAGGCAAGCTTATTGTGGTGAATGGCGAGCAAGACCCGGAGGCGGTGCATCAGGAAATAGTGAAAGCGCTTGCGAAGAGAAACGTCTTTCCAAAGCAATAAAATTCCGCACGGAACAATGGCGCCTATCGTTATCAATACACAAGAAGAGATCGCCGCCATGCGCCGCGGAGGAAAGATCTTGGCAGATGTACTTGCGCGCGTTGCGGCTATGGTTGCGCCGGGCGCAGATGCTGCGGTACTCAATACGGAAGCGGAGAGGATCATCGCCGCGCACGGCGCTACACCTCTTTTTTTGGGCTACCAGCCGGAGGGAGCGGCGTCACCGTATCCTGCCGCGCTGTGCGTGAGCATCAATGACGAGGTGGTGCATGCGATCCCGTATGAAGGTAAGGTTATCCGGGACGGCGATGTAGTGAGCCTCGATCTTGGCGTTCGGTACGAGGGGATGTGCGTCGATAGTGCGCTCACGGTTGCGGCGGGCGGCGTTCCCGCGCGAACGCAAAAACTTATCGCGGTGACGAACAAAGCGCTGTATGAAGGCATCGCTGCCGTGCGCGCGGGCGCGAAGCTCGGCGATGTCGGGCACGCCATTCAGCTATGCGTTGAGCGCGAGGGTTTTTCCGTGGTGCGCGAACTTGCGGGGCACGGCGTGGGGCATCATGCCCATGAAGAGCCGATGATCTTGAATTTCGGCAAAAAGGGAACCGGCGAGGCGCTTGTTGCGGGCATGACCATTGCGATCGAGCCGATGGTGACCGCAGGCGATTGGCGCATTAAAACCGACAAAGACGGGTGGGGTATCCGCACCATGGACGGTTCGCTTGCGGCGCATTTTGAACACACGGTGCTGGTGACAGAGGAGGGGTGCGAGATACTAACCGGTCTTGAAGCATGACGCGTGAAACATGAAACAGGGGGTATGACATATTCATAATTTTTGTTTCGAGTTTTAGGTTTCAAGATTCAAGCTTCCTGTTTTATGAAATATCTCGGCATCGATTACGGTGAGAAGCGCATTGGCATCGCGGTGTCGGACGACAACGGTATGATCGCGTTTCCGCATGCGACGATCGAGAATATATCTTCAACGCTTGCCGAGATCAAAAAAATATGCGACGCGGAAAAGCCGGTGCAGATCGTCATTGGTATGCCGATGCTCATCGGGGAAGTGTCGCCGTTCATGCGGACGATACGGATGTTTGGCGATGCGCTCGCGCGATTCGTGCAGATACCGGTGGTGTATGAGAATGAAATATTCACGACGAAAATGGCCACACGTGACGGCGCAAAAAAGAACACGCTAGACCAGAGTTCCGCCGCGCTTATTTTACAAAGCTGGATCGACAGAAACAGGAAAAAAGAATAATGTGTCGCGTGCGACATGGTTCAGCGCGAAACCCGGAGCACGTATGCGCTTTGGGTCGTTTTATTTTGTGAAGCGGTTTTGTCGTGGTATAATTTTATTGCTATGGAGAAAGAGGTATTTTTATCGGTCATCATTCCTGCATATAACGAAGAGCATCGCCTCGGCAAAACGCTTGAGGCGGTCGATGCGTATCTCAAAAAACAATCGTTTACCTATGAAGTGCTGGTGGTAAGCGACGGGTCCAGTGACCGCACGGGCGAGGTGGTTACAGAACGCGCACGCACGATGCAGGGGCTTGTACTCATCGACAATAAAGAAAATAACGGCAAAGGATATGTCGTGCGGCAGGGGATGCTGGCGGCTCGTGGGAAGTTCCGCCTATTCATGGACGCCGACAATTCTGTATCCATTGAGTATTGTGATACTTTCATTTCTTATTTCTCGCAAGGATATGATGTCGTGATCGCTTCCATAGAGCTTCCGGGCGCAAAGATAGAAGAGCATGCCGCATGGTACCGGCGCGCGCTCGGCCATTGGGCGAAGTTGCTTATCCGCCTGCTTGCCATTTGGGAGATACACGACACTCAGCGCGGGTTCAAGCTCTTTTCTGCGCGTGCCGCTCAAGAGGTGTTCGCTTTGCAGACGCTTACCCGGTGGGGGTTTGATATTGAGATCCTGGTGATCGCAAAAAAACTCGGCTATCGCATCAAAGAGCTTCCGGTGGAATGGATAAATAAAGGCGAATCAAAAGTCGGTTTGAGCGCCTATGTCACGACATTGCGCGACCTGCTTGTGGTGCGAAAGAATATGCTGCTGGGCAGATATCGCCGCACAACAGTGCGGGCGTAGCGCCTCTTTATGGCAACAAAAAAGAAAAATATATCGGAATTGCGGCAAGACCTGGTGTCGGGGGATTGGGTAGTGATCGCGCTGGCGCGCGGAAAGCGCCCGCATGCGTTCGCGGTGGGCGCAAAGCCAAAAAAACAAGAAGCACCGATTTCTCAGTGTCCGTTTGAGGTGCTATCGGAAAGAAAAGAAAAGCCGTTCGTACGCTACGATTATCGGCAAGGAGGGCACTCGACCGGGTGGTCCGTGGTCGCCGTTCCTAATAAATTTCCCGCATTCAGCAAGGCGCCGTGCAATTCTTTTTCTAAAGAGGGCCCGTATACGTTGGCGGATGGGGTGGGGTCGCACGAGGTGTTCATCCTCAGGGATCACAAGCGTTATATTCCTGACCTTGATGCGGAAGAGATGATCAATCTGGTGCGCGCGTATCGGGAACGGTACCGGTCGCTTGAGCATGAAAAGTGCGTCGCCTATGTTCTGGTGTTTCATAATCACGGACGCGAAGCGGGCGCGTCGCTTCCGCATCCGCACTCGCAGTTGATCGCGATGCCGGTGATCCCGCCCGATGTATCGCGCAGCTTGCGGGGGTCGGAGCGTTTTTTTCACGAGCACGGGACCTGCGTGCATTGCGAGATGATCCAGTACGAGTTGCGGGTGAAAAAAAGGATCATCGATGAGAACGAGCGGTTTGTCGCGTTTACCCCGTTCGCTTCAAAGGTGGCGTTCGAGGTGCGGATCTCTCCGAAGATCCACCAGCCGAATTTCGGCATGCTCGAGGACGGCGATCTCGCACTGGCGGCAAAGATGCTGCAAAAACAGCTGACGCGCCTGCGGAACGGCTTAAATGACCCCGCATATAATTTTTTTATTCATACAGCGCCCGACAGCGAGAAGCACGGCCATTATCATTGGCATATCGAGATCCTGCCAAAGACATCCATTTGGGCCGGCTTTGAGATGGGGACCGGCATCGAGATATCCGCGATCGCGCCTGAAGACGCCGCGGCATTTTTAAGAAAAGTGAAAACGATATAAACGGCATACCATGAAACTCATTGTTGCAAATTGGAAAGCGTATGTTGCCACCGCGAAAGAAGCGGAACGCATTGCAAAGAAAATAGCACAGGTAAAAATAAAAAAAAGCACCACGGTGGTGGTGTGCCCTCCGTTCGTGTTTCTTGCTGCGGTCAAAAAAAAGATAGGGCGTACGGTGCGCCTTGGCGCGCAGGATGTTTTTTGGAAAGAGAGCGGTCCGTACACGGGGGCGATCACACCAGATATGCTCAAAGGGGTTGGCGTAGGGACGGTGATCGTCGGTCATTCCGAGCGGCGCCAGCATTTTTCAGAGAGCGACGATATTATACGCAAGAAGGTGGATATGGCGTTGGCCGGCGGGTTTGACGTGATCATCTGTGTCGGCGAGCGGGAACGGGAGGATAAAAAGGCGGTTCCCGAATCGGTGGGGGAACAGACGCGCGCCGCGCTTACGGGGATCTCGAAAGGCGCGCTTGCGCGCATTACGATCGCATACGAGCCGATATGGGCGATCGGTACGGGGGTTTCAGATACGCCCAACGACGCGCTTTCTGCGGCGATCTATATCAGGAAGGTCGTGAGCGAGATGTTTGGCGCCGCACAGGCGACCATGCTCAAAGTGCTCTATGGAGGGTCGGTGGACTCCCGCAATATCCGCGACTTTGTCCTTCAAGAAGGGATCGACGGCGTGCTGGTAGGGAGAGCCTCGACCGACAAAGAGGAGTTTGCAAAAATGCTCGCGTCCCTTTAAAATTCTTTGGATTGCGAAGGCGATCCCCGGTCATTCTTAATTTTTTCTGGAATCTTAACGGAAGCGCAGCCCTTCATTAATTGTTATAGAGAAGGGCGTGAGCGGATGTAAGAAAGAATTAAGAATGACCGGAGAAGGTAAAACCGATTGATAAGAATTAAAGAAGCGCGCTAATCGTTGCGCGTGAAGATCTTAATATCGCGCCACCAGCGGCGAATAACCCCGAGATCGCGGGTAACGGAGTAAAAGTAATAGAGCTCAACGAGTTGTGCGAAAATCCACCCGGAAAAGCCGCTGAAGCGGACCGGGCCTATTTTTGCGATCGCATATTTGCCTCCGACAGGAATGACAAAAGGATATGAGGCTTTTGGCACGAAAGGGATCTGGGGTTTTCCTTCGATGGCTTGATGGATATTATGTGCGACCGCTTTTCCTTCTGCCGCGGCTACCTGTGCGGTGCCCGGCATCGCGCGTTTTGTTTTCGGATCGGTGAAGCATGCAACATCGCCGATGGCAAAAACTTTTTTTGTTATTTCAAGGTTTTCTCCGGTGGGCGTGCAGACAAGGCATTGATTTGTCTCTATTCTTCCGCGCTTTTCTTTTATAAGACAATCTCCCGAAGGGACGGATGCGGCTTGCACGCCTCCCCCCCAAATAAAGAGGTCGTAGGGAAGCGCCTCCTCCGTTGCCGGCTGTTCTTGCGGCGCTGCACTGCCTGCGGCTGGCGGCGGCGGGGGAGCGGGTTTTACATACACCGCTTTCTCATCTGCATGCGCGATGACGAACCCGCATTTAATGCGGACGCCGACAGACAGAAGCCGCGCGGTCGCCTTGGTGACCGTGAAGTCGTCAAACCCGGCAAGCACATGCGCGCCGCCGTCTACGATGATGGGGGAGCAGGAAATATTTTTCCCTGTTTTTTGGTTGAGTTTTTTAACATATCCGATGAGTTCTGCGGCGACCTCGATGCCCGCCGGGCCGCCGCCGCCGACCACGACGGCAAGGGCTTCTTCGGAGAGCTTCGTGTCGTATTTTCTTTTTACCTCCGCTCTGATGCGGATCGCGTCTTCAAGCCATTTAAGCGCGATGGCGTGTTCTTTCACTCCGGGAATGCCAAAATAGGTCGGCTCCGATCCGATCGCATACACCAGATATTCATATGATAATACCGTTCCGTCTTCAAAGGAGATCTTTTTCTCGCCAAGGTCGACATATGTGATGTTGCCCTGGACGAATTTTATCGCCGTACGCGCAACAATGTCCTCAATGGGGATGCCTACCGCTCGTTTGAGTGCAAGGGGAGCGGCATCGTCTGCCGCCGTAGTGGCGATCTCATAGAGGGATGGCGTATACAGGTAGTAGTTTTTTTTATCCACCAGAACTATATTGAGATCCTGAAATGAAGAGGGATGCGCGCGCCGTATATCCTCCAGTGTGCGTGCGCAGGCGCTCCCGCCAAACCCAGCCCCGAGAATAATGATGTTTTTTTTTTGCGCAATGCGTTGAATATCCATGATAGTGCCATTGTACCATGCGGCGATGCGTGCCGCCAACAATGGAACGGGGGTTTTGAGGCGTCTGTTCCTATGGTATGATAGAAAGCAATTATGAGGCTAAAAACCATCGACAAGGCGGATGTAAAAGGCAAGCGGGTACTGGTACGGGTCGATTTCAACGTGGCGGTGGAAGACGGCGTGATCGAAGACGATTTCAGGATCATAAAAACCATTCCTACGCTGCGGTTGCTTGCGCGTAAAAAAGCGAAGATCATTCTTATTACTCATTTTGGCAGGCCGCCCGCAGGCGCTCTGAATGGGAAAGAACGGGCGTGTTTTAGTGTTCGCCGGCTTGCCCGCCGACTTGCGAAAGACCTAAAGAAACCGGTTCGTTTTGTATCGGAATGCATCGGGTCACTGCCGCACAAGGCAGTGGCAAAGATGAAGCCGGGAGAGATCGTGCTGCTTGAGAACCTTCGGTTTCATAAAGGCGAGGAGCAGAACGATGAAGAATTTGCTCGCGGCCTTGCGTCGCTTGGCGATGTCTATGTGAACGAGGCGTTTTCGGTGTCGCATCGCGCGCACGCTTCGATCGCAATGATCACGCGTTTTCTTCCTTCGTATGCGGGGCTTTTGCTTGCACAGGAGGTTGCGGTGCTCCATCGGGCGTATATGAAGCCAAAGGTCCCGTTGCTGATCGCCATGGGCGGCGCAAAGATCGAAACGAAGATCAAGCTCATTGAGCGGTTCTTTGATAAAGCGGATAATATCTTGCTTGGCGGGATGATCGCGAATCACGTTTTGCAGGCGCAGGGGATCGCGGTGGGCAAATCGAAGCTCGATAAAGAAATAGTTGAGAAGCTCAAAAAAGTGAATTGGATGTCCACCAAGATCCACTTGCCGGTTGACGTGGTGGTGGCAAAAAAGATCTCCGTTGACGCAGTGGGGAGGATAGTGGGGGTCGGGAGGGTCGCTGAAGACGAATTTATCTTGGATATCGGCCCCGATACCGCGGGGTTGTTCGATCACATTGCCGCCGGTGCGCGCACAATCATCTGGAACGGGCCGCTCGGGCTTTCCGAGCTTGCGCCGTTTGCGGCGGGCACTGAAGCGTTCGCGCGGACGGTCGCAAAAAGCAAGGCATTCACTATCGTAGGCGGGGGTGACTCGGCGGCGAGCGTTGATAAGCTCGGGCTTTCTAAAAAAATCGATTTTATTTCCACGGGCGGCGGCGCAATGCTCGAATTTCTCGCCGGCGAGCCGATGCCCGGCATAGACGCGCTTCTGCATAAAACTTGAAACATAAAACGTGAAACGTTAAACTTAAAACATAAAAACGTGAAAGAAAAGGTTGCATTATAAGTTAAGCATTAATATAGTATGGAAGTACTCGATGTGTTTCACAATTATCTGCGCGTGGCGATCGCAAAAAAAGCGTCCGATATCCATCTTATCGCCGGCCAGCCGCCAGTGGGGAAAATAGAGGGAAATTTAGAGGCGCTGGTGAACGAAGACGTCGATGCGCAAGGGCTTGCGGAGTTCGTGTTTTCCATCATCCCCACCGATGAGGCGCGCGAGCGCGTCGCACAGGGGAAAGAGCTCGACATCATCTATTCATTCGAAGGGAACCGGTTTCGCACCAACATCCACCTTCAGCAGGGGATGTTCGCGCTGTCGATCCGCGTGGTGTCAAGCACGATCCCGACCCCGCAATTCTTGAATTTTCACCCCACTATTTCCCGGTTTACCCAGCTTAAAAAGGGGTTGGTCTTGCTGACAGGGTCCACGGCATCGGGAAAGTCATCGGTGATCGCTTCGATCATCAATATGATCAATCAGGAACGGCGTGTGCATGTGATCACCATTGAAGATCCGATCGAGTTCGTGTATCCGCGCAAACTCGCCGTGATCGAACAGCGGCAGATCGGACTCGACAGCCATTCGTTCGCGGATGCGCTCCGCGCGGCATTCCGGCAGGACCCCGACATCATCATGGTCGGGGAAATGCGCGACCTCGAGACCATTTCAACCGCGCTCTCGGCCGCAGAAACCGGGCATCTGGTGTTTGGCACCATTCACAGCGCGTCCACGGTGGAAGCGATCGAGCGCATCATGAACATCTTCCCCCCCAACCAGATGCAGCAGATCCTCAACCAGCTTTCCAATATCCTCGTGGCGGCGGTGTCCCGCGAACTTTTGCCGCGCAAAGGCGGCGGCGCGCGCGTCGCTTCGTGGGAGATCATGGTCAATACGCCCGCGGTTTCGAACCTCATCCGCGAAAACCGCCTCGCAAGCATCTTCTCTGCAATGCAAATAGGCGCGAAAGACGGCATGACCACCATGGAGCAGTCAAAAACAGACCTTCGGACGAAAGGATTGATCCAGTAGCAGTAATACGAATGAAAAAGACGACTACTGCACCACAAAGCATACGGGAGGCGACGATCGTATATCACGAGGAAAGCGGACAAGGAAAGCGGTGGAAGCTCGCAGGGAAGATATCCGATGATTTTATATTGCAATTTCCCGAACAGTTGTCGGTGATACTCCAGCTGTTCCATAACCGCGGGTTAACGACCCAGCGCGAGATCGATGAATTCTTTGATGCGGAATACAGCGTCGATGTGCATGATCCATATTTGTTCCAAGACATGGAAAAGGCGGTCGCGAGAATTTGGGATGCGATCGAGAAAAAACAAAAGATCCTTGTGTACGGCGATTATGATGCGGACGGCATTTGCAGTTCGGTGATACTCTATACGACGCTTAAAAAATTAGGCGCGGAGGTGGATGTGTATATACCTGATCGATTTAATGAGGGCTATGGCCTGCAGGAAAAAGCGCTTACAGAGATCATCGCCGATACGCGTATCGGCCTTGTGATCACGGTGGATTGCGGCGTGACGGACGTGAAAGAAGTTGCGTATTTGAACGAGCATGGACGCGATGTGATCATCGTCGACCATCATCTGGTGCCGCCTATTCCTCCCGCGGCATATGCGATCATTGACCCCAAGTGCGAAAGGGAGCCGTATCCTTTTAAGACATTATGCGCCGCGGGGGTAACGTTCAAAGTGGCGTGCGCGCTGGTGCAGTCCGAAAAAGCGAAACAGCTCGAAATACCCGAAGGGTGGGAAAAGTGGCTTCTGGATATGGTGGCGATCGCATCGGTCGCGGATATGGTGCCGCTTGTGGGCGAGAACCGCACGTTCGTGAAATACGGCCTTATCGTGATACGAAAGACCCAGCGCATCGGCCTGCGCACGCTGTTGTGTTTGCGGCCTTCGCGCGCATTTGAGCATCTGACGTTCCCGTTGCCCGCGGATGCGGTGACGGCAGAGACCATAGCGTTCATGATCGCGCCGCGCATCAACGCGACGTCGCGCATGGATCATGCGACGGTGTCGTTCGAATTGCTGATCACCGAAGATGAAGACAAGGCACAGCGATTTGCGGAGCGGGTGGAGGAGCTCAATAATGGCAGGCGGAAAACGATCGACCAGATATTAAAAGAGGCGGAAGCGATGATCGCGGAAGAAATACAAGCATCAGGCAAGCAGCCCCGCATCATTGTGCTCGGGAAAGAAGAATGGGCGGTAGGCGTGGTGGGGCTTGCGGCGGGCCGCCTTACCGATAAATACGGCGTGCCGTCGTTCGTGTACGGCAGAGCGAACGGCAATCTCAAGGGTTCGTGCCGCGGCATCGAGGGGTTCAATGTGGTCGAGGTGATGCGCGCGTGCAATGAAAAAGGAGGAGGGGATTTATTGCTTGAATTCGGGGGACATGCGGCCGCAGGCGGGTTTGCGATCAATGCAGAAAATATTGCGCAATTTTCCGCGCTTCTGCGCGAGGAAGGGGAGCGCGTACTCCCGGCAAAGATACCCACACCGTCGCTCCTTGTCGAGGCGGAGGTGGCGCCGCATGAAGTGACGTGGGAACTGTGCGATCTTTTAGCGCGCTTTGAACCCTACGGCGAAGGGAACAGAAAGCCGACGCTGTTGTTGCGCAACGCGACGGTCGCGTCAGCGCGGCTGGTGGGGGAGAAAGAGAGCCATCTTAAGATGATGCTCAAAGCCGCAAGCGACGATGGCGCAGTGAAGTTCTTTAATTGCATCGGATTCGGGCTTTCGGAACGCATGCAGGTGTGCGATGTCGGGGCGTGCGTGGACGTGGTGTTTGAGCTTGAAGCGAATGAATGGAACGGCACGAAAGAATTGCAATTGAAATTAAAAGATATACGGAAATCACTATGAACAAACTTATTGTCTATACCGACGGCGGGTCGCGGGGGAACCCGGGGCCATCAGCGATCGGCGTCGTGCTAGTTGATGGCACGACCGAAAAAGTGCTCCATACCTACGGCGAGCGCGTGGAGGACGGAACGAACAACGAAGCCGAATACAAAGCGGTGATCTTTGCGTTCAAAAAAATAAAAGCGCTCTTTGGGAAAGAGCGGGCAAAGCAGATGGACGTTGAGGTGCGTGCGGATTCGGAGCTTCTTGTGCGCCAACTATCAGGACAGTACAAGCTTTCTACCAAACATATCCAGGAGCTGTTCATCGAGATATGGAATTTGAAAACAGACCTGGGGCGCGTGACATTCACGCATGTGCCGCGCGAGAAGAATACGCTTGCGGACAAAGCGTTGAATGAAGCTCTCGACCGATAACATAGTCAGTTGCTCCCTGCATTCTTCCTTTAATCCGCTCACGCCCTTTATTTATAAGATAATATGAAAGGGCTGCTCTTCCGTTAAGATAAAAGAAAGAATGCAGGGAGCGACTGTATAATTCAAAATATTTTACGCCGCCGCGCGCAATTCGCATTTTTTCACATATTTTTCGCATTGCGCGGCGAGGTCTTTGAGCAGCGCTTCGGATGGCGCTGTTTTTTCTTTGAATGACGCGTTGATGAGTTTTTCTGCGCTTCGGAAGCGTTGCAGGTAGTAGGCGTCAGCCCCCGTAATAAGCTGCGCCATTTTTAAAATATCGTCAGGTTCATGAATGCCTTCCACGAGCGTAGAACGGAATTCATGCGGGATACCCGAGTTGATGATACAGCGAATGCTTTCAAGGATGCGGTCGGTCTCGACCGGTATATTGGTGATGAGCGAATATTTTTCAAGCGGCGCTTTGATGTCCATTGCGACATAATCCACCGCGCCGCTTGCAAGCGCTTCTTTAACGCGGTCGGACAGATACCCGCAGGTGTCGAGCTTCACCGCAAACCCCATCGCTTTTATTTTTTGCATAAAGGCGACAAGGTTTGCCTGTACGGTCGGCTCGCCGCCGGTGATGACGACGCCCTCGATCTTGCCTTTTCTTTTCTCAAGGAATGCGAAGAATTCATCCTCAAGGATGCGCGCGGGAAAGGGGCCGACGACGAGGTCGGGGTTATAGCAGAAACTGCAACGAAAAACGCAACCATTCGTAAAGACAATGGTTGCGATCTTCCCCGGGAAATCCACGAGGCTTACTTTTTGCCATCCTCCGATATTCATAGTTCTTATGCCACCGTCATTTTCAATTCTTTCTTTTATTTTAACGGAAGTGCAGCTCTTCAATGATCCTTACATACAAGAGCGTGAACGGATTAAAGAAAGAATTGAAAATGACGGTGGTCATAGTCAAAGGGAAGGCCACGTCGGAAGCTTTACTTAGCAGGCGCAGTCGGTCACTTCGAGTTGTTTGTTATACTCTTTACGGTCGTTGAATTCCTCCTGTTTGCCTTCGTTCCACTGGGACACGGGGCGGAGGTAGCCGACGACGCGGGAGTATACTTCACAGCGCTGACGTTTCTCGTTTTCCATAAGGTGTGAATTATTTTTTTACCACTGCTGCTTCTTCGACCTTTTTTTGTGCCGGTACGGCATTATGTTGTTCAAGCGCTTCATCGCAGCGCGGGCAATAGTAGTGTTCTCCGGGGATATATCCGTGCGTCGGGCAAATACTGAATGTCGGTGTGATCGTGAAATACGGCAAACGGTATTGCGAAACGACTTTTTTGACCAAGTTCTTCGTTGCTTCCGCTGACGGCATGCTTTCGCCGATGAACCCATGGAGCACGGTGCCGCCGGTATAGCGCGTTTGCAGGCTGTCTTGAAGGTCGAGCGCTTCAAAGATATCGTCGGTGTGCCCGACGGGGAGGTGCGTCGAGTTCGTGTAAAACGGCTTTGCGCCTTCTCTATATTGCTTTTCGTTCGCGCAGACAATGTCTGGGTACGCCGCTTTGTCTATCTTTGCGAGGCGGTATGCGGTGCCTTCGGCGGGGGTCGCTTCAAGATTATAGTGATTGCCGGTCTCATCTTGGAACTCAAGGAGTTTATCGCGCATGAAATCAAGCACTGATTCCGCGAATGCATGCCCCTCATCATCCGTGATGCTTTTTTTGAGGAGATTAAGACATGCTTCGTTCATCCCTACGATGCCGATGGTGGAGAAGTGGTTCGCCCAGTATTGATTGAAGCGCTGTTTCACGCTCGCAAGGTAGAACTTCGTATATGGATACAGATCGCGGTCAGTGAAGCGCTCAAGGCATTTGCGCTTGATCTCAAGGCTTTCCCGCGCGATCTTCATCAGTTTTTCAACGCGGGCAAAGAAATCTTCCTTTGATTTTGCGAGATACCCGATACGGGGGAGATTGATGGTGACAACGCCGATGGAACCGGTGAGCGGGTTGGCGCCGAACAGGCCGCCGCCGCGGCGCTCAAGCGCGCGCAGGTCAAGCCGCAACCGGCAGCACATGGAACGCGAGTCGTCGGGGGACATGTCCGAATTCACGAAGTTCGCAAAATACGGGATGCCGTATTTTGCGGTCATCTCCCACAACGGCTTGAAGTTCGGATTGTCCCATTCAAAATCATTGGTGATGTTATAGGTAGGAATGGGGAATGTGAACGGCCTGCCTTTCGCGTCGCCCGCGATCATCACTTCAAAGAACGCTTTGTTGAGCATGTCCATCTCTTTTTGGAATTCGCCGTATGTTTCTTTTTGCGGCTTGCCGCCGATGACGACGGGGGACTTCGCGTAGATCGACGACGGATGCATATCCATCGTAATGTTGGTGAACGGCGTCTGGAAGCCGACGCGCGTCGGCACGTTCATATTGAACATGAACTCCTGCATCGCTTGTTTTACTTCGTCATAGGTAAGGTTGTCGTAACGGATGAACGGCGCAAGCAGTGTATCGAAGTTGGAGAACGCCTGTGCGCCGGCCGATTCCCCCTGGAGTGTATAAAAGAAGTTCACCACTTGGCCGAGTGCGCTGCGGAAATGCTTGGGCGGTTTGCTTTCCGCTTTGCCGGGGACGCCTTTAAAACCCTCCGCGATCAGGTGTTGCAGGTCCCACCCGACGCAATACGACGCAAGGAGGTTGAGATCGTGGATGTGGAGGTCGCCTCCCATGTGCGCTTTGGCGATCTCGGGCGTATAGATCTTGTTCATCCAGTAGATCTTGCTGATCTCAGAAGAAAGGTAGTTATTAAGCCCCTGGAGCGAGTACGACATGTTGCTGTTCTCGCGCACTTGCCAGTCGAGCTTCTCCAGATAGCTGTCTACCAGGTCCACATTTGCCGCAGACACCAATTCACGCATTTTTGCGTGCTGGTCGCGGTAAATAATATACGCCTTTGCGGTTTTTTTGTAGCGCGAGCCAAGGAGCGCCTCTTCAACGGCATCTTGGATCTCTTCCACCATGGGGACCTTGCCCGCGATCTTCTCCTGCGTGACATCAAGCGCCCGCTGCATCAAATGTGCCGCAACATCATGCCCGAATTCACCGGTCGCGAACCCCGCTTTTTCGAGCGCCGCAGTGATCTTGTCTTTGTCAAAAGGAACGATCCTCCCATCTCGTTTGCGGATCTCTGTGAACTTTATTGCGGCGGGCATAGTGATAAAAAATGGGTTCCCGATTTGTCTGCGCGTTGCGCGCAGACACAAATCGCAATCCCGTCTTCTTAATAGTTATAATATGATAAATAAAGGGGCTAATTTTTCTCCGTATTTTCGTATCATATCACAGCGCGCAAGTGATGCGCAAAGGAGTGGATAACCCCCGTGTCAATACGCGCGCGAACCGTTTTTTTTGCCGCGATGATTTGACTTTTTAGACGCTTTCTTGTATACTATAAAGGCGATATTTTGTTCATTTCATCGGATATTTTACGGGCATCCGGAGCAAACCGGGATGCTAAGATGCACAGACGATCGCTCTCACGCGGTAACGCGGGGGAGAGGAAAGTCCGGACACCCGCCCGCCCAAATTTTTTATTTTTTGCGAACGCGAAAAACGCCGTTTGCGCATGCGCGACAAAAAGTCAAGAGATAAAAAATTTGGGCGGGCAACGGCAGCGGCTAACGGCCGTCGAGGGCGACCTTAGAGGTGCGAACAGAGACGCTTTCCAACGAAAGACGGAAGGCGCCCTTCTCGCGCAAGCGAGCAAGGGCGAGCCCCGATGGCAACACCGGGGGTGAAACGGCCAAATCCTTGTCGGGTGCAAGACAATATGCTTTCCTTGAAAGCAGGTAGTCGCATGATCACCGCAGTAATGCGGTGACAAGAGAAATGATCGTCGCCGACCGGCCGGTTTTCCGGCTGGCGGAACAGAATCCGGCTTACGTACATCTTCACCGGTTTGCTCCGAATGCCCGTATGCAAAAAAGCGAGGATTTCCTCGCTTTTTGTTTATATTTCCTTATTTTGGCTAGCGAGGAGCGCGGGGACGAGTAATCTCGTGCACAGCGTCCGAGTGAAGACGAAATATAGGTTCCTCAAGTCTTGCTCTGAGGAACTTATATTTTCCCAATTTCATGCGGTGAATTTCCTTATATATGCCGCCTTTTCCTTATTAGTGAGGAGCGGGCATATTTTTTGGGATTGACCCGCCTAAGTTTTTGCACTAAAAGTAGCTCTTTAAACAAACGGTTTTATACGGTTGCAATACTAGAACCAGAGCAGATATGTGGCCAGCATCGTGCACATGAGTGCAAAAATTTAGGCGGGTTGAATAATACGCGGTATTTCGCTATGATGCGGGTACTATGAAAAAAGCGGCGCTTTTGTTCACGGTCGCGCTTGTGCCGGTTGATTTTATCATGCTGTTTTTCGCGGGCATCTCCGCGTATTTTTTGCGCACCAGCGCGCTGGTCAGCCAGTATCGTCCGGTGCTCTTTTATTTGAATCTGCCGCTTGAGAAGTACATCATTATTCTTCTGTCATTCATTCCTTTTTGCATGGCGATGTTCGCGCTCATCGGCCTGTATCGCTCAAGGCGCGGGGACATCATCCAAGAATTTTTCCAAGTGGTCGCTGCGGCGTCGTTTGCGATGATGGCCATCATCATTTACATCTTTATCACGCGTGAATGGTTTGATTCGAGGTTCATCGTGATCGCCGCATGGGCGCTTACGATCGGCTATGTGTTTTTAGGGAGGATGGTGCTTCGCGTGGTGGAGCGGTATTGCGCGGTGCGATATCAGTTTGGCGTAAAACGCGCGCTCATTATCGGCGATGACGAGGTTTCGGATATCCTTAAACGCGAAATAGGACGCAATCCTTCGCTGCGGTATCGCGTGGTAAAACAGATCGCGGCGCTTGATCTGGAAGGAATAAAACAAGCGATCGAAAACCCAGGCATTGATGCGGTCATCGTGGGGCGCGCGGATTACGGCAAAGAAGCGATCGTGGAGCTTGCGGAATTCTGCCGCGATCGGCATTTGACGTTCCGTTTTGCGCCGACGCTTTTTCAGGCGCTTACGACGAATGTGGAGGTGGACGTGGTGGGCGGCATTCCGCTCATTGAGGTGAAGCACACCGCGCTTGATGGGTGGGGGCGGGTGATCAAGCGGATCATGGATTGCGTTGGCGCGGCGGCGGGGCTCATTACGCTGTCGCCCTTGTTTGCGGCAACGGCGATACTGGTGAAACTCGATTCGCAGGGGCCGGTGTTTGTGGCGCTTGACCGCATCACATTAGGAAAGAAATTTTCGATGTATAAATTCCGCTCCATGGTTGATCGCGCGCATGAAATGAAAGAACAGCTTGCGGAATTCAATGAGCGAAATGACGGCGGCCCGTTATTTAAAATGCACAATGATCCGCGGGTGACGCGTATCGGGAAAGCGCTGCGCAGGACGCGCATCGATGAGTTGCCGCAGCTTTTTAACGTGCTGAAAGGGGAAATGAGCCTCGTGGGACCGCGCCCGCATGAGCCGGAAGAGGTAGGCCAATATGAACGACATCATAAAAAACTGCTGGTGGTGAAAGCGGGCATGACCGGGATGGCGCAGATCTCGGGGTCTTCGAATCTGCCGTTTGAAGAAGAGGTCAAGCTTGATACGTATTATATCGAGAATTGGTCGCTTTTTTTGGATATTAAAATATTACTGAGGACGGTTATGCTGGTGCTTCGTGATCGGTCCGCATGTTAATACAAAGGATATGAGCGGCTCTTCTTCGGAAAAACAAAAAAAGGAACAAAGCATATTTGCTGCATCCGAGCGCGACGCGCCGTTTGACGTGGAACACGAATGGGAAGAGTCGCAATTTGCCCGGTTCTACCTCAAACACACGAATCAGCAAAGCAACGTATACTTTGAGCAATATCAGCGCGAACAGGCGGCGCAAGGGCCGCAATGGCAGCGCGTTGCCGCGCCGCCGCCTTTTAGTTCCCGATTTTCTTTTCTATGGCGCATTGCGCTCACGGGAGCGTTCGGCGTCGTAGTGCTTACCGCTGTTTTTGGCGCAGCATGGCGGTGGAGCGGGAGCATGCAAGGAGTGCCGGCATTTGCCGACGCGCGCGCGGCGTACGAAGACATTCTTTCCGCGCAACGGTCACTGGCCCAATTTGATCTTGCACAAGCGATGTTTCTGTTCCATGCCGCGCATGAGCGCGCAACAGAGCGGGAACAAGGCGGTCGCGCGGTTGTTGCCTCCATGCAAGGCACACTCGCTTCTTTCATTCATCGGGGAGGAGGCGGCGCATCCGCAGGCGTCTCGGCACTTGAACGGGAGGCTCTCGGTGCGGCAGAAAAACTTGCCCAAGGAATGGAACCGCTGTTTCAGGTGTCCTTTGCTTCTTTCTTTCGCATGAAGGATGTGTATGCGGGCGCGACAGCGGGGGAATCGATCGGTGACGCGCTGGTGGGGATAGCAGAGGCGTCTAGCGTATCACGCAGAGTGGAGGAGGTATTTGCCGAGGCAAAGGACGATGCTGTTTTAGCCGATGATGCGCGCACGCACATCGGTGCGCTTGCGCCTCAGCTTGCGCTCGCGGGCGCGCATGCGGGACGGCTCGCATCGTATTTGAAACTTGCCGTATGGGCGCTGGGCGTGGAGCGTCCCCGGAAATTCGTATTGGTCGCGCAAGACGGCGCTGTCGCCCGGGCGACCGGCGGCGCGATCCGTTCCGTGGGAGTTATTACGACGCAAGGCGGTGCGATCACCGGTATTGTTTTTGATGATGTCTATGGCGTTGACGGCCAGCTTCAGGTGAATGTGGTTCCCCCCGAGCCGATCCAGAAGACCGCCACCGCGTGGGCGCTCCATGACGCGAATTGGTTTTTGGATTTCCCGCTTTCCGCAAAAAAGATAGCCTATTTTTACGGGAAGTCGGGCGGGGGCGATGCGGACGGCGTCATCGCGCTCAACGATCGCGCGCTGAAAAATATTCTTGCGCTTACCGGGCCGGTCAAAGGGAATGACGGGGTACTGGTCAACAGCGAAAATCGCGAGCGTCTTGCGCACACAGACGTGCTGAGGGCGATCAGCGAAATCCTCCCGACGTTTTCGGGCGACACTACCCGTGCATTCATGCAGGCGATGCAGGAAGGTCTGCGTGAAAAGGATAT
This sequence comes from Candidatus Azambacteria bacterium, assembly GCA_016234725.1. Taxonomy (GTDB): domain Bacteria; phylum Patescibacteriota; class Minisyncoccia; order GWC2-36-17; family WO2-46-25; genus MEYI01. Next base: position 19,932 of record JACRAK010000029.1, on the reverse strand, counting down.
TTTGGTGTGGCTTGCGGAACGCGATCATCAGGACATGATCGTGAGAGAAGGGTGGGGCGGGGAAGTGATCAGCGAAGAAGGCGCGGATTATCTTGCGGTGGTATCAAGCGATGTCGGCGGCGCCGCGGTGGCGGTACAAGAAGATGTGTGGAAAGAGACGCATATCGAAGAGAATGGGGATATCATCAATACGGTCGCGGTGCAGTTTGTTCCCAAAAACGGCGCGGGCGCAGAACACGAGCGGTATATGCGGATATATGTTCCTGCCGGATCAGAACTGCTGGAAGCGTCCGGGATCGCCGCGGCAACGATACTGCCGCAGATCGATTATGCAGAGGAGCGATTTATCATTGATGAGGATCTTGCGGTGTCGGAGCGCGCGACGCGCAATGACGCATCGGGCGTGCGTATTTTTGAAGAATCCGGGAAAACGGTGTTTGGCGGATGGGTTGCGGTAGGAAAGAAAAGTGTTACGGCCATCGTCCGCTATCGGCTGCCATTTTCATTTACGCAGGAGGCATCGCGTACGCCGATGACATTCATATTCCAAAAACAACCGGGAGTTTCTGCGGGGGTCAATTTTTCGCTTGTGGCGCCCGAAGGAATGCAGGCGATCGATGAAATAGGAAGAGACCTGTCGGCAATTTCTATGGACGGCACTACCGATGTAATCATACGTGCAACCATCAAATGAAATGGCGTAATATTTTCAACGCAGAGTTCGATGTCATTTTTTCCGCCGCGGTCATGATCGGCTTTTTTTCTTTTTTATCCAAGGCGCTTGGCATCCTGCGCAACCGCATTTTTGCCGGCGAATTCGGCGCGGGAGATACGATGGATGTGTATTTTGCCGCGTTTCTCATCCCGGACTTCCTGTACAGCCTTCTCATTCTCGGCATATTGAGTTCGGTGTTCATTCCGGTGTTCGCGGAATACGAGGCGCGCAATAAAGAAGAAGCGTGGCGGCTCGCGAACGTCGTGCTTACCGTGTTTTGCACGGTGTTTGCGGTATGTGCCGCGATCGCCGCGGTGTTCGCGCCGTGGCTTGTGGCGCTGGTCGCGCCCGGCTTTGACGGGGAAAAGCAGGCGCAGACCGCACTCCTGATGCGTATCATGTTTTTAAGCCCCATATTGCTTGGCGCGTCCAACATCATCGGTAATATGCTTCAGGCGCGCAGGCGATTCTTTGCCTTTGCGCTCGCGCCGGTCATGTATAACATCGGCATCATCATCGGCGCGCTGTTTCTCGTAAAACCATTCGGCGTCGCGGGACTTGCGGTCGGCGTTGTACTCGGTGCGTTGCTTCATTTTCTCATTCAGATCCCCGCGGTTGCGCAACTCGGGTTTTCTTTCAGGCCCGAGTTCACGCTACGGCACCTCGGCCTTGTAAAGATCGCGCGGCTTTCGCTGCCCCGCACCGTAGGGCTTGTGGCAAACCAGCTTAATTTCGTGGTGGTCACGGCGATCGCGTCCACGGTCGCCTCGGGAAGCATCGCGGTCTTTTATTTTGCGAATGATCTGCAGTTCGTCCCCATCAGCATCATCGCACTTTCGTTCGTGAGTGCGGTATTCCCGTTTCTTGCCGCCAGCTACGCGAAAGGGGACATAGATGCATTCTTAAACAAGCTCTATGACGCGATCAATCAGATCCTGTATTTCGTGATCCCTATTTCATTGTTTCTTATCCTTATGCGCGCGCAGCTCGTGCGCGTGCTGCTCGGATACGGCCAGTTCTCATGGGAAGATACGCGCTTGACCGCGGCGGCAGTCGGCGCATTCGCGCTCTCTATCTTTGCGCAAAGCTTGGTACCGCTTTTTTCACGCGCATTTTACGCGCTGCAAGACACCAAGACCCCCGTGGTCATCAATATCGCATCAACGGCGCTCGCCGCACTCCTCAGTTTTTATTTTCTTCATCTGATGACCGCGGGCGGCGAATTTGCACGCGTGGTCGGCGCGATATTTCGGGTTTCTGATCTCGCGCACGCGGCTATCCTTGCGTTGCCGCTCGCGTTTTCGGTTGCGAGCGTGATAAACCTCTTAGCGCTGTACTCTGCATTCATGGTGCGCGTGGAACATTTTGACAGTGCGCGCATCGTTCCCTCCTTGTTCAAGATCAACGTAGCCGCAGCGTGCATGGCGGTCGCGGTGTATGGGGCATTGCATATTGCCGCACAATGGGTGAATATGCAGACGTTTGCGGGCGTGTTTGCGCAGGGGGGCTTTGCGCTTGTCGCGGGCGCGATCGTGTATGGCGCCGCGTCGCACATACTCCGTATCCCGGAATTCGCTTCAGTCGTGCAGTCGTTCTCGCTTCCGGTAAAAAGAATATTCCTTTCGCGGCTTTTCCCCGTGAGCGGTTCGGAGGAAAAACAATAATTCACAGAATAAAGACGTATGGATCAGAAATATATCCGCAACTTTGCAATACTGGCCCACATTGATCATGGCAAGTCGACGCTTGCCGACCGGTTCTTGGACCTCACGGGCGCGGTAGAAAAGCGCAAAATGCAGGACCAAATGCTCGATACGATGAGCATCGAGCGTGAACGCGGCATCACCATTAAAATGCAACCGGTGCGGATGGTCTACCGACCATCGACTGATAACTTAAAACGTATAACAAATAGCAAAATTTCAGGATCCGGCGGTCACGAGTCATCAGTTATGAGTCATCAGTTATCAAATTCAGAATACATTCTGAATTTGATAGATACCCCCGGCCATGTCGATTTCGGCTATGAGGTGTCGCGTTCGCTTGCCGCGGTGGAAGGGGCGATCTTGCTGGTTGACGCGACCAAGGGCGTGCAGGCGCAAACACTCGCGAATCTGGAGCAGGCATTGATGCAGGGGCTTGTTATCATTCCTGCGGTCAACAAAATCGATCTCCCGCATGCCCGCCCGGAAGAGGCGGCCGAAGAGATATCAAAGATACTCGGCATCGCGCAAAGCGAGATATTATACATTTCCGGTAAAACAGGCAAAGGTGTTCCGGAGTTGCTTGAAAAAGTGGTGACGATGGTGCCGCCGCCCAAAGGAGATCCCAAGGGACCGCTCAAGGCGCTCATTTTTGATTCTTCGTATGATTCGTATAAAGGCGTCGTGGCGAATATCCGCGTCATGGACGGCTCGGTGAAAGCGCACGAGGTCGTGCGGTTCATGATGGCGGATGCGATGTCGGAAGTGATAGAGGCGGGCGTATTCCGCCCGCAGTTTGAATCAAAAGATATCCTTGAAACGGGGGAGATCGGGTATATCGCCACCGGGCTGAAGGAAATAAATAAAGTGCGCGTTGGCGACACGGTGACGCACGAGAGCGAGCGGGCGCAGGGAGCGCTTGTCGGGTATAAAGAACCGCAGCGCGTCGTGTTCGCGAGTTTTTTCCCGCAGAGCGCGGATGGGTTCGATATGCTCCGCGATGCGTTTTCAAAACTTCGGCTCAACGATGCGTCGTTTTATTTCGAGCCCGAACAATCCGATGCGCTCGGGCGGGGGTTTCGGTGCGGGTTTCTCGGCGTGCTTCATCTGGACATCATACGGGAGCGCTTGAGCAGGGAATACGGCATCGTACCGCTCATCACCGCGCCGTCGGTTTCGTATCGCATTACGACCCGCAATCAAGAAGAATATGTTATTTATTCGCCAAGCCAGATCCGCGATGCGGGCGAGGTGCTGGTTATCTCTGAGCCGTACGCGAAAGTGGAGATCCTGACGAGCGCTGAGTATCTCGGCCAGGTCATGCAGCTGCTGAATGAATCGCGCGGCATCTCAAAAGAAACGCAGTATGTGACCGCCGAAAAAGTGCTGTTGCGTTACGAAGTGCCGCTTGCCGAGGTGGTGGTCGATTTTTACGACCGGCTTAAATCCGCGACATCAGGCTATGCGTCGCTCAACTACGAGCTGATCGGGTTCGTGCCCAACGATCTGGTGAAAATGGATGTGCTTGTGGCGGGGGATATCGTGGAGCCGTTCGCGCAGATCGTTCCGCGCGCGGATGCGGTACGCAGGGGTAAGGCGCTCGTGGCGAAGCTGAAAGAAGTGCTCCCGCGCCAGTTATTTGCAGTGTCGATCCAGGCGGCGATCGGGGGCAAGATCATCGCGCGCGAAGATATTTCCGCGATGCGCAAAGATGTCACCGGGTACCTCTACGGCGGCGATTATTCACGCAAGAAAAAACTGCTTGAAAAGCAGAAAAAAGGCAAGCAGAAAATGAAGGCGATGGGGAAGGTGGATATCCCCCCCGACGTCTACTTCAAAGTACTGCAAAGAAGTTAGCGAATAGCGAGTAGGCAGTAGAAGGATGTTACTCCTACGTTCTACTCGCTACATTCTACGTTCTATCCGAGGAGCGGAAGGATGGTGAACGCGACCATCGAGATGACGATAAGAACGACGAGAACGGTCCAAATGGTGGTCACTATTTTCTTGTGCTTTGTCATGGAATTAGCTATTATTGGTGCGTATGAGCCGCCGTACCGCCAAAGGGAGAAAGACGATGATCGTGGCGCTCGCACTTGTGGCAATTGCGGGCGTATTGGTATATAAGGTGGGGCGCGTCTCATATGAAAAGTATCAGATAACGAAACATATTTCAACCATCGACGGAGAGTTGAAGGCATTAAGCGCAAAAAGCGACGACCTGCATGTGCTCATCAAGCGCCTCAACGACGATGCGTACGTGGAGAAAGAGGCGCGCAAAAAGCTGAATCTTCAGAAGGAAGGGGAGAAAGCGGTGATCATCGTAGGCGGGCGCGACACAACGATCCAAAAGAAAGAGAGCGCGCAAAGCGCGGCAGAGAGCAAAGAATCAAACCCCCGGAAATGGTTTCGCGCTCTTTTCGGGAAGTAGGAAATATTCTGCCAGCATCCATCATTCTTTCTTTAATCCGCTCACGCCTTTTATCATAATTATGGGAGGGCTGCGCTCCCTGTTTGTCCAAGAGCGAAGCGATTGGCAACAAACAGCAGTCCAGCGGAGCGATAGTGTAGTCGTGGCTTCCGTTAAGATAAAAGAAAGAATAACGGGTGCTGGCGATACAAAAATGCGGGTATAGTATAATGGCATTATGCGACCTTCCCAAGGTTGAGACGCGGGTCCGATTCCCGCTACCCGCTCCCTATTTGTCCGAGAGCGAAGCGATTGGCAACAAATAGCAGCCCAGCGAGGCCGAAAGCCGAGTCGTGGCTCAAGTGTCAGTAAATTTTTGCGGGGCCAAGCAACAGACGCCAGTTCGCCCTGTGGTGAGCTTGTCGAACCATTCTGGTATCCCGCTCCAATATAAACTTTATGAACGAACCAAAAAACATTTATCTAGTTTACAGATTTACAGGCGAAGACATACATGAGTTGACTGAGACGCTCGGAAAAATTTTGTCTGTCTTGCGATCTGTCGGGCACACTGTTTATTGTTCAATAGAGGATGAAAAATGGTTTAAGGAGAATCACAAAACAAACAAAGAAATTCTAAACCATGCTTTAGAGCGGCTCGATAAAAGCGATGTAATTTTAGCGTTTGTAAGATCTGACCAAAAAAGCGAAGGAATGTTATTGGAAATCGGCTATATGTTAGCGAAAGGCAAATCGTTCGCACTTGCGCTGAAGCGAGGAACAAAAACCACTTTTTTGGCGGAGTTGGCCGAGCCGCTCATTGAATTTGATTCAATAAATGATTTATGTGATAAATTAACTAAGGTTGATTTATAATTAACGAGCGGTACAATGCCGCTTCTTGCTTTTTTAAACGGATATGGTATATCAATAAGAAACAGGCAGCGGGTCTTTAAAAATCAAAACACAAAAAATCTTAAAATAGGGGGTGTGGTATGAAAAAACAAAAAGGGGATGGGGTTGCGGCGGAGTGGATGTATACGCTGTTGCAGGAAATAGACGGGATTGACCCCGATGAATTTAAACCGATAGATGAAGTTGCCCCGGGAGAACATGTGGTGGGGGTGGTGAGCGAAGGATACAAAAAGCTGTATGCACTTGCCGAAAGATATCAGGAAAAAGGAGATGGAGCGTTTGACCAAGAAATGCGTCGAGCATTAGGGCATAAGATTCCCAAGAGAGTTTTATGCCCGGAATCAGCAGGAGGGTTACACGAAAAGGCAACAGCAGTGCGGGGCATTTTCTGGGCGTCGATACGAGACGCTCATGGTCTCTGGGGAAAAGAAATCGGCATAAGAAAAGGGTGGAAGATCGTGCGGGTCGCGATAGAAGAGGTTCCAAACAGCGTCCGCTTCTTTGCGAAAACGCCTTTTAAAGAGATGTTATAGTTTCAAGCCCGACCGGTTTTTCAACCGGCCGGGCTTTCTTTTACGGTATGAGTTATTTTCTATGTCGGCAAAAATCTGTTAGAATGAGAGAATACCGGTAATCACTGCACTATGGCGCGGCGAGTTATAAAAGACGCAAAAGGTCCGTATGAAATGACACCAAAAGAGGGGTCGGTGCGGATATGCATGTGCGGCTTGTCCAAGAATCAGCCGTTTTGCGACAGCTCATGCCGCATGACAAAAGATGAGGAAGAAGGGAAGATGTATGAATACGATGCCGAGGGGCATCGAAAAGAAATAGGGTAAGCGTATATGAAATACTTTTTTATTGCCGCGGGCGTTGGGTTTGTAGCGATACTTGTCGCAGGGTATGCTTTTTTCCTGTTGCAGCGCGGCACGAAAGACATGGCGCCGTCCATGATCGAGCACGCGGCGATCGCGCCGCTGGGGAGCGGCATGCCGTCCGCACGAAAAATACAATGAAAAAAAACATAGTAAAAGCAAAGAAAGTCCTTAAAAGTTTCCCGCACGCATTCCGGGGGTTGCATCACGCATTTTGGGGAGGATTGAATTTTCGGCTTATGGTATACGCGGCGATCGCGGCGATCATCGTGCTCGGGTCCAAGCCGATCCCGTCTTCATATAAGATCGCGTTGGTTCTTGCAAGCGCGCTATTGCTTATTGTTGAGTTGATGAATACCGCGATCGAAAAAGCAATGGACCTCCTGTTGCCGGCAGAGCTTGAGGAGATAAAGCATATCAAAGACATGATGGCGGGAGCGGCGCTCATCGCGTCCGTGTGCTGGCTTATCGTTGCGCTGTATGCGTTCGCGGCATGATGTATACATCTCTCACTTTGTGTACGCGTTTTTTTGACAGGCGGTTTTTCTTCGTTGCAGGCGCGTACGCGGCGTTTGTTGCGGTTGTCATAGCGGTCTCAGCCGTGCTCGCGGGGAAGGGCGCGCTTGCTTTTATCGACCACCCTCTTCTCGCGCTTGCTACTACGATGCAAAGCGATGTCTTAACCCAGAGCATGCGTGCGATCACTGTGCTTGGCAGTGGCGGGGTCATGGCGGGGTTGAGCATTATAGGCGTGGCATGGTTTTTGTATCGCAAGATGGCGGCGCACGCTTCGGCGCTTGCAACATCTGTCGGCGGGGCGGCGGGCGTAGCGGCAGTGATGAAGTGGGTGTTGGCGAGGCCGCGCCCATCAGGGTTTCAAGCGCTCGTGGAACACACGTTCAGCTTTCCTTCCGGGCATGCGGCGCTTTCGCTTGCCTTCTTTGGTATTTTGGTTTATTTTTTACTACGGCATACGCCGCGGCTTTCGTTGCGGATCCTTGCGGTCGTCGCGGGCGTTGCGATGGTCGGCGCGATAGGCGTTTCACGGATATATCTCGGCGCGCATTGGCCGTCCGATGTCATCGGAAGTTATGTGCTTGTCGGTGCGTGGCTTTTCATCGTGATACGGCAGATGGAAAGAAAGTGTGAAAAAGTATAAGGAAGGAAAGCGCGCCACCTTAGCTCAGCTGGTAGAGCAATGCTTTCGTAAAGCAGAGGTCCCCGGTTCGAATCCGGGAGGTGGCTCCAACAGTATTTGAAGATGACCAATTTCAAAGAAAAAATAGCTAATCTTACGGAGGGCCTTCAGACGATGAAGGACCGTCTTTGACTTAGCGGCGCTCCATAAAGACATTCTCGCGCTTGAGGAGCAAACCCAACAGGAGCATTTTTGGGACGACCACAAAAAAGCGGCGGGCATCACTGCAGAACTCAATGCGAAAAAAGAAGAGGTGAAAGAATGGGAAAGCTTTAGTGCGCGGCTTCTCAAAGCCGCGCATGACTGGGAGTTTATTGCGTCCGTTGCCGATCAGAAAGAGCGGGAGCAGTTTGAGCAGGAGCTTGAGAAAGACCTTGCCGATCTTGAGCGGGCGTTTGAGCGTGCGCGCCGGCTGAAGCTTTTCTCAGGAACATATGATAAAAACAATGCCATTCTTTCCGTGTATGCGGGCGCGGGCGGGCAGGATGCGCAGGATTGGGCGTCTATGTTATTGCGCATGTATATCCGGTATGCGGAAAGCCAAGGGTGGACGGTGACGATAGTGCATCAGCATTTCGGAGAGGGCACAGGCGAAGAGGGGCCGGTGACGAAAAATGCGACGGTGGAGATCAGCGGGAAATATGCGTACGGCAATCTGAAAAAAGAAATGGGCGTGCACCGGCTTGTGCGCGTGTCGCCGTTCTCGGCACAGAAACTGCGGCACACGTCATTCGCGTTCGTCGAAGTGATCCCCGAGATCGAGGAAACAGAAAGCATCGAAATACCCAAAGACGATCTTGAGATCGATACGTTCCGTTCTTCGGGTCCCGGCGGGCAAAACGTGAACAAGCGCGAAACGGCGATACGCATTCATCATAAGCCGACCGGCATTATCGTGGCGTGCCAGTCCCAGCGCAACCAGCAGGCAAATAAAGATCAGGCGATGAAGCTGTTGGTGTCGCGTCTGACCGGGGAGCTTGAAAAGCAAAAAGCGCACGCGATATCCGAGCTGAAAGGGGAGCGCGTGAAGATAGAATGGGGCAGTCAGATACGCTCGTATGTATTGCACCCATATCAAATGGTAAAAGATCATCGCACGGGCGCGGAGACCTCGCAAGTCAAAGATGTACTCGAGGGCGACATCGCGTTGTTTATCGAAGCAGAGCTGGGAACAGAAATTAGAATCTAGAAGCTAGAAAACAAAATCTTTAATCTTTGATGTTTGTGTGCTATCCTACTTCTAGTTTCTAAATTCTAGATTCTAATTTCTGTCCCCATGATCGTATTCGAAAACATTTCCAAATATTATAATTCTCACGCCGCGCTCGACAAAGTCGATCTGAAGATCGCGCAGGGAGAATTCGTGTTCATTGTCGGCCAGTCGGGCGCGGGCAAGTCGACGCTCCTTAAACTTCTCATTGCCGAAGAAAAACCGACGGAAGGAAAGGTGTTCCTTGACGGCAAGGAGATCACCGCGCTCCCGCACAAAGAATTGCCGATGTTGCGCCGGCGGATCGGCACGGTGTTTCAGGATTTTAAATTGCTCGCGCAGAAAACGGCGTATGAAAATGTCGCGTTCGCGATGGAGGTCGCGGGCCGCAGTAAAAAAGAAATAGAGGAAGACGTGCCGCAGATATTACAGCTGGTGGGGCTCGAGCAAAAGGCGCGTAATTTCCCGAGCGAGCTTTCCGGCGGGGAACAGCAGCGCGTCGCTATCGCGCGGGCGCTCGTGCATCAGCCCGATATCATCATTGCCGACGAGCCGACGGGGAATCTCGACCCGCTCAACACATGGGATATCATCCGCTTGCTCATGAAGATCAACGAGCTTGGCACGACGATCATTTTAGCCACGCATGACCGCGAGATCATCAATACGATCAACAAGCGCGTGGTAAGCGTTGATAAAGGAAAGATCGTGCGGGATGAAGAAGGGGGGAGATATATTCTTTAGTCCGAAGTCCGTAAAGTCTTTAAAGTCAAAAGTCCGGGGATGTCGCAAAGCGACTCAATGACTTTCTCCTTTACGACTTTATAGACTTTACACTGATTTATGATCACAACATTCAAACGTATCGTTACTGCAGGAGTGCTTAATTTTTGGCGCAACGGCTGGCTTTCGACCGCGACCATTTCAGTGATGATGCTCGCCCTTTCGATGGTGCTTGGGCTGGTGCTTCTTTCGGTGCTTACCGAGGCACTCGTGGGGAATCTTGAGAACAAGATAGACGTGTCGGTGTATTTCAAGCCCGATACCGATGAAGCGGAGGTGCTGAAAGTAAAAAATGACCTGCTGGCGCTCAGCGAAGTGAAGAACGTCGCGTATGTTTCGCGCGACGAAGCGCTCGCGCGGTTCAAAGAAAAGCACAAAGACGACCCCGTGGTGCTTCAGGCGCTTGAGGAGATAGACGAAAATCCGCTCGAAGCAAGTTTGAATATCAAAGCGAAAGATCCGGGGAATTTCCCCGTGGTGGTGAGTTTTTTGGAGGGCGATCAATATAAGGACCTCATCAATAAGGTGAACTATTACGAAAACAAGGAAACGATCACCCGTTTGACGGCGATCGTGTCGGCGATCAGAAAAGGCGGAGCGGTGGCGAGCATCGTGCTTGCGCTGATCGCATTGTTGGTTGCGTTCAACACTATTCGCATCGCGATCTACACGTTGCGCGACGAGATCAATATCATGAAACTCGTGGGCGCGTCGAATTGGTTCGTGCGCGGGCCGTTCCTTATCGCAGGGGCGCTCTATGGCGCGGTCGCGTCGATCGCGACGATGCTGGTGTTTTACCCGTTCATCTTCGTGCTTTCGCCTGTGTTTGCGCGGTTCTTCCCCGGCGCGGATCTTTTGGCGTATTTCACGCAGAACTTTCTCACGCTGTGGCTTATATTGCTCGTGGCGGGCATCGTGTTAAGCGTTGCCGGAAGCGTCATCGCCATCAGGAAGCATTTGAAAATTTAACGGCGTTGGGCTATACTGCGCGTGCTTTTTCAAAAGCACGCATTATTTTTTGACCGCATTATCGTCTAATGGTAGGAAAATTTTTGCATGTATGCTATGCTGGAAGCATGGATAATGCAAAAAAGGGGTGGAGCAGAGGGTTTACGAAAGATACTCATCCATCTGTCAAAAAAATCTCGGAAACAATGCGCGCGAAGCACATTGATAATTTTTCAAAATGGCGGAAAGAAATGAGAAGGAGAGGGAAGATAAAAAGCAAGTATGGTTCCTTTCCAAAGACAGGCTATTTAGCGGAGCTCATCGGTGTTGTTCTCGGCGACGGGCATATTCAAGCGTTTCCCAGAACGGAGCGTCTTATTATCGCGGCGAATGCCAATAATACAGGGTTCGTTTTGCGATATACCATGATCGTGAGAAAAATTTTTAAAAAAGAGCCCCGATGCATGAAAGTAAAAACCGCACAGTGCATCCGCATTAGTATTTATGAAAAACACATTAGCAGGCGACTGGGCGTTCCAACGGGAAACAGAAAAAACAGTACGGTCGGTGTTCCTTTGTGGGTTTGGCGAAATAAAAAATTGCTGATACGCTGTTTGCGCGGGTTGTATGAAGCGGAGGGGAGTTTTTGTGTTCATAAGCCGACGGGAACATATAAAATGTTGTTTTCAAACAAAAATCCGATATTGTTAAGTGATGTAGACAGGGGGCTTCGCATGCTTGGTTTTCATCCGAATAGAAGTGGTTTTAAGATCCAATTATCTGCAAAAAAAGAAGTGTATGCATTTCGGGAGTTGATTCGATTTAGAAAATACGGTACATATAAATAACTATCTTCTGCCGGGTCTGCTAACGGTAGGCATATGGACTCTGAATCCATCAATCTTGGTTCGAATCCAAGCCCGGCAACACTGTCCACAAAAAACACCCTTCTCTAGAATGAAGGGTGTTTTTTGTGGTATGGTTGAGTTTTGGAAAGGTGAGTTAGAGAGGAGCATCAATAAAATCATGTCCGATCCAAAGATAGAAAAAACCATATATTTTGTGCGCCATGGGCAAAGCGAAGATAATGCGGCGCCCGTGCATCAGGCCCCTGATTCTCCACTAAGCGAGAAAGGGAAAATGCAGGCCGAGAGCATTGCAAAACGGGTTTCTCATCTTTCATTTGAGGTGCTTATCGCGAGTCATTTTCAGCGAGCAAAGGAGACCTCTGAAATTATCGCAAAAGCAACCGGCAAGCAGGTAGAGTATTCGGAGCTTTTTGTGGAACGGATCAAGCCAACAAGCATAAACGGCAAGTCGCACGAGGATGAGAGAGCGAGCATAACGTGGAAAGAATGGCAGAGGAGTTTGTATACATCAGGCCTGCGCGTAGAAGACGGAGAAAACTTTGACGATCTCATGGCGCGCGCAGACAAAGCCCTCGCGTATCTTAAAAATCGTTCAGAGGAGTCGCTTGTGGTCGTGACCCATGGATATCTTTTGCGCACTATAGTCGCGCGAGTGTTGTTTGGCGATCTTCTTTCGGAAGAGGCCTTTAAAAGATTTCAGAAAGCGACCTCAATGGAAAATACGGGCTTGACCGTCTTGCGATATAAAGGCGCACCAGAGGAAGAACCGTCTTGGCGCCTTTGGATATATAACGACCATGCCCATCTTGGCTAGTGAAAAACAGAAAACCGAAACCGTATGGGATGTCATTGTTATCGGCGGGGGTCCGGCGGGGATGATGGCGGCGGGAAGAGCGGGGGGGCGCCCGCAAAAACCAGTTTTGAAAGCAATAAAGGAAGCGACGATATAAAGAGGCAGTTAGAGTCGGTCAATGCAAAGTTGAGCGGCTTATCCAAACGGTGGATACGCTTGTTCGGATGAAGTTCGCGCAACAAAAAGAAACGGTGATCGAGAAAGAGCCCGTGAAAAAGGAAGCGACAAAGAATACTGCGGCTAAAAAACCGGCAAAGAAAGCAGGGGCGAAGAAAAATAAAAGATAGGATTTCAAAAAAACATACGGCAAAAACAACTCTCACGTGTGAGGGTTGTTTTTGCTTTGATCGATATGTGGTACGATATAGCCATATCATTAAATAACAAGTATGGAAGAAATTTTGTATTTTACTCTTTCCGGTCTGACAGTCGTTCTTGCCGTATTGTCGGTATTCGCGGCGCGAGGCGCAATGCAAAAAGGGCTGACGTATAGTGCAACTGCGGCGGTAGTGTGGACGCTGACGATTTTAGTCATTGCCCGCGCGTGGCATATGGTGTATGAACTATTTAAGCTGGAAGACACAATGGGGGAGATCCCTGAAATGGCGGAATATGTGCTGTATGTTATCGCATATGCCGCTTTTATTTTTCTCATCCGGCGCGCGAACAAGGTGAGGACGTCGGAAAACAGATAATATACATGCAGAACGAAGAAAAGGAAAAAACATCCCGTTCTTATTTTCGCGTGAAGATCGGCACGAAGCTCGCATTCTTTTTGTTTTTTGCGGGCCTACTCCCGATGGCGGTATTCGGTGTTCTCTATATACGCAATGAACAAGAGATCATGAAAAAAGAGCTCTTCAATACACTCGTGTTGTTGGCGGAGTCGAAAGAAGTGCGCGTGCTTGAATATTTCAACAACATCACTTCGCGGACAGTTGATTTTTCTTCGGACGGGTATATACGCGACGAAACGAAGCGGCTCATTGCTACCGGTTCTGCGGCGAGCCAAGAAGCGCTCAGCAGGCATCTTTCGGTGAACAAGAAGCCGCTTGATGAAAAGCTCGCCGGCATCTCGATACTGAATAAAGACGGCATTATTATCGCATCAACCGATGAGAAAGAGATCGGCAAGAACGAATCCAATGATGTGTATTTCAGAGAAGGACAAGCGGCGGCGGTGCTGGTGCGCACCGCCCTGGGAGACGTTCACTTTGGCATCATCTCTCCTTTCGTGGTCGCGGTGCCGATCACCGATAAAGACACCCATGAATTTCTGGGCATCATCGTGAATGTATTTGACCCCCATAAGCTGGAAATTATTCTTTCGGCGAATTTCATCACCAGAGAGAATGCGGATCTGGAGTCGCTCGTTGGCGGGAATACGAAAACGCTTCATGTGTATATCGTTGATCGCGAAAGAAGCGTTATCTTGCATCCGGTCAGGAAAGAGATAGACCCCGCGCATGATGTGAGCGTAAATACACTGCCGGTGCGGGAATGCTTGGAGAACGGAAAAGAGGTCCTTGGCGAATACGTGGATCATTCTGGCGCGACGGTGCTCGGCGCTTCGATGTGTTTGGTAGGGAGAGGGATGGTACTTGTCGTGGACATCGATAAGCATGAAGCGTTTTTGCCGGTGCAAGAGGCGCAAACGCGCTTTTATGGCACTGTCGCCGTACTCGCCGCGCTCATCGGCATTCTCTCATTTTTCATATCTCGGATATTCACGAAACCCATCAAAGCACTGCGGGAAAGCGCGGAAATAGCGCGGGCGGGTAATTTGCGCCATCGCGCAACGGTCGCGCGGACGGGCGACGAGATCGAAGATCTCGGGCATGCGTTCAATGCGATGACGGCATCGCTTGAAGAGCGCCAGCGATGGATGGAAGAAGAAAAAAAGAAGCTCGCCGTGCTGCTTGAAAATCTGCCGCTGGGCGTGCTCATGATGCGCGCGCCGCGAGGGGAGATCATAGCGTTAAACGGGCGCGCCGCCGCGCTGCTGGGGAATGATTTTGAGAACGATCCGCAACGGTGGGAGCGAATAAAAAAAGAAAGCGGCGAGCAGTATCCTTTCGAGGAACTTCCCGTGAATGTCGTATTGCAGTCTGGGCATGCGGTGACAAAGAATGACTTGTATATAGAAGAACTGAGCGGGAGGGTGATCGCGCTTCGCATGGCGGCGGTGCCGGTGCGGGATGATGCGGGAGCGCTCCGGTTCATTGCGGTGGTGTTTGACGACGTGACGAAAGAAAAGGAGATCGACCGCGCGAAGACCGAATTCGTGTCGCTCGCGTCGCATCAATTGCGCACACCGCTTTCAAGCATCAACTGGTACAGCGAGATGTTGCTTGACGGGGATGCGGGAAAGATCACTAAAGAGCAGAAAAAATATTTGGAAGAGATCTATCGGGGCAACAAACGCATGGTGGAGCTTGTGGACGCGCTTCTGAATGTGTCTCGCTTTGAAATGGGCACGTTCATGGTGGAGCCGGTACCTATGCATGTGACGACCACGGTGAAGGCGGTGCTGACGGATATGAAGCAAACGATCAAAAAGAAAAAGATCGTTGTAAAAGAATCGTACGCAAAAGACATCCCGCAGATGATGGCTGACCCAAAGCTCATGCGCATCATTTTCCAGAATCTGATCTCGAATGCGGTAAAATACACGCCGGAGAAGGGGAATATAGCGCTTACCGTTGAAGCGGTTAAAAAAGGGCAGGCGGTGAACGGAAGGAAAATGATCCGGGAGACGCTGCTGATCATGGTCGCAGATACCGGATATGGCATTCCCAAAGAGCAGCAGGATAAGGTGTTCACGAAAATGTTCCGCGCCGACAACGTGCGCGAACGCGATCCGGAGGGAACGGGGCTCGGGCTGTATCTCGTGAAATCGATCGTTGAGCACGTGCATGGGAGCATCTGGTTTGAGTCGGAAGAAGGGAAGGGGTCGACGTTTTACGTTGTTTTACCGCTTGAAGGGATGCAAAAGAAGGTAGGCACGCGGCAGCTTGCCCCGTAACAATCTCATCGATGATTTGTTTTTCAAAGAGCGCAAAGGCGAAGCCGCCTTACGGCTCGCGCCATCGAGATAAAATGCCACGATTAAGATTGTGACGTGGCTTGCCCCGTAATGCGACGGTGGTGTATACTGACAGAACACCTATAATACGTAATAAATATTATGACACAGACATCGCATACTGTCCTTATCGTGGAAGACGAGCCGTCGTTGTCGGAAGCGCTGAAGGATAAATTCACGCGCGAAGGATTCCACGCGCTTGTGGCGCGCAACGGCGAAGAAGGGTTGAAGCTGGCGCAGGAGAAGATCCCTTCGGTCATTCTGCTCGATATTGTTATGCCGAAGATGGATGGCGTGACGGTATTTAAGAAATTGCAGGAGAATCAGGATACCGCGAATATCCCCGTTATTTTTCTTACCAATCTAAGCAATGCAGAGCAGGTTGCAGAAGAGATCGGAACGGGGAATTATCAATATCTCGTGAAGTCCGACTGGGACATGAAAGACGTGGTGGGAAAGGTGCGCGCGACCATGCATGAAAAGCATGGTGTTGCGTGGACGGTGGAGGAATAAATTCCTGTAAATTACGAAACGCCATCTTCTTCGTTCCGCCTCCGCGTCTCGCCTCGCTGTACTTACGGTACAGCTTCGGTGACGGTGCTCCCTGTTTGTCCAAGCTCCCGTTTTGTCTGAAGCGTAGCGAAGCCACAAAACGCAGTGCAGGGAGGCCGAAGGCCGAGTCGTAAGAAGTGATTGGCTAACAAACAGCAGTCCAGCGGAGCGACAGCGGAGTCGCGGCTCGGCGCGCCTCGAATCTGACATTTCGTAATTTACAGTTGTTTTCAATAAACAAACCGCCGCATGTGATGCGGCGGTTTGTTTATTAAACAGCAGGGAAGCGCTAGAGTTTCGCGTCTACCCCGCTTTCTGCTTTGTCATCGGAAATGACCGCTTTGCCGCATGCTTTGCGGTCGGTGAGGAACTGTTTCCACGCCGCGAGTCGCGCATCGCGAAATGTCTTTCGGGCGCTTGCGATCGCTTCTCCGTACGTTCTCCATGCGCTTTTGAGCGCCGCACGCCGCGCGGTGCGGTCGGCGATATCCCACGCCGCAAGAAGCGCGGTCTTGCGCGCAGTGAGCGCCGTTTTTGCGGAATCATGGAATGTGTCAAACGCCGCAATGATCGCGGTGTCGCGTTTTTCAACCGCATTTTTCATACACGCGACGTCAAGCGAAGAAAGCGCCACAGGCCTTACTTTTTCTTGCGTGGATGTTGCGTTTGTAGAAGTCGCATTTTCCGTTGCAAGCACGGGGAATGCCGCGAGCGTAAACAATGCGACAAATAACGATGCACTGATGAATTTTTGTGTCATATAAAAATATATTAGAACTGTGTAAAGAATCGACCTTCTGATGCCTATTTTATCATTGCCGGTATCGTGGTGGCAAGAAGGCAACTTTGACTTCCGTGCCGCGGCTCATGTATGATAGAGGGGTCATTCTTAATTATTTTTTTATGCCAAACGTTACTATCTATACAACTCCGACGTGTACGTATTGCCACATGGCGAAGGACTATTTTAAAGAGCACAATATCGCGTACGAAGAAAAGGATGTCACTGTTGACATTCCCGCGCAGGAAACAATGATCGAAAAATCAGGCCAGATGGGCGTGCCGGTGATCGACGTAGGCGGGGAGATCGTGATCGGCTTTGATCGGGCGCGATTAGAAGCGCTTCTGGGGATAAAATAAGCCCCGTAATACAACTTCGACCGGCTTTGCGTCAGCAAAGCCAGCGAGTGATTCTTTGAATGACTGTTTTACAGCTGTAAGGCGTACCAATCTAAGAAAGCACTTTTTATTGTCAAAGTTGATATACGGGGTAAACCCCATGTTGAGGGGGATAATTCGATTGACGCTTTTTGCCATTAGGCGTACTATATAGTGACATTTAGTTTTTAATGAATGACCATATGAAAAGGCCTTATTTTCGTTTTGTGAGCGTTTTTTTGGTCGCAATCGTGGTTTCCGGATTTTTTGGCTTTGTGTTTGCGGAATCAGAGGAAATAAATCTGCCTCAGCGGAAGATAGTCGTATTTAAAGACGGAGTTTCCGATGTTGAGAAGGGGAGGATACTCAGCGCGGCGCGCAGTGTGAAAGTGCATAAGCTGCGGCACGGCGACGCATTGGTCGCGTATGTGGACAACACATCAGAAACGAAATTACTCAAAAATGCAAAAGTGGTGCGCGTGGAAGACGATGTGGTGGTGGAGGCGCTTGAAGGCGCCGCGGATGCGACAGACAAAAAAGCGAAGCCCGCCGCCACGCAGCCCGTGCAGATGCTTCCGTGGGGCGTTTATCGCATCAATGCGGATCGCGTATGGACGCTCGGTGAAACGGGGGGCGGCATCAATATCGGCATCATCGATACCGGCATCAGCACGACGCATCCCGATCTTTTAGGTAATATCAAAGGCGGCGTGAGCGAAGTGGCATATACCTCTAACTGGAACGACGACAATGGGCATGGCTCGCATGTTGCGGGAGTTGTTGCGGCGCTCAACAATACGATCGGCGTTGTGGGCGGCGTTCCTGCGGCGAACCTGTATGCGATCAAGGTGCTTGACAGGAACGGTTCCGGATATCTTTCCGATGTGATCGATGGTATTGATTGGGCTACAGCAAACGGCATGCAGGTGATCAATCTTAGCCTAGGAACGACCACGGACGTGCGATCACTGCATGATGCGGTCATCCGCGCGCAGAATGCAGGCGTGGTGGTGGTTGCGGCGGCGGGCAACAGCGGCGGCAGTGTCATATATCCCGCGGCATACCCGGAAGCGATCGCGGTCGCGGCGACCGATTTCTCAAACAGCGCGCCGTACTGGTCCTCGCGCGGCCCGGAAGTTGATCTCGCGGCGCCCGGCGTGAGCATTTATTCGACATATAAAGGAACGAAGTACGCGACGCTTTCGGGTACCTCGATGGCATCGCCGCATGTTGCGGCTGCCGCAGCGTTTGTGCTCAAGCGCGCGACCGATACCGCATTCGACGAACTCGACAATAGCTGTGTGAGCGAGTTTGACGTCAATTGCAATGGCGCATGGGACCCGAAAGAAGTGCAAGCGAAACTTGAGGCGACCGCCACCGATCTTGGCACCGGGGGGCAAGATGATATCTACGGGTACGGGCTGGTGAGCGCGTATGCCGCTTTCACGAATTAATTATTCATTAACATAAGCAGACACATGGACAACGAGACACAGCAGACCGCACCGGTTCCTCCCGAAGCGGGGAGAGGATCATTACCGCAAAAAGCGAACGCATGGTCTGTTCCTGTAGCGATCATCGCGGCCGGTATCATCGTAGCGCTCGCTATTTTTTACGGCGGTTTGGCCGAGCGAAGAGCGGCGGCACCCGATCTTGGGAAAAAAGCGGGACTTACCGAGCCTACAACCGCTCCGGGGCAACAAGCGCCCGCAGCGATCACCATCAAAGCGGTTTCCGCGGCCGATCATATTTTCGGTGATATAAACGCGCCGGTGAAAGTGGTAGAATTTTCTGATCTCGAATGTCCGTTCTGCAAGCGGTTCCATGTGACCATGCAGCAGACTGTTGCGGCATATAGCGGGCAGGTGGCATGGGTGTACCGCCATTTCCCGATCGATCAACTGCACAGCAAAGCACGCAAAGAAGCGGAAGCGACCGAATGCGCGGGCGAGCTTGGCGGCAATGACAAGTTCTGGGCATATACGAATCGGCTCATTGAGGTGACGCCGTCGAACAACGGGCTTGATCTGGCAGAGCTCCCGAAGATCGCAAAATATGTCGGACTTGATGCGGCGAAGTTCACGCAATGCCTTGAGAGCGGCAAATATGCATCGAAAATAGAAGCTGAAATACAAGAAGCGGTCGCGGCGGGCGCGCGCGGAACGCCCTACAGCGTCGTGATATCGGCAAGCGGCGAAAAATCAGTGATCCCGGGTGCATTGCCATTCGAAGATGCCCGCCAACCCCTTGATGTCAAAAGAATCATTGATGCTGCGCTCTAATAAAATGAGAAGATCCCCAAACCCTCCCTCCGGAGGGTTTGGTCGTTTTAAAGCCCCCAAAGACGACGAAAAGCTGAGTTGGACGATGCATATCGTCCAGAAAATGATGTATTACGGTATCTCCGAAGGGCTTGTACGGCGCGTCATCAATTCGCCAGAACGCAGCGAAGAAGGCGTTGCGCCAAATACCATTGCGGTGATGCAGCAGACCGGGGGAAAGCACAAAAAAGAGGTATGGGTGATGTATCAGCCGCTGAAAGTGAAAACAAAAACAGGCAAGCCGAAGTTGCGCGTCATCACCGCGTGGCGCTATCCGGGCATAAGCCCCGTACGCGCCGCCGTTCCTGTACCTGATGATATCTTGCAAGAGCTTCTT
>JACRAK010000003.1 GCA_016234725.1 Candidatus Azambacteria bacterium | reverse complement strand
TGGGATGATGTATCGGACGAGGAAATTGCTCAGGCGGAATATCTCATCAACACCAGACCGCGCAAGCGTCATTGCGGATTCAGTCCCGTTGAGGTATTTTATCAGAAGACGGGTGTTGCGATATATCCTTGAATGTACCACACAAGGGAGTACATTACGTACTCCCTTGCTGTTACTGTTTTGAAAAATGGACCTGCATGGTGCCGCCGCAGAGACACGGGGCGGTTTCAAGGTCGCCGGCTTTCCGCCCTCTTGTTTCCCCGCATTTTTTGCAGGTGTACATGGGCATACTTCCTTTTTCTTCAAAATCTTTTTTGTGGCGCAGAAGATATTGCGCCATTTCTTTTGGGTCGGTCATACACCCTCCTTTTTTCGATGGTGGTTGTAAAAAAGAGCTGATATATTTTTACTATACATAATCCTAAGGCGAGAGGCAATGTTTCGTATCTTTTCGCTCGTGTGGCGGCGTGTTACACTGCGCGCATGATGCACAGAAGAGTAAATGAAAGAGGGTCTGCGCTTCCACTGGGGAATATTGTGCTTGCGGCAGTTGCGGCGATAACGCTGGTTGGCGTGGTGTGGTATTTTGGCGGCCCGCGGGGAATCGAGACCGAGAAAAAAACAGTAGCGACATCCCAAAAAGAGGGGAGCAACGAACGCGTAGAGATCGCCGCGGGAAGCGCTCCGTCGCTTGGGCGGCGCGATGCGAAGGTCGCGATCGTGGAATTTGCCGATTACCAGTGTCCGTTTTGCGCCGTGCTTCACGCGGGGGCGGAAGCGGCGATCATGGATGAATATGTAAAAAAGGGGAAGGCGCGATTCACGTTCAAACAGTATCCGTTCTTGGGAGCTGGATCGGTGCGTGCCGCGTCCGCAAGCAAGTGCGCACAGGAGCAGGGGAAATTCTGGGAGTACCATGATGCGCTTTTTGAGCGCCAAATGCAGGGCGCGGAGGAGAATACCGGCGTTTTTTCCGTCGAAAACCTCAAACGCATTGCAGGGGATGTCGGGCTTAACGGAGGAATGTTCGAAAAATGCCTTGAGGGGGAAAAATATACGCAGGCAGTACTTGATGAAATGGAGGAGGGCAGACAGGCGGGGGTGGCGAGCACGCCGACCATGTTCATCAACGGCAGGAAGACCGAAGGCGCGCTGACGTTTGATGCGTATAAAACGATGATAGAAGAGGAGTTGAGTCGATAAAAGGTTTTTTCACCAAGCTTTTTCCTACGCCGCTCTTTCACCCGTTCGGCCGCTTCTGGGGCGGCCTTTCTTAGCTCCGCAACGGCGAGGTTTTGGTAAAAGCTTTAATTATACCAAAACCACCCAGCTCGCCTGCTTCGCAGGTGAAAGAGCGGCGTAGGAAAAAGCTTGGTGTTTTGCGAGAAGGTAGGATATACTAAAGGCATTTGAAACTATGTACGACCTGATCATCATCGGCGGCGGACCTGCGGGGACCGCGGCGGCGGTGTACGCCGCGCGAAAAAAAATAAAGACCATGCTTATCACCGAATCGTTCGGAGGGCAATCGGTCGTGTCCGATAATATCGAGAATTGGATCGGCGAGAAGACCATTAACGGCCTGGACCTTGCAAAAAAGTTCGAGGCGCATGTGCGCGCACAGGAGGGGATCGAGATAAAAATGCCGGTGCGCGCTACGGAGGTGCGAGAAATTGCAGGCGAGTTCGAAGTGGTTTCTGACAAAGAAGAAATGTATCAGACAAAAACTGTTCTTCTCGTTTCAGGCGGGAGGCGGAGAAAGCTCGGTGTGCCCGGAGAGGATGTGTTCTCGGGGAAAGGGGTGGCATATTGCGCGACGTGCGACGCGCCGCTGTTTCGGAATAAAACGGTCGCGGTGGTGGGGAGCGGCAATTCTGCGCTTGAGGCGGTGATAGATCTTTTGCCGTATGCGGCGCACGTATACTTGCTGGTGCGCGGTATGCAGTTGAAAGGGGACGCGACCACGCAGGCGGAAGTGAAGAATTCGCCGAAGGTGACGGTGTTCATGGGTGCCGTGACAAAAGAGATCACGGGAGATAAATTCGTGAAGGCACTCACCTACGTTGATAAGACCGCGAACGAGGAGAAGACGATCGATGTGGGCGGGGTGTTTGTCGAGATCGGCTCGATGCCGAATTCGGAGATCGTGAAAGACATCGTAAAGCTGAATGATTTTGGAGAGGTTGTCGTTGACCCGGTACACGGCACGACATCAAAACCGGGCATATGGGCGGCGGGGGACGTGACGGACGGCCCGTATAAGCAAAATAATATCGCAGCGGGGGATGCGGTGAAGGCAGCGCTTTCCATATATGCGCATCTTTTGAAGCAAGAGAAATCATGAAGCATGAAGCATGAATTAAGAAAAGAAAGAATTAAAGGTGATGGCGGTACACAAACATGGTGTGGTTTCGTAATCAAAGATTATTAACATATATATAGTATGGTACGAGTTGCGATCAACGGGTTTGGGAGGATAGGGCGCATATTCTTTCGGGTCGGGTTTCCCCGGAAGGAGATGGAGATCGTCGCCATCAACGATCTTGGCGACATCGAGAATCTTGCGTATTTGCTGCGGCATGATTCGGTGTATCGTGAATGGGGGCATGACGT
The DNA here is from genome assembly GCA_016234725.1 of Candidatus Azambacteria bacterium. Taxonomy (GTDB): domain Bacteria; phylum Patescibacteriota; class Minisyncoccia; order GWC2-36-17; family WO2-46-25; genus MEYI01. The sequence goes on along the minus strand of JACRAK010000003.1, from coordinate 17,579 downwards.
GTCCGTGCGCGAAGGAAAGCTGATGGTGGACGGCAAGAGCATCGCGTTCATACAAGAAAAAGACCCGACGAAACTTCCGTGGAAAGACCTCGGGGTCGATGTCGTGGTGGAATCGACCGGCCTTTTTGAGACATTCGAGAAGGCGAAAGTACATGTAGCATCGGGCGCGAAGCGCGTCGTGATCTCCGCACCGGCGAAAGACGACGAATGCGACGATGCGAAGACGATTCTTATGGGCATGAACGAAGATGAATTGGAGAGCGTCATCGTGAGCTCGAACGGTTCATGCACGACCAATTCCGTGCACCCTGCCATGCAGGCGCTTCACGAGGCGATCGGCGTGAAAAAAGCGATGCTCACGACGGTGCATGCCTACACCGCGACGCAAAAATTGGTGGATGGGCCCGATAAAGGCGATTGGAGGCGCGGACGCGCGGCGGCACAAAACATCTCTCCGTCCACGACGGGTGCCGCGATCGCGGTGACGCGTGTTGTGAAAGATCTCAAAGGAAAATTTGACGGCATTGCGGTGCGGGTGCCGGTGGTATCCGGTTCGCTTTCGACCGTCGTATTTCTCGCGGCGCGTCCGACCACGATCGAAGAAGTGAATGACGCGCTTACAAAGGCGGAACACACTCCGCGCTGGAAAGGGGTGTTTAAGACCACGACCGACCCGCTGGTGTCTTCCGACATTATCGGCATACCGTATGCGTCTCTCGTCGATCTTTCGCTTACGAAGGTCATCGACGGCGACTTGGTGAGCATCGGCGCGTGGTATGACAATGAAATGGGGTATACGCATATGCTGGTTGAGCATGTGATCAAGTCGGGGGCGTACGCACAGAAATGATCCGCGGCGCGAAACGATATGTTCGATAGCTACCACTACTATATCTTCATTCTTTTATTGCTGTTCAGCGTTCTGCTGTTCGTGTTCAACGGTTTCGTGGTGCACCACTATTTCATCGACATTATTTCGTGGATCTTGCCGCTCATTCCGATACTCGGATTTGCGTACCACTTGCGCTTCCGCGACGGTACGGTGACGCCGTTTTATGTGCTGTTCTGCTCATTGCTTGTGGCGTATGTCGTGGTGTTTGCCGGTATGAGGATATACGCGATATTTAATCCGGAACAAGTTCTATGACCATTTATCTTGGGGCGGATCACGCAGGATTCGCGCTGAAACAAAAAATAAAGGAGTTTCTGGAGCATGCGGGATATACCGTGGCCGATATGGGTGCGTATACCAACAACGACGGCGACGACTACCCTGATTTCATCACGGCGGCGGCTGATGCGGTGGCAAACGATTGTATCAAAGGCATCGATTCGCGCGGTATCATTTTCGGCGGGTCGGGACAGGGCGAAGCGATGGCGGCAAACCGCATCGACGGCGTGCGCGCGGCGGTGTTTTACGGCCCTTCGACCTCGCTCGGGGCGGGGAGCGGACCGCTTGAAATCATAAAACTTTCAAGAGAGCACAATGACGCCAATATGCTTTCGATCGGCGCGCGGTTCGTTTCAGAACAGGAAGCGCTTGATGCGGTGAAGCTATGGCTCGACACGCCATTTTCCAACGAAGAACGGCACAAAAGAAGAATAATGAAATTCTAAATCTTAAAACGTGGATCATGAAACTTGGATCGTCGAAAATCAACCGGAAACCCTTTATGTTTCAAGATTTACGTTTCGTGTTTTATGTCTGAAATCGTCCCGGCAATCATTGCGCGCGATATCGAAGAAGTAAAAAAGAAGCTTGCGCTTATCGAGGGCGCGGCACAGTGGGCGCAGATCGATGTGATGGACAGCGTGTTCACGCCGCCGGTGACGTTTCATGACCCTGCGGCTCTGCGCGACATCACAACCGCCGTGCGGCTTGAGGCGCACCTTATGGTGGCGCACCCGGAAAATAGCATTGGCGCATGGCTTGATTCGCCTGTGGCGCGCATCGTGCTCCATTACGAATCGGTTTCGCCAGAAAAATTAGCGGAGCTTACCGCCAAGATCAATGCCGCCGGCAAAGAGGCCGGTATCGCGCTCAAACTGGAAACCCCGATCTCCGTTTTAGACCCTTTGTTTCAAGTTTCAGGTTCCAAGATCCATGCTGTGCAATTGATGGGCATCGCCGAGATTGGGTATCACGGACACCCGTTCGATGAGCGTGTGCTTGAAAAAGCGCGCGCGTTGCATGCGCGATATCCTGATGTTATACTGGCGGTGGATGGAGGGGTGAATGAGCGTACGATCCCTCTTCTTTCTGATGCGGGCGTGACGCGGTTCATCGCGGGAAGCGCGATATACGCAAGCAAAGACCCGCGGCAGACGATCAAGGCGTTTGAGGAAATAATAAAAAATAGCGCGGCATAATTATCGATATGACCACACTTCACGAAGAAAAAATAAAACTGCTTGAAGAAAAAGCGAATCTTATCAGGCAGAGCATCATTGAGATGCTCATTGAGGCAAAAAGCGGGCATTCCGCGGGGCCGCTTGGCATGGCGGATGTATTCGCGCTTTTTTATTTCCACATCCTGAAACACGACCCGAAAAATCCGTCATGGCCCGAGCGAGACAGATTGATATTGTCCAACGGGCATATTTGCCCCGTGTTGTACGCGGCGATGGCGCACGCGGGGTATTTTCCGGTGGAAGAATTAAAAACATTACGAAAATTCGGTTCTCGGCTGCAGGGGCATCCGCATCGCGAGTGGCTGCCGATGATGGAAACGAGTTCGGGCCCGCTCGGGTCGGGGCTTTCGCAAGCGGTAGGTATGGCGCTTGCCGACAGAATGGACAACGGTAAAGCGACGCAGAAATTCTTCTATTGCTTCATGGGGGACGGCGAGCTTGACTGCGGACAGGTGTGGGAAGCGACGATGCTTGCGGGGAAAGAAAAACTGCATAACATCATCGGCGTCATCGACCGCAACAACATCCAGATCGACGGGTTCACTGAGGATATCATGCCGCTTGAGCCGCTGAAAGAAAAATTCGAATCGTTCGGCTGGCACGTGCTCGAGGTGGACGGGCATAATTTTGAGGCGCTCTCCGATGCGGTCGGGCAGGCGCAGGCGGTGTTTGAAAAGCCGTCCATGATCATCGCGCATACCATCCCGGGCAAGGGTGTTGATTTCATGGAGCGGCGGTTCGAGTGGCACGGCGTGCCGCCGGGCCAGGGACCGGAAGACAAAGTGAAGAAAGCCGAACAAGGTCTTGAGGCGTTGAACGAATTGCGCACGCTGTGCGGAAAAATTAAATCCGAACACGAATAATATGGACACACTCAATCCGAAATTGTTTGATACAGATGTGGAGCAGTTGCCTATCCGCAAAGGATATGGCGATGGGTTGCTGCAGGCGGGAAAAGAAGACGAACGGATCGTCGCATTGTGCGCCGATCTCACCGGCTCTACGATGACGAGCACCTTTTCGAAAGTGTTTCCGAACCGGTTCGTGGAAATGGGTATCGGCGAGCAGTCTATGGCGTCGGTTGCTTCCGGCATGGCGGCGATGGGAAAAATTCCTTTTCTTGCGTCATACGCGATGTTCTCGCCCGGGCGCAACTGGGAGCAGATTCGCACGACGATATGCTATAACGATTCCAATGTGAAGATCGCAGGCGCGCACGCGGGCGTATCGGTGGGGCCTGATGGCGGCACGCATCAGGCGGTGGAAGACATTGCGATCACGCGGGTGATCCCGCGCATGACGGTCATTGTGCCGTGCGATGCTATCGAAGCGAAGAAGGCGACGCTTGCGGCGGCAAAAATGACAGGCCCGGTATATATCCGGCTTGCGCGTGAAGCGACGCCGGTCATCACAACGGAGGCAACGCCGTTTGCTATCGGGAAAGCGCAGCAGGTTTTCACGCCGAAAGAAACAGCGCAGGTCGGCATTATCGCGATAGGTGCGCTTGTGTACAACGCCATCATGGCGGCTAGAGAACTTGAAACAGAAGGGATATACGCGGCGGTAATGAACTTGGGCACCGTGAAGCCGATAGACGAAGAAGCGGTCGTTGCGCTCGCAAAAGATACCGGAGCGGTGGTGACGGTGGAAGAACATCAGGTCGCGTGCGGCGTCGGGTCTGCGGTCGCGGAAGTGCTTGCGAAACATCAACCCGCGCCGATCGAGTTTGTCGGCGTACATGACAAGTTCGGCCAATCGGGAGAGCCCAACGAACTTATTGAGCAGTATGGTATGGGGGTGAGCCATATCAAGGAAGCGGTGAAGAAAGTAATTGCGAGAAAGTAATACCATGTATGACGTTATCACCATTGGCGCGGCGACGCGGGACGTTTTTTTGTTGAGCGACCATTTTCGCGTAGCAAAAGACAAGCATCTTTCATCATTCGGCGAGGTGCTTTATTTTAATTTAGGCTCAAAAAATGAGTTGAAAGAGGTCATCCTCACCACTGGTGGCGGCGCGACGAACGCGGCGGTGACGTTCGCGCGGCAAGGGTTGAAAACGGCGTGCATCTGCCGGGTGGGCGATGAAGAAAGCGGCCATGATGTGGTGCGGGCTTTGGAGCATGAAGGAATTGCAACGGAATTCGTTCAGCATGATACAAAATCCCCGACAGCGTATTCGACCATTCTTACGACCAAAAAAGGGGAGCGCGTCATTTTGACAAAGCGCGGCGCATCGGATCATATCGACGTGCGGGACATTCCCACGGCACAGCTGCATGCGCGGTGGCTCTATATTTCTTCCGTTGCCGGCAATGTCGCGCTTTTAAAAAAAGTTTTCGCGGTGGCGCACGCGCACGGCGCACGAATAGCGTTCAACCCGGGGATCCGCGAGCTGGAAAAGGGCTTGCGCGCGCTCGAGCCGCTCTTGCGCAGCGTGGACGTGCTGTTCATCAACCAGGAAGAAGCGGCACAGCTTACCGGTATTTCATATAAGAAGGAAAAGGCCGTTTTTCAAAAACTTGATGCGATCGTACGCGGTATCGTGGTGATGACACGAGGGTCGAAGGGCGTGGTGGTGTCAGACGGGAAAACGGTATATCATGCGGGTATTCCGCGCGCACCGATCAAGGGAAGAACGGGGGCAGGGGATGCATTTGGTTCCGGTTTTATCGCCGGGCTTGTACAAGGGAAAGATATTCCGTTCGCCATACAGCTTGGCACGGCGAATGCCACGTCGGTGATCCAGCACCTTTCCGCAAAGCGGGGCATTCTTCATACGGGGGGTCTTGGGAAATGGCCGCGCGTAACGGTACAATCGGCTTCACTAAAAAATCATGGATAAATCAATTGAAAGGATCGCACGCGTATTGCGCACCGACAAGGATACGGTGGGGAATCTGTGCAAACGGATGGAAGAAGTGACGGGAAGAAGGAATGTTCCGCAGAAAGTGGTGGAAGAGAATGATCTGCTCGTGGAGAAGTCGCTTGCTGCGCTTGGCGTTGGAAACAAAGCGTTCAATTTTGAAGTGTATCAGGCGCTCATCAATAAGGTGAAGAAAAACGATGCGACGATCTTTGATCTTTTTCGTAAGCCGCGGTGCATTGATTATAAAGGATGCAAAACGCTGCTTGATTTCGCGAAGGAACTCGCAAATGTCGGTGACGGCTTCTTTCTCAAGAAAGAAAAGGCAGTGGAGTTGTTGCGAAGCCAGCCGCCCTTGAATATTATGAAAGCGCTTGGGTATGCGGACGTGAAAGAACTGATCGAAAAAGAGGACATCGATCAGGTGTTTGCGGCACTGCGGTTTGGCGAAGAGCGGGAATGGCTTAATGAAGTTTTTTTTGCGCAATACAAAAATCTTGCCGCCGATGATTTTGAGCGCCGCAGTATCCGGCTTGAAGTGCTTGACGGGAAGTGGCTGACTATCGCGGAGCAGTTCCTGAAGAAGAAGTATCACAATATTTCGCATTTGAAGGAACTCGGAGTGATATTCGTGATCCCGCTCGAGCTCCGCACGCCGGGAGAGACCATGCGCGTATTCGGGCTCATTCTGCATTATCTTCATGAGGTGAGTTTTTATGCAAAATTATTCACGCTCTATGCTCAAACGCCTGCTAATTTCGCGGATCGCATCATTTCATGTTTGCGCGGCGATGTGCTTGATGAGCAGATGCATAGTCATGTGGTCTCCAACTGGCTCATCGTACAGCGATACCTTGCGAAGGAAGACGAATACGATTGGCGGCTGTTCGCACCGCATGTGAATCCGGAAGCGCTTCACTGGACAAAAGCAGAAGAGGATATCGCGCGGCTTAATGAGCGGTTTGAGAATCTTGACCTCCATTTTTGGCATAACCTTGATTATGTCGGAGATTTTTATCGCACGGAATCCGGTGTGGATAATCTCGTGAGCTTCAATCTGATCGATACGGTGATGTCGTTGGTCATGGAAAAAGATATGATCAAATATCTGTACCATCATCAGGAGGCGCTCTGGAACGAGTTGTTCATGGAATATGTCGGCGGACGCGATGAGATGGAGCGGCTCACGATCGAAAACTTCATGAAAGGATACATCGCGTTTTAACTCACCCCTTATGGATTTTGATACTAAAAAACTGTTTCGAGCGGCGGAACGCGGACGATATGCGATCGGGCAGTTCAATGCATCGACCGCAGATCAGATACGCGCCATCATGCGGGTCGCCATAGAGCTCCGCACGCCGGTCATTATCGGCACATCGGAAGGGGAATGTAAGTTTATCGGCGCCCGGCAGGCGGTGAAGCTGTGTGAGGCATATGAAGAGGCGGGCATTTCGGTCATTTTGAACGCCGATCATACATATAAAGACGTAAAAGAGATAAAAAACCTCGATACGATACGGGCACTGCTTGATGCGGGGTATAACTCCATCCATTTTGACGGCTCCGTGTTGTCATTTGAAGAGAACGTGAAGTGGACAAAACAAGTGGTGGCAATGTGCAAAGAAAAAGACCCGGGGATCTCCGTTGAGGGAGAGCTTGGCTTTCTGCCCGGGGTATCGCAGATCTCAAAAGAAAAAGTGGAAATAAAGCCGGAGTATTTAACAGACCCCGCGCAGGCGCTTGCGTTCGTGGAAGCGACCGGCATTGACCGACTCGCGGTGTCGGTCGGCAACAGCCACGGTATTTCATTTCAGGAAGACCGGCTTGATATCGAGCGCATTGCGGCGATCAAGAAAGCGATCGGCGGCCGCGCGGTGCTCGTGTTGCATGGCGGGTCGGGAATACCAAGCGACCAGATACAAGCGGCGATCACACAGGGTGTGCGGAAGATAAACATCAATACCGAGCTTCGCGTTGCATTCCATGATGCGCTCACAGCGACGCTTATCGGGTCAGGCGAAACAACCCCGTATAAGTTTTTACCGCCGGCGATGGATGCGGTCGCAAGCGTCGTAGAGGGGAAAATAAAACTTTTTGGAAGCGGTGGCGCCGCTTTGTGATCATGGCAGATACATTTATCATCAAAGGAGGGAAGAAGCTGAGAGGGTCGATCGAAGTACGCGGCGCAAAGAACGCCGCGTTCGCGGTGCTTGCCGCAACACTTCTCACAAAAGAAACCTGCGAGATAGATAATGTGCCGCTTGTTGAAGACATCTTCGTCATGCTTGAGATATTCGCAAGCATCGGCGTGAAACATGAGTTTATTTCCGAACGAAAGCTGCGGATCTCTGCCGCGGCGGTTTCTCCCAGGAACATTCGGCACGATGCGGTGGAGAAGATCCGTGCATCGGTGTTGCTGTGCGGCGCGCTTCCCATGCGCGCGGCACGGTTCACGCTTGCCAAGCCGGGCGGGTGTTCTATCGGGTCACGGATCCTCGGCCCGCATATCGATGCTCTCGCGCATGTGGGTGTCGAAATTAAAAAACGGGGGAAATATCTCGATGTAACGAAGCGGGAAAGCGCGGGGGATCGCGAGATCGTGCTTTCCGAAATGTCGGTGACGGCGACGGAGAACGCGGTGCTCGCATCGGTCGTGCGAAAGGGTACCGTGACGATATATTGCGCCGCGGCAGAACCCTATGTGCAGGATCTTTGTCATATGCTCGTAAAAATGGGAGCGCATATTTCGGGTATAGGCACCAATACGCTTGTCGTCAAAGGCGTTGCGCGGCTTCATGAAGTGAAGCATTTCATCATGCCCGATCCGATAGAAATGGGAACGTTCATTACGCTTGCCGCATGCACGAAAAGCCGCATCGTTATCAAGAATACGGTGCCTGAATTCATACGATTCGATATGTTGAAGTTTGCGGAAGCCGGTGTTATAGTGAAAATAAAGAACCGCAAAAAAATTCATGAAGGATGGGGATATGAAACAGTGGATATGGAAGTCATACCGTCGCCGTTGATTGCGGTGAAGAAAGTGCATAATATGCCCTATCCCGGGTTATCTCCTGACCTGCTTCCGATGTTCGTGGTGCTGATGACACAATCGCACGGGATCAGCTTGATCCATGATTGGATGTACGAAGGGAGATTAAAGTACGTTGAAGAGTTGAAGCGTATGGGAGCCGATGCATTTATATGCGATCCGCACCGCGCACTCATTACCGGCCCGACGCCGCTTGAAGGAAAAGAGATCACCAGCTTCGATCTGCGGGCGGGAGCGGTGCTTATTATTGCCGCATTGACCGCACAAGGGACGACCGTGATACGAAACGTGTATCAGGTTGACCGCGGGTATGAGAACATCGAAGGGCGATTGAAAAAGATAGGCGCGCGGATAGAACGCGCATAATACATTTTTATGTTTATTCGAAAGATCGGTATTGATCTTGGCACTACCAATACGCTCGTCTTTATTCCTAAAAAAGGAGTGGTAGTAAACGAACCGACCGTCGTGGCGGTTTCCGCGCATGACCGTTCGGTAATGGCGGTCGGGGCGGAAGCGAAAGAAATGCTCGGGAGGACGCCCGATGCGATCATCGCGCTGCGACCGTTAAAAGAAGGAGTGATCGCCGACTATAAGATCACCGAAGCGATGATCTCCTATTTTCTCACGAAAGGGTGCGGCAAGGTGCGGCTTTTTAAACCTGAAATGATGATATCGGTGCCTGCGGGCATCACGTCCACGGAGCGGCGCGCGGTGGTGGATGCCGCGCTCCAGGCAGGCGCAAAAGCAGCGTATGTGGTAAAGGAGCCGGTGCTTGCCGCGATCGGCGCGAACATTCCGATCAACGAAGCATCCGGAAGCATGATCGTGAATATCGGCGGCGGCACGTCGGAGATCGCCGTGATCTCGCTGGGCGGCATTGTGGCGTGGGCGTCGGTACGCGTTGCGGGAAACAAGATCGATCAAGCGATCGCCGAATACGTGCGCAAAACGCACAGTCTTGAGATCGGCGAACGGACCGCGGAGGATATCAAGATAGGGATCGGTTCTGCCGTACCGGTGAAAGAGGAGGATTCCATGGATGTGCGGGGGCGCGACATGATCACGGGCCTCCCGCGGACGATCCGCGTAACGACGAACGAGGTTGCAGAAGCGATCGCAGAGCCCTTAAAAGAGATCGTACGTGCGGTGAAATCCGTGCTGCAAGAAACACCCCCCGAGCTTGCGGCGGATATCATGCACAAGGGGATGATACTTTCGGGCGGCGGCGCGCTGTTGCGCAACATCGATGAGCTTTTATTCAAAGTGACCGGCGTGCCGTGTACAAAAGCGAACGAGCCGCTGTTGTGTGTTGCGAAGGGGACAGGCATCGTACTTGAGAACCTTGATGTATATAAACGAAGCGTCATGAGCAAGAAATAGAAAACATGAATATCGGTATTCACGCAAAAGGCGCATTTAAATACGAACGGACCGGGGTCGAGGAATACGTGTATCAGCTTCTCAAGCACTTTGCGATGCTTGATGAGTCGATGCAGCACTCTTTTCTTCTCTACACCCCTTTTTTCAAAGAAACGCTGTATTTGCCGGATAATTTTTTGGTGCGGCAGTTTTACAGCCCATTTTTTTGGACGAAATTCCGCCTTTCGATGAAAATGCTGTTCGATGCGCCGGATGTGCTGTTCATGCCGGCGAATTTTTTACCCATGTTCTACCCGCGGCGCACGGTCGCCACGATCCATGGGCTTGAATTTGAATATTATCCGGAAGCGTATGCTCCCTCGCACCTTGCCTATTTGCGGAACGGTACGCGGCGAGTCGTGCGTTCCGCAAAAAAGATCATCGTGCCGACGAACGCAGGGAAAGATGCGCTTGTAAAATTGTATAAGGCAGACCCAAATAAGATCATCGTCATCCATCATGGCGTAAATCCTCAGGTCGCGTATCATCATCGGTATCCGCCGATCGACGAACAATATATTCTGTTCGTCGGGAAGCTGGAAAAGAAAAAGAACGTGCAGAATATCGTGAAAGCATTCGCGGTGCTGAAGGAGAAATACAAGATCCCGCATAAATTGGTGCTCGTCGGAAGCCCCGGATTTGGGTATCATGAGATACAAAAGGAAATAGACGGCACGCTGTATAAGACCGACATCGTACTCACGGGATACATCAGTCAGGAGGAAAAAGAGTCGTTCTTCAAATATGCGGACGTATTCGTGTTCCCATCGCTCTATGAGGGATTTGGCATGCCGATCCTTGAGGCGCAGCTTCGGCAGGTGCCAGTGGTCACTTCGCATATTCCGGGCATCATGGAAGTCGCGGGGGACGGGGCGCTTTTTATCGATCCCGCAAGCGTTGAACAGCTTACCGAGGCGATCTTTACGGTGGTTTCCGATGATGCCGTACGCACCGATCTGGTCGCAAAAGGGATAAAAAATGCTCAGAAATACAGTTGGTTCAAATGCGCGAAAGAGACGCTTGAGGCCTTGACCACCTAGAACTCATTTTTACCATATCTACCGTGCGCGTTGTTCTCGTCCATGATTTTTTAACACAGTTCGGCGGCGCCGAGCGTGTGCTGCAGGCGCTTGCTTCATTATTTCCGGATGCGCCCATCTATACGCTCGTATATGATGAGGAGATCGTGCGTAAGCATTTTCCTGGCAAGGAAGTGCGCGGGTCTTTCTTGCAGTCGCTTCCGGCTCGTGTGCGCGCACGTCATCGTTTGCTATTGCCGCTGTATCCGTATGCAGTCGGGCGCCTTGATGTGCGTGATTTTGATATCGTAATTTCTTCTTCTTCCGCGTTCGCAAAGGGGGTAAAAAGGGGCCCGCATGCAATGCATATCTGTTATTGCCATGCACCGGCGCGATTTTTATGGGAAGAGCAGGAGCACTATCTCGCTGATAACCATTATGGGAAGTTCGTGCGATCTCTCATACGCTATGCGCTTACGCCATTACTGCGCCGTTGGGACATTGCATCAGCGCGCCGCGTAGATGTATGGGTTGCGAATTCAGCGACAACGCAGCGGCGGATACGAACGCGGTACGAAAAGAACGCGGTGGTGATATATCCGCCGCTTACACAACTCAATGATGGTGAAGGGCGCGTCGAACGCCCCCGGGAATATTTTTTAATAGTATCGCGCTTGGCGGCATATAAAAAAATAGATGTCGTGATAGATGCGTTCACCGCACTCGGATTGCCGTTGGTGATCGTCGGCGAAGGGCCGGAGCGGAAGCGACTCGAGGGAGTTGCTCGTCCCAATATCACATTCACGGGATTTGTCACGGATGAGAAGCTTGCGGAGCATTATCGCAACGCCGTTGCGCTTATTGTCGCATGCGAGGAGGATTTCGGGATAAGTGCGATAGAAGCGCTGAGTTTTGGTACGACGGTGCTTGCGTATCGAAAAGGGGGAGTGGCAGAGTGGATGGAAGAGGGAGTGACCGGAGAATTTTTCGACACACAGACCTCTGCGGGAGTGCGTGATGGCGTGCGAAGGATATTGCATACTAGCGCGCGCTATGATCGCGCGCGCCTTCGGGAAATTGCGCACCGATTCGATGAAAGTGAATTTCGGGCGGCAATGCTCCGTCTTGTGTCGTCGCGAGAGGGTGTGGATAAGTGACTGTGTATTGCGCCCCCGCTTTTTTATGAGTATTATATATGTGTTTCTTATTTTATTAGCAATACAAAGATGAATTTTGTTCCAAAAAAAGTTTTTTTCACCAAGGGTGTCGGGGTCTCGAAAGAACAGCTGACGTCGTTTGAGCTCGCGCTCCGCGATGCGGGGATCGCGCCGTATAATCTCGTACCCGTGTCATCGATATTCCCTCCCAACTGCAAGCGCGCAAGCCGCGAGGAGGGGTTGAAGGAATTGCCGCCAGGATCCATCGTACATTGCGTCATTTCGCGCAACGCGACCAACGAGCCCAATCGCCTGATTGCCGCGTCGGTAGGCACCGCTATGCCCCAGGACGCGAATAACTACGGGTATCTTTCTGAGCATCATTCGTTCGGAGAAACCAGCGAGAAAGCGGGCGAGTATGCCGAAGATCTTGCCGCAACTATGCTTGCGACTACCTTGGGCATCGATTTTAACCCAGAAACGGCATGGGACGAACGGGAACAGATCTATAAAACGTCAGGGAAGATATTCAAAACGTTCAATACGACCCAGTCGGCGCTCGGGAACAGAGATGGCATGTGGACGACCGTGATCGCGGTTGCGGTGTTCGTGATGGAGGGGTAGGTTGCTTACATAGTAAGATCGTCGCATATTTATTTTTCAGCGCACAGGGAAACAACTCTTCAATTTCATTTTTTCAAACCCGGTGAAGCTTAAAATCAAAAAAATCGATCCTGAGGCAGTGATCCCAAAATATGCCTACACGGGCGATGCCGGTTTAGATTTTTATTCTGCAGAGGAATTGATCCTGGAGGCGGGCGAAAGGCGCGCGATCAGAACTGGAATAAAGATGGAGATCCCTGATGGTTATGCAGGATTAGTTTGGGATAAAAGCGGCTTAGCGACGAAGGGCGGTATTACAACGATGGCTGGCGTAATTGACGCTGGGTATCGGGGAGAAATAAAGATCGTTCTGTACAATATAAGCCATGAAGCATTTGAGATCACAAAAGGGATGAAGATCGCCCAAATGGTGATTCAGAAAATTGAAAATCCCGAAATCGAAGTGATCGATGAATTAAATGGAAGTGATAGAGGGGAGGATGGATTTGGCAGTACTGGCATACGATAAGTTGACCTTTTCTTGAGAAAAGAGTAGAATAAAAGCAATAATGAAACCGTAGACAAGAGGCGTTGCCGTAAGGCGCATAAGCCCTCTCGAGGTGATGGTAGAAGTTAACCAGTAGCGAGTAGCGAGTAAGGAATAGCGAAAGGCGCTATATGTCCTTTTCTCCACTACTATCTACTCGCTAAGTTCTATATTCTTCCCATGCTACGGCCTTAAAAGGTCGTTTTTATTTTATTAGCAATTGAATTATTATGTCGCTTACCAGAAAACAAAAAGAGACAATAGTGAAGTCGGTCACGGATAAGCTTTCGAAAAGCAATGTGCTTTTGTTCACGTCTTTCGCGAAGATCAGCGTAGAAAAGCTGAAGCAATTGCGAAAAGACCTCAAAGCAAAGAGCATTGATTTTCAAGTGGTGAAGAAAAGCCTTTTGCGCGTGGCGCTTGAAAAAGCGAAGATCGACGCATCGGCGGCGGACATGAAAAATATCCCTGAAGCATGCGGCGTGGTATTTGCTGCTGACGACCAGATCGCCCCCGTGCGGACGGTGTATACGTTCGCGAAAGCAAAGGAAAATGAATCGTTCAAAGTGATCGGGGGCATGCTTGATAACGCGTTTGTCGCGCCTGAACGCATGGCTCCGCTTGCAAAAGTTTCAACGCGAGAAGAGCTGTACGCGCGCTTGCTCGGCCAGTTACAGGCACCGCTTGCGAAGCTTGTGTATGCGATCAAGGCAGTGGGGGAGAGTAAACAATAGTATTAGCATTAACAGAGAAATATATGTCGGATAAATTCAAAAATCTGATCGAAGAAATCGAGAAAATGAGCGCGCTTGATATCGTTGAGTTGGTAAAGGCGCTTGAAGAGAAGTTCGGCGTGTCTGCGGCCGCACCGGTCATGGTTGCGGGCGGCGCGGCGGAGGGTGCCGCGGCAGCGGAAGAAAAAACGTCGTTCAATGTCGAATTGAAATCGGCAGGCGAGCAGAAGATCCAGGTCATCAAGGCCATTCGCGAGATCACCGGCCTTGGGTTGAAGGAGGCGAAGGATATCGCTGATGGCGCGCCAAAGACGGTAAAAGAAAATGTGGCAAAAGCGGAAGCGGAGGAAATGAAGAAGAAATTGGAAGCGGCAGGCGCAACGGCGGAATTGAAATAGTATAAAAACAAAATCCCCTCCTGATACCAGGAGGGGATTTTGTTTTTCCATGCTTAATGGAGCACAGAAAATATCGCGCGCGGGGTGAGTATGTACAGTTCTTTTTGATCGGAAGAGACCGTGAGATCAGTGATGCCACTGAGTGCTCCCAAAAGATATTTTTCCGTTGCCCCGTCCTTTTGCTTCGGTGTTTTGATTATTTTATTTCCTCCCTCAAGGACATAGTCGGCGTTTTCCCGAGTGCGGGCATTCTGAGACGCGCGGGTGGCAAGCGTGCTGTGAAGCGTTTTTATTATCTCGGTAAGCGATTCGTCTTTGAGGGAAAACAGGAGGGCCGACCGCTTCGTATCGTTGAGCATATACAATTCGCCGTTGCGCTGAAACATCCTTTCTATCTCAAAATCATCAGGCGCTTTGGTTAGGAATGTGTACGATCCTTCGTGTGTCTGTTTGGATATTTTATAGAATGCCGAGGGCGTGCTTCCGAAGACATAGATAAAGTTATCGTCGTCGAAAATAAAGCGCGGCTGGAACCGGATGGAAGAGGTTGGTATTTCTCCCCGATATACCGGCGGCGCGATATGGATGCCGTTCAAAAGATTCATTTTTACATCGATTTCGCGCGACATCCTTTGCGCTGAGTCCCCGAAAAGAAGCGAGGGCATGATACGGAGTGCGTCGCTCTGCGCTTCGCCGAGCATGGCAAGCGCCGCATATTTATCTTGTGCGTTGTCCGCGCTGATCATTTTTTGCTGTATGTTGCTAATAAACGCGAGCTGTGTCTGCATAAAAGCGTAGCCGCTTCCTCCGAGAGCGAAGAGGCCCGCCAGGATAAAGAAGATCAGCACATTTCTTTTATGGAGCGGTGTGTGAAAATAACCGGTTACTTTTTCACGCAAGCCGCGGAATGAAAACGTGTGCGCCACGGCAATGGCGCGTGAAACATATTTTGTGATCTTGAAAATGCGGGCGAGGTGCTTTTGTGCATCGATGGCCACGCTCATTTTCGTTTCCGTTCTTTTGCCAAACGGAAGCCATAAGGTCTTGGCGCTCGCGATCGTGAGCAGGATAAGCGCCTGGGCGGGAAGAGGAATTTCCTTTGCGTTCTTCTGATATATTTTACTGATGATCTCCGCCTGTTCGTCGAGGGGGAGCGTGAACAGTTTTTCGATGCCTTTCTCGGAAAAAAGATCCAGTGCTTTTCCCGTGCCAAAGATAAATTTATCATCGAGCGCGACGTCACCGGTGATCACCGCGGAAAAAAGCTCATGCGTGTTTTGGCGCTTGTACTTTTTTGCCATGTCGACGAGCTCATTGGCGCGCCACAGAAGCGTGACGATATTGCCGAACTTCGAGAGGCGTATCGTGTCGCCCGCGATATTTACCGCGCAAAAATGCGCATCTTCAAGTATGCCGTCGTTTGCCTTTCCGATATCGTGGAGCGTGGCATTTGCCTTTTTGAGGGCGTTCTCAAAATGGGATTCCACGGGATTCTCATCAAGTTTATAAAATTCTCGCTTGATGACGGATGCAACGAGGTTCGGCAGGAATTCGAACTCGCTTTTGCGGTTCTCAAGCCGGCCTATGATATAGAGATTGCCGAGGCGCTCTTCTTCGATGTTTGCCGGCTCATAAACGAATGTTTCGGTGCCACCGCCCTCTTTCCCCTGTTTGAGGATGAGCTCCTTTGTGCCGATCTTAAAATGAGTCGATTCCATTCTTTAAGGGTCTGTTGCCAATGCTTTTCGCAGCCGAAATACGGAAATTGCAGCAGAAAGGGCATTTGGCAATAGACTCTTTATATCGTAACATACCTTATGCGTTGCATAAAGAATGCGTTTTTGGTATTATGCTAAAGAAATAACGCACCCTCTATGATGTTTGAACAGTTTTTCAGCTCGCCCGTCAAATCACGGCTTGTGAAGTTTTTTATATATAATCACAGCAAGTTCTTCGATGTCGATGATATCGCGAGGCGCCTTGAGTTGTCTCCGGGGAAAATAAGGAGCCACCTCAAGGAGCTTAAAAAAGCGGGGTTCGTGAAATCACGATCTGCTCATTCATTCTCGATCAGCTATAAATTCCCGTATCTGAACGAGGTGAAGGGGCTCGTGTTAAAATTCCCGCCGGTATCGGATGAATTCCTGCAGCAGGAAGCGAAGAAGATGGGGCAAGTGAAGCTTCTTATCATTGCGGGGATGCTGGTGCACGCGCAAAAAGCGCGCACGGAGATCGTGGTGGTGGGGGACCGCATCACGGAAAAAAAGGCCGAGCGTTTTTTGCGTTCGGTCGAGGCGCAAGCGGGCAAAGAGCTTCGCTATGTGCTTTTGACGAACGACGAGTTTTTGTATCGCAAGAAAATGTTTGACCGGTTCGTGCTCGATGTGCTGGAGCTGTCGCACAAAAAGGTCATCAATAAATTAGGGATATAATAAGCGTCCGCTTTTTACCTGCCTAAACTTTTTAACAAAAAAATACGGGCGCTTAGCTCAGTGGTAGAGCGTTCGCTTCACACGCGAAAGGCCATAGGTCCAATCCCTATAGCGCCCACCGTTAAAAAGTTTGGGCGGGCAAGCACGCGGAAGGCCGTAGGCCTGCCCCGTAGCAAATGCGAAGCATTTTGCTTTGGGGTTTAATCCCTACAGGGCGCACCACGTAAAAACCGGCATTCTGCTTGTTTTTTATTTTTTTGAGTTCTTGCGATGCGCAATATATTCTAGTGCGAGTGGAATGAGTGAAACAATGATAATAAGCCCGACGATCGGCAGGAGATAACGCTCAAGATCGGGAATCAAGCCGCCGAGATAATATGCGATGCCCGTTACGCCAAGCCCCCACAGTGCGCCCCCAATGAGGTTGTAGGCAAGAAATGTTTTATAGCGCATCTGGCCGACGCCGGCAAATATCGGCGCGAACGTACGCACAATGGGCACGAAGCGGGCAAGGATTATCGTTTTGGTACCATATTTTTCATAAAAAGTTCTCGTGCGCTCGATATTTTTCTTATTGAAAAAAAGCGAATTTTCGCTGGTGAATATCGCGGGGCCGACCTTGCGCCCGAATGCGTACCCGACGGTATCGCCAAGAACCGCGCCCGCAAAGACGAGCGGCGCGAGGATATAAAAATCAAGGAGTCCCTGTGATGCTAAAATGCCTGCGGTAAACAGCAAACTTTCGCCGGGAAAAAAGAAACCGAAAAAAAGACCCGATTCGGCAAAGATCATCCCAAAGATCCCGATATATCCTGCGGTCTTTACGAGCGCGACAATATCAAACATACGCGTGCATTAAATGCCTTGCGGCCCAAGCTGTTTTTTGTAGATATCAAGAAGAGCGAACAGCAAACTGAGTACCAGCGGCCCGATG
>JACRAK010000028.1 GCA_016234725.1 Candidatus Azambacteria bacterium | reverse complement strand
TGTGATCACCTGGCCAGGCACCTGTGCGAATGCGACGCTTGCGAAAGAAAATGCGAATGCCACTACCATGACGAATGCTAAATATTTTTTCATATATGCTGATTAGATACGTTATTTTTCGACCTTTTTATCTTCTTACAAGATACCAGAAAACCAGAAAATCGTCTATCCACAGAAAAAACGCCGCGGCTTTACGCGAGCCTCATTTCCTAAACTCAATTAAGCTCCCCAACGAAACGGAAAAAGGGAGTGAAAACGGGAGATTTCTTTGTTTTACAACAGCAAGCCCCACCATCTCCTTCATCGTGTCCGGCGTAAAAGAATTCACGTGATCGATGATCTTGATCGGCCGCCTCCCCAAAAAAAACCTGCTCACTGTCCAGAGGACCTCGTTGGGGAACGTGACGATAAGCACTCCTCCTTTTTTCAAAACACGCAGAAGCTCATGCATCACCTCTTCATACTCGATAATATGCTCCAACACCTCTGTTGCGATAATAACATCGAAAGATCCATCATTAAAATCAAGGTGCGAGAGATCACCATGATAGAAATGCGCGAACGAGCACCGCTCCCGCGCCCTTTCAAGCGCGACAGCGGTAACATCCGCGCCGTAATACGCGCCGCAGTCGTTTTTTTTATACAGCTCCGCAAGGAGGTGGCCTTCGCCGCACCCGGCGTCAAGGACGGCGACGCCCTCTTTTCGCGGAACGATCTTTACGATCTCGGAGAGCCGCTGCCGATGCACAAACCGCACCAAGGGATTCTTGGCATTATACAGGTCGTCCATATGGTCTCCGGGCATAAAAAGATGTTGAGTCGTTGCCATTTTTTTCACATAATGATCAGCGGAGATCATTTCCAACACGACCCATCGGGGCATCGTAAGATGATCGCTCCTTCATCTTCGTATACCACGCTCCACCCTTCATCGACAAGCGTTGCGGGAAGGCTCTTTTTCTCAGGGTCAGATAACAGGCGAGCAAGGCGACGCGCCCACAAGCCCTTCTCTTTTCGCTTGCTGTTTTCAATGAATACCGTCTCGATGTTCCGCCTTTGCAATACCTCCTTCTGCTCTTTCGCAATGCCGCCGTAATACACCTTCACATAATCCCGCATCGCTGAACCCCCGCGCTCATCAACCCACTGCGGCATTCTCCCGTCGACGAACACCTTTATTTCAGGAGCATAAAAAATAAGATACCCGCCCCACCCATAGGCATTGAATATGTTGCCAATATCGCCCCGCGCCGCCTCTTCGCGCAACACCGCCACCGCCTTCTCCGGGAAATAAGACGACCGGGGAAGCGAAAAAACCGCATCGCGCGAGAGCGAAAACGCATACGGGCGCATATACGACCCGAAAAAGAAAAAAAGAACAAAGAAAAGCAGTACGGCGCCGGCCCTGGCCATTTCTTTTGTTTTCGCGCTAAACGGGTGATCGCGCCGCACGCGGGAAATCTCCTCTTTTATATATTCCTCTCCGTGCGCAAAGATCGGTATGGCGGTTATAAAAAACAGCGGGCCCATTTTTACCGATTTTATAAACAGCACGAAAAAAGCCGCGCCTGCAGCCAGAAGAGCCGGAGGATATTTCTTCCGGTATCGCGCAACAATGAAGGCAAAGAGGCCGACAAGAAGGATAACATGGGGTCTATTCGTGGAAAACACCGGCCGCCACTCAACGATATAGCGCGCGGTTTCGGGGGAAAGCAGCGCTTCAAAGATCAATTGATACACCTTCCACCCGTACGGATTTATGAACGTGGCGGCGAAGCTCGCCGCGAAAACAAGCAGATCGGGAACGAGCGCGCGATATGCGATCTGTCTTGCTTTCCACCATGCAACAAAATGCCGTATAAAAATAAAAATACCGAACAATACGAGACCGGAAAAGAAGCCGGCGTGAAGATTCGCCCATGCGAAAAAAATAAACGGCAAAGCAAAAAAAGATGCCCGCGAAACCGCGCCACGCGCTTCCTCGCCGTATCTTTTGCGCACGATCTCAAACACGATAAAAAAAAGCGCGAAAGAAAATACCTGCGCGCGCACTCCTATGGTGTGCGTCATCGCAAACGCGATGAGCGTGATGATCCACACGTGCGCGAATGAACGGGCGCGCCGCAGCCAAAAAAGAAACGGAAGAAAAGAAAGGAGGGAAAAGATAAGAACGGCAAGCCACCAGAGATCTTTACCATATAACAGCCATAACGCCGCTTCGATGAGCCATTCGTGATCGAACCACTCAAACCCCTGCATGGTGTGGCTATATATGTCATAATGCGGAACGGCATTATGCTCTATGATCCACTCCCCCACCTTCACATGCCACCAGAGATCGGGGTCTGCCGTGAGCGTTGTTATACTCCAAAAACTTAAAAATATAAAAAATCCTATCGCAAGCTTGCTCAGAGAAAAATACTTTTTCATGTATGTGGCATATCGGAGCGGATTTTATCAGAATCCTTTAAAAAAATAAAGGCGGCACACATAAAATGCCATTTTAAACCGATCGGTTTAAAATGGCAGAAACATAAAAAACAAAAGATGCTCCTACCCCGTAACGATGAACGATTTTACCAGCGCCTTAATGCTGAACGCGGCAACAGAAACAACAATGCCGATGATGGTGTAGAGAAAACCCCTTGATGCGCTCGCTATTTTTGCCGGATCACCCTTTGCGGTGAGATAGAGCGCGCCCGAGTACAAGCCCATCGCGACGGCAACAATAGAGACGAACCATGAAAACCAATTAATGAGATTGATGAATGTCAGCACGATGCTGTTTGTCTCCATAGATAAAGAATAATGAATTAAGAATCAGGAATTAAGAATAAAATATTCGCTCGTCTTAGTATCTTCTTCATGATTCCCAATTCCTGATTCATAATTCATGCTTATATCCCAAAGAACGTTTTGGTTAATATGATAATGCTGAATGAAACGACCGCGACCGCGATGCCGATGATGGTGTATGAAAACACTTTTGTCGCTTTCAGCACCTGCGCTGAATCCCCTCGCGCGGTGATATACAGTGCACCCGCATATAAGCCCATCGCGACGGACGTGATGGACACGAACCACGCGAACCAATTGACGAGGCTTGCGATCGTTTGAATGATGCTGCTCATCGTCATGGGGATGTTCGGACAAGGCCCTATGATAGCCGATGAACCGACTATATCTGCAACTACTGCGAGGATCCCGGGAGCAAGTAGGAGCAACATCACCCCCGCGACCACATACAACAGCGTCTTTCGCGCGGCGACGGCTTTCTGCGGCATCTGGCCGCCTATCATGAATAAAAACCCGACCACCAGCATCATGAGCACCGCAAGCGGCGGGAGGATCGTCTGAGAGAAAAAAATGATCACCGCGCACACAACGGCGGAAAACGATGTCGCGCCGGTGGGAGGGGAGAAATCAATCGTTGTAGGAGTACCGCCAGCGCCCATAGAGATCGCCTGGCATGTCCAGTTCCCGGCGCCGGAATTAAGTATGCATGTTTCTCCGCTGTCACATGGTGGCGTTGGCAGATCGCCCGGCGCGCATACAGTAGCGCCGCTGATACATGTGCATGGCGCGTTCGGCGCGGCAAATACAGCGCTCGGTAGAAATATAATTGCAAACGCAACTACGGCAACAAAGCATACTGCGTAAATCTTGAATCTTGAATCTTGAATCTTATGTTTCATGTTGTAAGTTTTATGTTTCATGTTCCGAGTTTCAAGATCTAAATATTCAATATCGCCCTTGTTATCGCCACGATGCTGAAGGTGAACACCGCGACCGCGACCCCTATCGTAGTATAGATCAAGTAACGGCGCGCGAGAATAAGGTTCTTCTCATCACCCATCGCGGTGATGTAGAGGTACGCGGCGCGCAGACCCGAGAGTACCGCAAGCAGGGCAATGATCCACGCCATCCACGAAAGCAACGCAAGAATGATCGCGACAAGGTCGCAGTTGCCCGACGGTGTTATCGCGGTGCCGGTAAATGTGTAGCCGAGCGTGTTGCACGATGCGATACCGAGCACGATACCGCCCGGACCTCCGCCATCCGGACCGCCGACGCATAACGGATGCGTTGGATTCACCGCACAGAAATCAGCCCAAGCGGCGTAATCACACTCTCCCGTAATCGCGTTATATATAGCTCCTTGAGGACAATATTGTCCTCCCGCCGGACAAAGAAGGTCTCCTGCCACGCACACCGGCGGCGGACAAACGCCGTTCACAGGACATATCACTCCGCTGGCGCATATTGTGCCTGGCGTACACCCTACCAGCGGAGTACATATGCCATTACCTATATTCGGAATACATTGCCACCCTGTTTCGCACTTATACTCTTGATTGCACACGCCGACCGAGAACGGGATCTGGCAGAATTTCTCCGCGCTTGTGACCACGTCCTGGCATCGCACATAATGCGTGTTCCCTCCCGTCACAAGCCCTGAAACAAAGGAGGAGTGGTTTGTGCTGCCCGTTGTCGCAAAATCCGTCATTGCGCCATATGCATCTCCTCCGTTCGTAGAATATCGGCAGTTCGCATCCGCATCGGTCGTCAAACTGATGGTCGTGCTCGTGGTTCCCGGCGCAAGCGCGCCGGTCGGCGCCGCATTCGCGCATACCGGCGGCTGGCAAGTACCATTGATGCACATGAGGCCGCTCGCACACATCGCACTTGAGGTACACGCGGTTCCCACGCCAAATGATATCGCGCACGCATTGGTGATCGCGCCGCTCGCCGTATCCTGACATTTCGCGTAATAGGTGTTGGTGCCGATAAGCAGGCCGGAAACATTCGTGCTGTGACTTGTGGCGCCCGTAGTGCTAAACGGTGTCATCGATGCATAGGAATCTATCGCCACAAGCGAATAGCTGCACGCCGCGTCTTGTGCGGTGGTAAGCCCCATCGTGGTAGATGTCGTTCCGAAAGGAAGCTCGCCGGTGGGGAATGCGCCTGCGCACGCGGGAACAGTTGCCGGGCAGATGCCGCTTGCGGGACACACCGCGCCGTTGGGGCATATCGTGCCCGGGATACAACTGATGGCAGTAATATCAAAATTGATCTGGCACAAACCGGCAAGCACGCCTGATGACAGCTCCTGACACAGCACATAGTAGGCGTATGAACCCACAGAAAGGCCGCTTAACGGCTCGCTATGGCTTGTCGTATTGGTGGTCGCAAACGGCGTCATTGCGGTATACGGGGCGGCGCTATCGATCGAGTATCTGCAGTTTGAATCGGTGGAAGTGACAAGGCCGAGGTTCGCCGAAGTGACGTTCACCAATGTTCCTGCCGGAGTTCCCCCGGCACACAGTGGCGGCACGCATACGCCCGCATTGCACACAAGCCCCGCCGTGCAATCAAGCGATGTGATGCAGGTGGTGGTGCATTGCTCGCCCGATGCACAGTCAACGTTCGCCTGGCACGCCGGGTAGCATGTGCCGTTGAGGCAAATATTGTCCACGGGGCAATCGGCGTTCACACTGCATGAGGAAAGAGCATTGCCGCCCGTATTTAAAAATCCCGGCAACACCCCGTCGGGGTTCAGCATGCACTGGACAAAGTTGTCTCCTCCAGTCGCCGGGCTGGTCGCGCCGGGGCATGAAATAGCGCCCTTGGGGTTTGGCTCGTATATACACCCGTTTCCCTGATATTCACACAAACTTGTCGTGGTGCCGCATGTGGCGATCGCAAGCGGCTGTGAAACACAAGAAGTGCTTACCGTGCTTGCCGTGCATGTTTCTGCGGTCGCATTCACGTACGTGCAATCGACGCGCCCATCGAGATAGTAGTAGCAGCCGTTCACCGACGAGCAATCGTACTCCTTCCCCGCTTTTCCTTTATCGACGACAAAACAACCGTCGGGGATGCCCGCCTGAGGCGATTTTTTCGATTTCTCGGCATACCGCGGCAAGCAGTTTGCTTTTTGTGTTTGCGTTGCGCCGTCGTAATATTGATAATACACGCATCCGGTGCCGCCTTCGAACGTGTTCACGCAGTTGGCGACGCTGTTGTTTGAGTTGGGGATCGCTGTGCCGCTGCCGGAATAATAATTGTAATACAAGCATCCGTTGATGCCTTCGCAGTTGTTGGGCGCATCCGGCGTCGGCTGGGTGCACGCTTGGCCGTCGGGCTGGACCCCAAGCGGCATCTTCGGCATTACATCGGGCGTCGACGTGGCATATAATCCCGCCACCCCGCCCCCGAGGCCGGGCCCGTACGCGCAATCGTATATGTACACGCATGAACCGCTGTTGCAAATACCGTCGCCGCTCGCGCAGTCGTTGTCGGTGATACATGCCAATGCGGTGTCGTTCGAGCATCGCGCATATCTGCACGCTCCGCTTGCCGTGTCGCACACGCCTCCGGTAATGCTTTCGGTGCAGTCGGCATTGATCACGCAGCTTCCCTGTTCTTCTATGTAGCAATCCGTGTCAACCGCGGAACCCGACAATGTGCAAATGTTTTTTGCCGCAGGGCAGATGCCGCTTACGGGGCACAACGAACTATCGGGGCATGTCGCGCCGGATGCAAGCGGGTTGCATGTGACGATCTCGGGGCACTTTCCGTCTGCGGGGCACAGCGCTCCGTCTGAGCACTGCGTACCCGCCGTGCACGGCGTCCCGAGACATTGGTATCCCGCCCCGCAATTATTATCCGCGAGGCACGCATAACATTGCGTGACCCCGACCGTTTCCGTAGGGCCGCACACCGGCGTCGGCGCCACGCACGAGCCTCCTACTCCCGCACCTGACGTACACACATATTGCGCAACTACAGAAACTGCTTGCGTTGCGGGAACAGCATTCGTAAGACCGCCGTTATCGGTCACGGTAAGGGTGATGGTGTATGGTCCGGGCGCTGAATACAGATGCGTGGCTTTCTCGCCGACCCCCGGTATCGTCCCGTCGCCCCAGTTCCAACTGAATGATTTCACATACCCGCCTTGCAGTGCGTTCGGGTCGGTGCTTGCCGCGCCATCCACATTCACGCGCAACGGCGCCACGCCGGTAAACGACATACCGCTTGTCGATGCGATACAGTTCGCATCTTTGAGATCGCATGTTTTGAATTCCGCGGTCGGCGCACTATTGGCAGAAACATTTATCACTCTGGTCGCGATATCGGTCGTATTGGAGCTTGTGGTTATGCGCAATGCGATCGTATATGCCCCGGGTATCGTATAGATATGCGACGCGAGCGCCCCGGTACCTTCATTGTTGAATCCAGCGGCAACATCATAACTCCAATCCCATTCGTACTTCGCTATCGTGCCTGCAGACGCGCGCGCGTCCACATTCACCGTGAGCGGGTCCGGCCCGCTTGTGGGCGTCGCGGTAAAATTCGCGATCAAGCTCGCGCCCACCGCCGCTTTCTGCGCCGCGTTACAGCTGTATTTATTGAGGAACGCCTCGCCGCCATTGAGCGCTTGGTACCCGATAACATACACGTCATCTGAAGTGGCAGCGTACACCGGCACGGTTGAGTTTGTCCGCGCTACGCCAAATGCCATTTCCCCATATTCGGGAGCCCCTGCTTGATCGCCTTTGTACAGAAAATCGGCAAGAAAAGTATCAACAAGAATGGTCGGGTTATAACACACGCCCGCGACAACGGAATACCCGGGCGGACAAGGATAAACGGTCGGAGCTCCAGCATCTCCGTTATACCGTGAAGTTGAGCCGGATTGTCCCATAGGAATACTTGCCCCACAATTTCCCGCCGCGGGAGTGTTTACTCCATACGGTGTCTGGCAATATGCTGGAGCCGCCCATGAACACGAATACCACATATCCCCACTGGGATCTCCCCCGCATTCAGCTGGTCCGACAACTCCCCCAGATTGAACGCTCCCCGTGCCGGGAGGAAAATTATTATTAGGATTGGTGTCATCCTTATAATACTCGTTCAGGAACGCGTCTTCCGCATTCGTTTGCTGGCGCCCTGCAACGAATATCCTCCCGGAGTTTCCCGCTACTACCCCCCTCCCCACATCGTTCTGGGTGCCCCCGGAGTTATACGCTCCTTCCCACACGAGCGCCCCGGCAGGATCATATTTTCTAATGAATGAATCGCCGCCGTTCGTATCTTGATAACCTGTTACGAACACATTTCCTCCCGCCTCCACCGCCACCCCATATCCAATTTCGGTTTGACTATCCGACGTTGAATTATATGTTTGCCCCCACCCGGAAACTCCCCCCGTGGTATATTTTTGCACAAACATATCGGTATCATTGATGGTCGGCTGGGTGTAGCCCGTCATATACACATTGCTTCCTGCCACCGCAACGCCGAATGCGGATGCATTATACGTAGCGGTATACGCCACCGGCCCCCCCCAGCGAAGCACTCCCGCGGCAGTATATGACAACAACATCGCTTCGATGCCGCCAGCCACTTTTTCACGGTAACCCGCCGCATATATGTTGCCATCGCTATCAAGCGCGGCGCCGCGCGCTATATCCGCGCCCCCTGACGGGCCGTTATAGATTTGCGTCCATCCGATATCGTATGTGTCGGTTGCGGCGTTATACGCATACTTGCGGACGAACGCGTCGCTGTTTAAACTCGCATTGTCCTGTTGGCGGCCGACAACATATACAGCGCTGCCATTTGCTGTTACCACAACGCCATACCCCGACTCATTGCCGCCCGCATTGTCATACACATCAGACCACACCACATTGCCGTTTTGGTCATATTTGATGACAAACATATCAAGCCCCGTTGCGGGCGCGTATTGCTCGCCGGTGACATATGTATTATTCGCGCCATCGGTGGCGACCGCATACCCATATGCATATGCGGCACCTTGAAGGTCATACGTCGTCGTGCGTTCAAGACCGAAATTAGGGCAGGTGGCGGGAACGGCTTGCGCACACACAAACGAAGGAGCGGCGCTCATTGCCGCACCAACAGCAAAAACAATGACGCTCATCAGTGCGATCGCCTTTGCCACCCTATTTGTTATTCCTGCTTCAAGTTTCATGTTCCAAGTTCCAGGCTTCTTATTTCGGGATGCAAATATCAAATAAATATGGAACGTTGTTGCTGATGAAATTGGGGTTGATAAGGCATGTGTACGGGTTCGGGCCCGCCACGATATTCGGCGCATTGGTAATAAACGATATGGTGTAATCGGTATCATTTACACTATCGGTCGCAAGATCGCGGCAACGGACATAATAATCATGCGTGGCGGCGGCTACGCTCGAAAGACCGGTCAGCGTGACCGCGTGCGCGGTCGTGCCGGTAGTGGAAAATGTTTTCATCGCGCTCGCGCCATACGGCGTATTGATGAATGTCGTATATTGGCAGTCCGCGTTCACGTCTGTTTTCACGCTCATAATGACAGATGTCGTCCCCGCGGGAAATGTGGCGGGCGTCGGTTGGCTCATGGAGCCGTCGGTGCGCGAAAGATATCCGTCAAAGCGGGTCGGTCCTGCGCCGCCCCCTTGCGCAATGCAAAACCCGGAAGGACCGCAAATATCGGGTGTGCAATCGGCATTCGTCGTACATGCGGCGGTACAGACGCTTGTTGAAACCGGAGGCGGCGGCGGTACCGCCGCGACGGAAACGGTGATCGTCTGATTCGCGGTGCCGCTGCCGCCTTGGTTGTCGATGACTGTAAGCGAAAGTATATAGGTGCCCGCAATGGTGTAGGTGTGCGACGCGTTCGGCACGCCGAGCGTGTTTGGCGTGCCGTCGCCCCAGTTCCAGATATATTGCGCAATGCTTCCGTCGGTGTCATAGCTTCCGCTGCCATCGGCAGATATCGTAAACGGCGCGGTGCCCGCTGTCGCAGGCGATACAACGATCAACGCAACCGGATTCACATTCGCGGGGAATGCGACTGAAAAAGAGATCGCGTAGCCGCTGGTGTTTACATTGCCCGCTGGCGTATCTTGGCATCGCACATAGTACAGATATGATGAACCGTTGGTGAGGCCGGTAAGCGATACGGAATGATTTTGAAAATTGGAACTGTTAAGCGCATTTAGCATGAGGAGAAAATCAATGTCGCTGTTTTGATTATACCGGCAATATGCGTTCTCGTTGGTGATCACGCTCATAGTCGCTGATGTCGTATTCGCGACAAGCACACCGGTCGGCGCTCCATTTGAAATGACCGGCGGCGTGGTGTCTGGCGCGGGAGAATCAACCTGAAACATATATGAAAAATCCGTGGCATTGGTGTTGCCTACGCTGTCGCGGCATTTCACATAATAGGTATACAAGGTGCCATCCGTCAGCCCGGTAATGGTTTGCGCATGATTTGTTGTTCCTGTCGTGGAAAATAATGTCATTGAATCGAACGCGAGTCCGCTTGTCGTGCTGTACCGGCACGTTGCCGTTTCATCCGTATTGCCCGCAAGCGTCGCAAATGTCGTCCCCGCGGGAAGTGTCGCGGCGGGCGAACTGAATGCAAATACCGGCGGCGTGGTGTCTGGCGGCGCGGGAGTTGATATATTTATTGAAGTTGATTGTACAGAAAGTCCCTGCCCATTAACCGCCACTACATAATAGGTATATCCAACAGATGGTGTAAGCCCAGAATTTGAAAACGTTGTTGTAGTTCCTCCTACCGTGGCAATAGGCAGAGGCATTGAGAAGAAAGGGAAGAGGGTGCCACGATAGATGCGATAACTCGCAATTCCTGTTTCGGGGTCGCTTGATGGTGTCCATGAAAGATCAATCTGTGTGGAAGAAATAGCGCTTCCAGAAAGCACCGGCGCGGGAGTCGGCGGCGTGGTGTCGGGGGGCGCAGGGGTCGTTGCTTCAGCAATACTGGAATAACCACTGAGATTGGTCGCGGCATCATACGCGCGTACGCGGTAGCGGTATGTAATGGATGACAAAAGGCCTGTGTCGCTGAAACTTGCAACAGGAGAAGTGGTTATCTCAACAAAACTCGCGCACCCCGCCCCCATACACCGCTCGATCCGATACCCCGCAACGCCAACATTGTCAGTCGATGGATTCCATGTAAGATTGATCTGCGTCGGGGAGATCGCTGTTGCGGTAAGTCCCGTAGGAACAGAGGGAGCGGTTCCGTCAGAAAATGTCGTAGCGTATTTCGTTCCTCCGCTGCCGGAAGGATTCCCCGCAACATCATACGCGAGCACATAATAGCCGTACGAGGTGCCCGCAGAGAGCCCGGTGTGCGAATATGTTGTTTGCGTCCATGGGACATCGATATTCGGCACTATCGGCACCGGAGAGCAGCACGCTCCTTGAAATCGGAATATCCTATAAAAAGCCATCCCACTGCCGCTGTCGAATGATGGCGTCCATGAAACATTGATCTGGGAAGCAGATACAGGAGTGGCAGTCACCACCGGAAACGGAGATGGCGCAGTACTGTCTCCCGTAAAAACACAGTTGTTAAAAAGCCATGCGGTGCCAAGATTCACAAGATTACTCGGCGATACCGACGAATTGCCGCACTTATATTCATCGAATGTATTTTCGGTCGGATACTTTTTGTGACAAACAAGATCATCCGTACCTGTTTGTTCACACCCGTAATTATATGTCGCGCTATACGAAATCGGCGGAGACGGTGAATAAAATTGGAGATCGGGATAGAGAGGGTAAGCTCCTGTCCATGGGCCTGACGCCGGCTGTATGGTGATAAAGGCATGCGCGTCCCCCGCCGCAAAGAACGCGGCAATGAGAAAAGAAAAAATGGCCGCGCTTTTGAGTATTCGTTTAATGGCGAGGTGATGCATTTAGGGGGTCTTCAAAAGTGAGTTGATCTTTGTCTCCGCATTCTGGATCGTCTGCTGGAGCGGCTGGTCGCCCGCGATCTGCGCATCGATCATGTCGGTGAACACTTGCCTGATCACCTTTTCATCGCGCTGGATCCATGACACTGCGGAAAGCCCCTGCTCGGCAAATATTTTCATCTGCGGGTCTTGCTGCTGCGCGGCGATCACGCTTCGCTGGCTTCCCGGCCGCTGCGCGGCGGCCGCATAATACGCGCTGATATCGTGCTGCGCGAGGAAGCGCAAGAACCGCCATGCCGTATCCGTGCTGGGAGAATTTTTATATACCGCATACCCCCAGTAATTTGCGTAGTTCTTTTTTACGGTCGCATTTTTCATCTGCGGAAATGGCGCGACCGCGAACCGCAGGCGCGGAGATTTTCTCATGATGCTTGTTTTCGCGCTCGCATACCCCACCATCATCGCCACCTTCCCTTGCGCGAACATGGTCTCTGAGTCTTCCAAAGAGGTACCCGACCAGCTGTAATTCGGATTCGTCTGTTTTGCAAATGACGTGTAGAACTCAAGCGCTTTTTCTATTGCATTTATCCCTCCGCCGCCGCTGCCTTTGAAATTAATGCGGCCGTTCGCATCTGATAACGGCGCGCCGTACTGCAGCATAAGCGCAGCAAGGATATCGCTTGAGGATACGACATTCTTTCCCCCGCCGAGCGCGGCCCCAGAAATGGCAATATCGCCTGATTGCTTGCGCCGCGTGAGCGCACGCGAATGCTGCGTAAATTCATCCCAATCTTTCGGCGGAAAGACGATGCCCGCGCTGTTAAACAGATCGATATTGTAATACAGCGCAAGCGTGTCAGTATATAAAGGAACGCCGAATAGATTTTCTCCGAAAAGAAAATCCTTTTGCGCGGCGTCTATGAATTGATCGCGAAACTCCGCGGCAGGGAAAATGTCCTTTGGCGCGGCGGTAACGAGGTCGCTGTACCGATACAGCCACGTGTGGTGCACGCTGAAGATGTCAGGCCCCTCCCCCGCCGCGAATGCGCGCAAAAGGTCTTGTTCGTAGGTATCTTCCGCTTTTTTAACATAACTCATCTCGACGCCGGGATTCTCCCCCTGGAACGACTCGATAAGCCCCGCGTACACGGGAGCGTCGTCCATCGTCCCCCAGACGACCAGCTTCGCTTTTTTGATGGTCGCTTTATCAATGACCCTCAGGCCCGGCACCACGCCCGCCCACACAAGCACCCAAAATAACCCTACAAGAACGAGTACTGCGCCGATGATGTATTTTGCTTTACCCATTGATCTTGAAACTTGAAACTTGAAACTTGAAACTTGAAACCCAAGATTCAAGCTTCAAGATTCATGATTCACGCTTTATGAATATCATGCCGAAATGAAACGCCCCCGCTTCGATCCCCCGCTCGAATGCAAATCCCTCGTGCGCGATGAGCTGCTCTGCAGCTTCTTTCTCCATGCGTAAAGTGCGCATGGGCCCAAGCGGCGCTTCCTTTTTCCAATCAACGAATACCGCGATGCCTCCGGGTTTTAATACGCGCGATGCCTCGCGTAGGATCTCTGCTCGTTTCTCCGTTTGAAAAAGAAGGTTGGTAAGGATCACCGCATCACAGGACGCATCGGCGCGCCCGCTCGCTCCGGGCACCTCCACATTTCCTTTCACCAGATCGATGTTCAGCTCCCCCTCGATGCGGGCTTTCGAGCGCACGGAGCTCAGCGCAGAGTCCTGGATATCGATCGCATACACCTTTCCCTCAGGCCCTACGAGCTTTGCGGCGGCAAGCGAAAAATCCCCTTGGCCGCAGCCGAAATCGGCAACCTGCATTCCGGCGCCGATGCCCGACTGCTCAATGATGTGCCGGGGACTTAAAAACCTGTTATTTTCTTGTTTGACCGCCCCGTCATCCATGGAATAATGCTCAATTTAAATGCACACGATAGATGCCACTTTATCCCCCACCGCAAGCCGCATCACCCGCACCCCCTGTGTCGCCCGCGCAAGCCTTGGTATCGATACCAGCTGGGTCCGGATCACCTGCCCTTTCTTTGAGATCGCGATAAGGTCTTCCTCTTCTTTTGAAATGAGCAGCGATGCCACGAGCTTCCCTGTTTTTTCGCTGACATTATACGTCTTGATCCCCTGCCCTCCCCGTCCTTGCGCGCGATACTCATCGAGCGATGTCTTTTTCCCGAGCCCATTCTCCGAAATAACGAGCAATTCGAATTCGTGCACCCGTTCTTTGGGGATCACGTCCACGCCAACCACCTCGTCGCCTCCTTTGAGCGTGATCGCGCGCACGCCTCCGGCGATCCTTCCCATGGCACGCACATTTTTTTCATGGAACCTGATCGCCTTGCCGCTTTTGGTAAGAAGGATGATCTCGTCATCGCCCCCCGATATGCGCACCCATTTAAGCATGTCGCTGCCTTTGAGCGTGATGGCCTGTACGCCGGTGCGCCGCACCGTAGTGAACTCCGACGCCTTTACCTTTTTAATGATACCATTTTTCGTCGCCATGATTAAGTGGATATTGCTCGCGGCGTCGCTTTTCCCCTTTTTCCCAAGCATCTCTTTAAGCGGCACAAGCGCGGTCACGGTGTCTTGCTGCTGGATATCGAGGATATTCGCGATCGCTTTTCCCTTCGACACGCGCGACCCCTCCGGCACCTCGTACGCTTTCGTCTGAAACACCTTTCCTTTATTCGTAAAGAATAAAATATTCGCATGCGCATTCGTAGAAAGAAGGTGCTCCACCACGTCTTCCTCCTTCGTTTCCATGCCGATGATCCCCTTGCCCCCTCTGCGCTGGGTGCGGTACATCGCGGGGTTCACGCGCTTGATATATCCGCCATAGGAAAGCGCGATCATCGTTTCTTCGTCGGGGATAAGATCTTCTTCTTTGAATTCGGACACTTTCCCCTTCACGATCTTCGTGCGCCGCGCGTCCGCATATTTTTCCTTGATCTCCTCAAGCTCCTTTTTCACGACGCCAAGGATCTTTTTTAGGTCTCTGAGAAGACCGCTCAGATACGCGATAAGTTTTTTCTTCTCTTCGAGCTCGTCTTCTATTTTTTTGCGCTCAAGCCCGGCGAGCGTCTGCAATTTCATTTCCAGGATCGCGCTTGCCTGGATCTCGGTGAGCGCGAACTTGCGCATCAATTGCGCATGCGCTTCTTCTTTTGATTCCGATTTTTTGATCGTCGCGATGATCTGATCGATATGATCAAGCGCCTTCTTCAACCCCTCGAGAATATGCGCGCGGTCTTTCGCCTTCCCAAGGTCGTACCGTGTTCTGCGCTCCACCACCTCTCTTCGATGCGCGATGAAATACTCAAGCACGCCCTTCAATGACAACACCGTCGGCTGAATACCGTCCACGAGCGCGAGGATATTGCAATGGAACGCCTTTTGCAGGTCGGTCAGCTTGTAGAGCTTGTTGAGTATCTTTTGCGGAAACGCGTCGTTTTTGAGATCGATGGCGATGCGCAGGCCGTCTTTGTCCGATTCGTCGCGGATGTCCCTGATGCCTTCGATCGTTTTTTCACGCACGAGGTCCGCCATCTTCTCGATGAGTGACGATTTATTCACCTGAAACGGTATCTCCGAGATGACGATCTGATGATGCCCGTTTTTCGCTTCCGCGATCTCCGCCTTTCCGCGCACCGTGAGCGGCCCTCTGCCGGTACTATACACCGTGACGATATCATCTTGATTATACACGATGCCGCCCGTCGGAAAATCGGGTCCTTTCACGAATTCAAGCAATGCGGCGACATCCGCTCTCGGATGATCGATGAGATGTATCGTCGCATCCACCAACTCGCCGAGGTTGTGCGGCGGAATATTCGTCGCCATCCCCACCGCGATACCCGTCTGCCCGTTCAACAAAAGCTGGGGTACGCGCGCGGGAAGCACTTTCGGCTCCTTCCGTGTGCCGTCATAGTTATCAACGAAATCAACCGTTTCTTTTTCGATATCAAGCAGCATCTCTTCCGCGACCGCGGTGAGCCGCGCTTCCGTGTACCGCATCGCCGCGGGCGAGTCGCCGTCCACCGAATTATGCACAAAAACTCCCGCGGCAAGCGCAAAGTTATGAGAATTATCAATGGTGAGATCATACACATCCTCTTTTTTACGCAAAAACTCAATTCTCACAACCTTGTGATTATAATTCAGCTCTTTGAATAATACATTTTTATTCCTTTTATAATATTTTTCAAACCCTGTATCCCATGAGGTCGCCCGAGAATACGGATATACTTTATTTTTTAATTGTGTATAAAGTTTTTCATTTAAAATTTTATATGTTTCCAAAACTGCTTTGCAAATATTTAAAAACTTCACTTTTCCAGTGTTGTTTGTGATTCTGCTTTTATTTGCTTTAACTATTTTTTCATTGAAAAGTTTTTTATACTGTGGATCTTGCCATAATCTTTTCAATGTTTTTGATGCTCTTTTGCTCAGCTCCGCTCTTCTTTCTGGGTGATTTTTTATATATTCTTTATTAACATCACTGAGCATTTGACTCATTTTTTTTCTATATTCCGGATTGCGCCAATTCTTACTATTTCTCAACGAGAGATTTTTTGAATATTTTTCTTTATTTTCCGGATGAGACCAGAATTTCTCTCTTCCTTTAGCAATTTTATTTCTATATTCTTCATTCTGATGAAGTGCTTGCGCGTTTTCATAATGAATCTTCCAATGCTCTTTCCATTGCATTCTTATTATATTATCCGGAGTATTGTTGAGCTTATTAAAGTCAATGTGGTGCCTTACTCTTCCTTTTGTTTTTAAATATCTTTGCTTGCTTAAATTATAATTATCCGCCAAATGATGGGCGGGAACCCATTTATTTTTTTTGTTCTGGTATATGAGCGTATACCCATCCCTGTTTAATGTGTCCGTTTTTTCGGATAATTTTTGATATAACGGCATAAGAGATTCATCTTGTTTTAAATCTTTAGCTTCCTTATATGTTCCGTCTTTCACCATAAACCGATGGTTTGGCGTACACCTAATTTCCTCTCCATTATCCAAAGCAACCTTTATAATTTTTGCTCCCTTTTTGGTTAATCTTGGATGTTTAATTTCAGCTATTGCAATGAGGCCCGCCTTATTCACGGTATATGTGTAATTTTTCTTACCCTCTTTATATTCTTTGACTAATGTTTCAAAACTCAAATTACGGCCGTCAGTGAGCATAACTTTTGTGTCTTTCGTAAAACAACCGAAATTCCCCTGCCCGTCCACCAGCGGATAGCGCAGCGAAAAATCCTGCGCCATGCGCGAGAGCGCGTCATATACCGCCATGTCCCCGTGCGGATGGTATTTACCGAGCACATCGCCGACGATGCGCGCGCATTTCAAAAATTTCACGTTGTGCCGGAGGCCGAGCTCCGACATCGCATACAGGATCCGCCGGTGCACCGGCTTGCTGCCGTCACGCACGTCGGGCAGCGCGCGCATGACGATGACCGACATCGCGTAATCGAGATACGATTCTTTCATCTCATCGACGATCTCGCGCGCCGCGACATTTCCTATAGGGAATTTTTTATCTTCGTCTGCCATACCATAAGTTCTTTACTGCTCTTTCGCCCCTTTGATCTCCTGCGTGATATCTTTTATGTTCGCCATCACGCTCTCTTTAAGCCCGGGAAGGCGGAACTCTCCCGGCAACCCGATGGTGTCCGCCGCGCGCTCGCTGAGCGAATGCGCAACGGACGTACGAATAGAAAACACATAGAGCGATGCCACTATCATGAAAAACCCGATCATGGAAAAAAGAAATATCTTTCGTTTGACCGGCTCCGGTTTATATTTCAATTGCTGGAGAAATTGCATCATATATATGTCGTTATGCCACAGAGAGTGTTATTACTCTTGTCTCTTCCTGCGGAAGGTCTTTTTTCTTCACGATCAATTTATCCGCGGGCTCACCGCCATGGAGCGCGCCCATCGCCTTTAAAAACGCATCGGCGTTATTTAAAGAAACAGTAAGTCCGGGAACCTTAAAGTACATGGGGATCACGATGCGCGGCTCTATCTCCCCCACGAGCGACGCCGCCGCCTCCGCATCAAGCATATGGATCTCCTCTTTCCCGATGCGGTGCGTACCGCCCACCGGCACCATAAGCACATCAACCTCGCCGATCTTTTCTAAAATGGCATCTACCTGCTTGGGCGTGGCGTTATCACAATGACACAGCGTCACGCCCTCCACGACGACCGTATAGATCGTCGACTTCCGCAGTGCGGAAGCGCCTTCATGCGCATGAAAGAAAGAAAAGCCATTGATAAGCACTCCTTTTACCTCGTATTCTCCTTCGCCCGAGATCACGATGCCGTTCTCAGGAGCCGCCACGTCGCCGTCGCTTCCATCGCTTGAAAGCAACACAACATCCGCCTTTCCTCTCGGCGGATTGAGCCCTACCCCGCGCCCAAACGGGCTTATGACAAGAGTGGTGTCGCCGCTTACAACCTTAAAACATGCTTGCCCATACCATGTGATTTGCATGCCTCTCATTGTAGCAGGTTTTGCGGGAGAAATCAATGATAAATATTAGAAAAATTGCCCTTTTACGCGCGCGCGGTATATAATGAACGTATGCGGAGAAAATTACTTATTTTAGGAGCGGTTTTTGTGATAGCGGTTCCCCTTATCGCGTTCGCAGCGCTTGTGCCATGTGGCACCTCTTACAGCCCTACCCCGTGCTCTTTGTGTGATATTTTCGTGCTCGGCCAAGTTATTACCAACTTCCTCACCATGACCATCGCGCCCGTACTCGCGGTGCTCGCATTCGCGCTGGCGGGATTTAAAATACTTACTTCAGGAGGGTCGCCGGGCGCGCGCCAGGAGGGCATAAAAATACTCAGAAACACCGTTATCGGCCTCCTTATCGTCTTTGGTGCGTGGATCATCATCAACGAACTCCTCCTATTCTTTGCCGGAACGTTCTTTACTACGTCCGGGGGCAACATGCCATGGAATGAAATTATTTGCATAGCGCCCGTTACAATTGTGCCGATTGCTGTAGCAAAATTTAATAACAGATCATCGGACGAGCTAAGCGCATTGGTCGCGTGTGTTAAGGCTTCAGTTCCCAATTTAAGGGTAACATCAACCACAGATACAAATATCGCCGCTGGCAAGTGCGATCCAACAGATCCAAACGAGATATTTGAAAATTTAAACAACTGCCAGCACACGAAAAATTCTTGTCATTACGGGGGAATAAATTGCATATCCAGAGGAAGCTTCGCCTTTGACTTTGGGATCGGAGCAGTATCAACCGACCCCTCTTACGACACCGTGAGAGCGGCAGTATTAACATGCAATGGCGCCGCGTATGTTCTAAATGAAACAACTCACGGCCACGCGAGCATCGGCTGGGTCAATGGCTGCGGCTGCGATCAGGTATAAACATGCCCCTAGACCATAAACAGCTCCCGCGCGCTCTGTGTCGTCTGCATCGCAACCTCTTCCAAAGATAACCCTTTGATATCCGCGATCCGCTGGGCCGCATATTTTACATATGACGGCTCATTTCTTTTCCCGCGGTACGGCATGGGCGCCACGAACGGCGCGTCCGTTTCCACCACTATCTTTCCAAGCGGCGCCCATCGCACCAGCTCGTCGTAATCATGCGTGAACGTCAGCACGCCTGAAAACGAAAGATGAAACCCGAGATCAAGATATTTCTGCGCATCTTCGCGTGTGCCGGTAAAAAAATGCATCACGCCTCTCGGACCTGAAACATGAAACTTGAAACATGAAACAAGAATTTCAATAAGGTCATCGTGGGCGTCGCGGCAATGGATAATGAGTGGCTTCTGAAGCTTCTTCGCGAGTTCGACGTGCTTCATAAACAGCTCTTTTTGCTTCTCCTTCGCTCGTACTTCGTCACCCACGATTCTAAAATAGTCCAGACCCGTTTCCCCTATCGCCACAACTTTTTCATCTCCTGCCATATTTTCTATCGCGGAAAAATCAGCATCATCCAAATCATTCGGATGGACCCCGTTAGAGATTTCATCTCTAACGGGGTGAATGCCGATGGAAGCATACACGCCCTCCTGATATGCATGCGCGATCTCGATCGCTTTTTTTGAATACGCAACGTCAGTGCCGACATTTATCATCCAAATATCCGCATCAAGGCACCGCTGTATCACCGCATCGCGGTCAGCATCGAAATCCTTGAAATTAACATGGGTATGGCTGTCAAATAGCATGTGAGGATAGAATCTGGAATTCAGAAATTAGAATCTAGAAAACAAAAAATTATAGAGTTTATTCCGAATTCTATTTTCTAGATTCTAGATTCTGTTCCAATCGCGGAAACAGCGGTTGCGCCGGCTTTTGAAAGCGCACAACTTTCTTGCTTGCATCGGTAAAGGAAAGCGCGTCATCGATGCCGAGCGCATGCAATACACGCTCTGCGGTATTCGGTAAAAACGGCGCAAGCAATACGCCGACAGCATACATATTTTCTGCAAGCGTTCGAAATACGGCCTTTGCTTTCTCTGCGTCCTTTTCGGCAAGCTCCCACAGCTTTGCTTCGTTTACAAGCGCATTGGAATCATCGACGAAATGCCACACGTGCTCGAGCGCGCGATGCAATTGAAAGCGCCTGATACAATCATTATACGCGCTGTATGTTGTTTGAAATTCTCCTCGCGCCGTATCGGAAAACACATCGCCGACCGTTATGCCCTCATAGACATGCGGATATTTCTCGGCGAGCGCCGTCACGCGCGACACCAGATTGCCAAGCCCGTTCTGTAAGTCAGCCGTGTAACGTTCCTCAAATCGCGCGGCCGAAAAATCGCCGTCGTCATCAGATGGGATCTCCCGCAACACATAATATCGTACTGCCTCTTTCCCATATTGTGCGATCAGCTCCATCGGGTCGATAACATTGCCAAGCGATTTGGACATCTTCTGCCCTTCTGCCAAAATAAATCCGTGAATGGCGATAGACCGCGATAACGGGTATCCCAACGACAACAAAAATGCAGGCAGCATCATAGTATGAAACCGCATGATATCTTTACCGATCACGTGGACATCCGCCGGCAATCGGCCTTGCGGGGCGCCTGAGATATAATTCATGAGCGCATCGATCCACACATAGATGATCTGACTGTCATCACCGGGCACCGGGATCCCCCACCCTACGCTTTCTTTCGGACGAGACACACTGAAATCTTTTATCCCTTCATCGGAGAATAGATTTAGAATTTCTTTTTTGCGGAATTCAGGCAGAATGAGGATCTCATCTTCCCGGATGGCTCGCTCAACGCGCGCGGCATATTTGGAAAATTTGAAAAAATGGTTTTCCTCGTGCACCGCCTGCGTTTCTTTTTTATGGATACGGCATACGCCATCTTCCATTTCCGCCTCGCGCAAGAACGCTTCGCACCCCGTGCAATACCGCCCCTCATACATCGCCTTATAGATATCTCCATTTTCTTCCATATGCTTCCATATTCTCTCCACGACCGAAACATGTCTTTTGTCAGTGGTACGGATAAACCGAGTGTATGAAATATTAAGTTTTTCACATAGCGCAACAAATCGCGCGGACATCTTATCGGCGTATGCTTGCGGCTCCATACCTGCTTTTGCCGCCGCTTCCGCTATTTTTTTTCCATGCTCATCGGTACCGGTAAGAAAAAATACATCGTCTCCCCTCAGGCGATGATACCGTGCAAGCACATCCGCTTGCGCAAGCTCCATCGCATACCCGATATGCGGCGGCGCGTTCACATACGCAATGGATGTGGCCACATAGAATTTTTTTTGTTCTGCCATATTCTCCTTACAGTATCACATCTCTCTCGCTCAAAACAACCATGGAAATAGAAAACGTACATCATGTCGTTATTCCCGCGATAGCGGGAATAACGACATGATTACACTCATTCCTGCGTTTACCTCGTCACGAATACACTTTGAATCTCTCCTGCAAATCAAGATCAATATCCGTTTCCTGTGCCACCACAAACCGCACATATGGCCGTATCTCAAACAGCTCCGCGAGAAATTCGATCTCATCCCTGCACGGATACGGATAAATAAAAACACTTTTTTGCATTTGAAAGAACCCGATGTGCTTTAATTTCCCTGCGAGCGCGTCCCTCCCTTTTTTATGCCGCTCGGGGATATCAAAAAGCACCATTCTCCACAAATGGTCCCACCGTTTCGGTTTCACGATGCGCACATTATTCGGATCGTATCGCAATGCGCGCCGCTCTCCCTCCTCGCTCAACACAAGCGTCACTATGCCGTCTTTGTGCTCCCTGTAATCTACGAATTTTGATTGGTAAAGCCGCCGAATGGCATCCCGCAGACTCCGTTGGTTTATCCTCCTCCATTCCTTTGTTGCGGATTGTATAATTCGAATAGATGCATCGGGTCGCCGAGTAAATGAAAGCGTCGCGCCGGCACACAGCAGTATCAACGCTTTCTGGGCTACCCGTCCTATCTTTTCTCTTTTCTTTTTGTTCATATATTCACCCTTGCTTATATGTCTATTCCTCTATCACCATAAAAACAGATAAAGCTCATTGCGCAGCTCATGTTGTTATTCCCGCTATCGCGGGAATAACAACATGAGCATATATACATACTAACATGACTTCTTACACTGAAAAAGATTTTGTACTAAAAAACGCGGGGGGTAAAAAGAACAAAACGGGAATATTTTAATTGCGCATATTTTGCGCTTCGGACAATCTGATGAGTTCGTCCGACGATAGGTAATGCTCTTGATCAAGAAAGGATCTGCGCCGCCGTGATCGCGCCAAGCACGATCACGAATGCGACCGCCTTTTTCCAATGGAATTGCTCCTTCAAAAAAAGCACCGCGGCGGCATACACCAACAACGGCTGAATGGAAAAAAGCAGGACGGTATAGACGATACCGAGCCGCTGAAAACTGTAAAAATACAGCGTGACGGCGATCGCAGAAAGCGCCGCCGGAAATA
Organism: Candidatus Azambacteria bacterium; assembly: GCA_016234725.1. Taxonomy (GTDB): domain Bacteria; phylum Patescibacteriota; class Minisyncoccia; order GWC2-36-17; family WO2-46-25; genus MEYI01. The sequence goes on along the minus strand of JACRAK010000028.1, from coordinate 3,132 downwards.
CAGAAAGGCGCATTGCCTGTGCCGGCAGCCGCTGCGCGTGCTTGGAGAATAAAAGAAAGATCGCAACCGCGATCACGCCGGCGCGCACCGTCGCAAACGCCACCGGATGCCAATACATCAGCAGGGTTTTTGCAAGCGCCGCCTCGATCGGCGCTGCAACCGCCGCCCACGCCACGAACGCAAGCGTGCGCTTCGCGATCGCGACGCGATGATGTTCCCAGTGCGACCAAAAAACAGCGCCCGCAGCAACAAGCGCGGCGCCAACCACAAACATATTGCGCTCATCGGAAAATAAAAACGCCGACACGAGTACCACGGGGACATAATGCAACAGATCGAGCGTCTGCACTTCGCCGAGCCCGTCATCATCGAGTGCGCGATAATATGTAATAGACAGCACAAGCATCACCGCCGCGGATGCCAAAAACAGTGCGAGCAGTTCTCCCCGGAACAACTCCAGCGAAAGCGGCGGAGAAAACACCAAAAACAACACGACCATCGCGGCAAAATACAACGGATACCCGAACCGCAGATACGCGCGGTAATCCACGCCGTGGGCGGACAAGATCGCTTTGTCGAATACGAGCGAGCTCGCATGTACGACCGCCGCGATAAGGGGAAGAAATATGTTCATGTTTTTATCGGCGAGATCACCACGACGAATTCGCCGCGCATATCATCATTTTTAAGCGCGAGGAGGCACTCGCTTGGGGTGCCGCGATAAATCGATTCGAATTGTTTGGTGAGTTCGCGGGCGACCACGATCTGCCGCTCGCCGATGTCTTGCTCGAGTTCCTCAAGCGCTTTTTCAATGCGATACTTTGACTCATACAACACCACTGCTTCGGGAATTTCCGCAATGGACCGGAAAAATGTCTTTCGTCCTTTTTTATGGGGAGGAAACCCCAAGAAACGGAATCGATCCGTAAAAAAACCCGACACGGAAAGAGCGGCGAGCGCCGCATTCGCCCCTGGGATCGGCACGATGCGCACTCCGTCGCCGAAGCGCTGCACCACCGCGCGCACGAGCATGCCGCCGGGATCGGATATCCCCGGCGTGCCGGCATCCGACACGAATGCGATGTTTTTTCCGCTCTCAAGCACGTCTCCGATCGTCGCAAGTTTTGCAGGAGTGCTGTGCTGATGATATGACTCGAGCGGTTTTTTGATGTCATATGCGGAAAGAAGTTTTCGCGTCACCCGCGTATCTTCACACAGCACAAGGTCAACTTCGCGCAAAACACGCACCGCGCGCATCGTGATGTCCTCTAGATTCCCTATCGGGGTTGCAATAAGATATAATGTTGGTATGCTTTCTGCCATATAATTTTCATACAATGATCCTTGCTCCTCACATGCTTGCCGGCGCTGCGCTGGCAACCGCCATCCATCATCCGGCGCTCCTTGCGCTCTCTGCGCTAGGCCTTCACTATCTTCTCGATGTCGCTCCGCACTGGGAATATGACATCATGGCATCAAAAAAGGCGGCTGTATGTAAGATCACAGCCGATATCACCGCGGGCCTTTTGATCATATTTTTTATAATGCAACGCTTTGCCCCCGCAGAGCAAGCGCTTATACTGTGGGGTGCGTTTTTCGGCATCATGCCTGACGGCCTCTTGGCGATCTATCTTTTTTCACACGGGAAATACCTCCGGCGCCTCGCGCGCTTTCACATCTTCTGGCACACGCGCATCGTTCCCCACAAAACCCATCCGCCGCTATGGCTTGGCGTTACCACCCAACTCCTTGTCGTCGCTGCTTCCCTTTTCCTATTATTACGCTGAACCCGCCGCCGTCGCTTCACTCCTCCTTAAAACCCCCTCGCCTCGCTAAAGCCCGGCGAAGCGGGTCGGTTTTAATAGTTCCGCATTGGGGAACCGCTTGGTTCCCCATCGCCCCTCCTTGGCGGTTCATATATGCGCCGCCTTTTTCTTGGCAAGATCGTCCAACAGCTCCCCTCCCATCGTCGCAAGCGGCACCGCAATAAGCATACCCATGATGCCACCAAGCTTTGCGCCGACCAGCAGCGCCACGATGACCACCACCGGATTAAGCCCGGTGATCTTTTTCATGAACAACGGGACCAGTACGTGATTTTCGATCTGCTGCATGACGCCGTAAAAAAGGAGCGCAAGGATCGCGAGCACCGGCGAGACAAGAAATGCCACAAAAATACCGATAAGCGCGGAAAACAGCGGTCCCGCGATCGGGATGATCTCAAAGATCCCCGCAACCAGCGCCAACAACAATGCATACGGCACACCGATCAACGAAAGCCCGACAAACACGGTCACGCCGACGATGCATCCGAGCAAAAGCTGGCCTTCGAGCCATTTTCCCAATTTTATTTCCACGCGTCGCCACACATCTAAAACATATTCCTCCTGCGCTCTGGGCGTCACGAGCCGTAAAAAATTCTCGACGCCTCTGCGTTGCATCGCGAGATAAAACGAGATCACGATCACCACGCCGAACGCCACCACCCCTCCGAACACGTCCACGGCGGTAGACAATGCGCCCGACGTTACGCCGGTGATGCGCGCTTCAAGCCCCGCTACGAACTCCTGCATGCTCCGCGCATACTCGGGCGAGATGCCGCGCGTGGTCCGGAAGATCTGTTTTGCCGCGACATCGTAATAATCAGGGAGGAAAACCACCAACTGCTTCACCTCCGCAAGGATCGGCGGCACGATGAAATACAGCACCATGATAAGAAACGCAACAAAGCCAACATAGACCAGCGCCACGCCCCCCATGCGGGGAATGCGATACCGTTCAAAAAAGCTCGCCCATCGGTCGACGGTGGACGCGATAATGATCGCAAGGAACACGAGTGCGAGGATCTCTTTTACGGAATACATGAGCGCCAGCCCAAGCACGACCGCCGCGACCTTCATGATGGACGCAAATGAAATATCAATACGATTTTCCGAGGACGATGCCATAGTCAAATAATATCATACTCTGCTCTGCATTGCATCCTGCTCCTTGGTACATTCAAGGATATATCGCAACACCCGTCTTCTGATAAAATACCTCAACGGGACTGAATCCGCAATGACGCTTGCGCGGTCTGGTGTTGATGAGATATTCCGCCTGAGCAATTTCCTCGTCCGATACATCATCCCA
>JACRAK010000005.1 GCA_016234725.1 Candidatus Azambacteria bacterium | reverse complement strand
TGGGATGATGTATCGGACGAGGAAATTGCTCAGGCGGAATATCTCATCAACACCAGACCGCGCAAGCGTCATTGCGGATTCAGTCCCGTTGAGGTATTTTATCAGAAGACGGGTGTTGCGATATATCCTTGAATGTACCGTTGTGTTATTTGACTTTTTAGTTTAGTATGGTGTTGTAATGCAGTTCATTTACATATAGAGGCGATAGCGAGGAGATGCACCAACCCAAACGCTAAACTAAAGGAGGAGAGCAATGGGAGGAGACGCGAGATTGTCCAACAATGACCTACGTTCGATGGCGGAGATGCTTTTCGAGGATCTATTCCCGGAAGTAGCGGAAGAGGAAGAGCGGGAAATGGGAGGGCCATACCGTAAAGGGTATGTCCCGATCGAGGAGATGCCGGCGCAGGCAATGGACATGGAGTCCATTATCGACGCGAGGCGCAGTCCCGTGCTGTCAGAGGAATTCGAAGAGGAAGAAAAGAGCGAGCGGTACTGTTTCCGTCCCGCGCCGCAGGATCTCACGCCATTTCATACAATAATGGCGGCTACGGACGAGGGTTTCGCACAGCCGAGCTTCTCATCACCTCTTTTAAGAAAGGCGTACGTAAAGGTTACGTACCATCAGGGCGGAAAAATGGTCCGTCCGAGAAAAAAAGCATCCCCCTGACTTTTACTGCAAAAAGGAGGTGGGTTATGGCACAGCATCTGGAATCGTTCAAAGACGAGATCAAGGAGCCAAAGAGGCACGACGTTATCCGCGAGGGAATCATCTGTTTTCTGGTGGAAAGCACGATAATTCCTGTGCGTTTGTACTGCCCACCGCCTTGTCCTTCCCAAAGGAAGGACGCATATTATCCCATCGTGTACTCCTAATAATGGGGATACACAAAAAAGCGGGGACATCGGTCCCCGCTTTTTTCTTTCGGCTTTCCTTAAAAACCCTTGTATTGCTTATGTTTCTTTGGTATACTATAGAAGTAATCATTATTTTATTTTTTAAAGGTCGTTTTGTAGCTAACGTTTTAATCAAATATATGAATAAAGACGCATTAGTAGAGTCAGTGCTTTCAAAGGCGGGGTTGGAGACAAAAAAGGCGGCACAAGACGCAGTGGACGCGGTGTTTAGCACCATCCAAGGCGCATTGTCCAAGGGTGACGAAGTGGCGATCTCCGGTTTCGGCACATTTTGTGTGAAGGCCCGAGCTGCACGCCAGGGCGTAAACCCGAAGACAGGGGAAAAGATCCAGATCGCCGCAACCAAGGTGCCAAAATTCAAAGCTGGCAAAGGGTTGAAGGATTCCGTGAAGAAATAAATTTACGATATTTGATCGAACGAACACGCAACCTTTTGCATAAGGTTGCGTGTTGCTTTTTTAATCGATTTCCTTGCATTACGAAATATATTTATGTTGGTTATTGCCGACCATCACTTGCAATCTTTCTTTAATCCACTCACGCCCTTTTATAAGAATAATAATGAAGGGCTGCGCTTTCGTTAAGATAAAAGAAAGATTGCAAGTGATGGTCGGCACAAGAACATGGTGTGGTTTCGTAATGCAAGAGTAATTACATATATGACCATTAAATTTATGATCGCAGTGTATGCGATGCTCGGCGTGCTGGGCGTGGCGGGATATGCGTCCGCCAATATGATGGGCTGGGGGTATGATGGCGGCATGATGTCTGGAGGGTTTGGCGGCGGTTTGTTCGGCGGCCTGTTCATGCTGATATGGTGGGCGATCATCATTGTAGCGATCGTTGCGCTGGTGAAGTGGGTTGCCGGTCAGACAAAAGGGACGCATGGGCACGAGAAGTCCCCGCTCGACATTCTCAAAGAGCGCTACGCGAAAGGAGAGATCAATAAAGAAGAGTTCGAAGCGAAGAAAAAGGATTTAGTATAGCGTAATCCCGTAACACAAACAAAAACACCCAGACGGATGTTTTTGTTACGGAATATGCAGAGAAGTTATTTAAATTTTTCTTTTGGTATTTTTGATTGTTTGATAATGGCAAGTAATGTTCCGATGGGAATTGGTTTTGATTTTCCATGCAGAGGCACAGGAACAATAATGCCGGACACAATGTTTTTCCAGATCATATGACTGCCTTTTTGTCTCGAGAAAATAAAGCCATGTCTTTCAAGGATTTTTATCAATTTTTTGGCAGTCAAAGATCTCATGAAAAGCGGATGCGCGCTTATCTTTTTGACGGAAGGGCGACCCGTATTTCATCGATGATCGGGCGGAATGTTTTTAACGGGATCCGCTGTTTTTGAGAGGCGAGTTCCTCAAGCCATAATTCCAAAATTTCTTTGGCCATTTTTTTTGCTTCCTCAAAATTTTTGCCGAACGTCACACATCCCGGGAAATCAGGGAATGAAACCGTAAAGCCATCTTTTTCAGTCGGTTCAAAAACAGCGAAATACGACGATATTTTATGCATTTTTCTCATGATTTTATAGTACCCTTGTTTTTTTACCCTGGCAAGAGTGAGTTGTTTCCTTGACGCCTTTTATCGGGGGGGGGGTACAATAATGGCATAAATAGTAATTGTTTAAGGAATAAAATGTATGCCAAAAGAACACTATGAGCCATCAGCGGAGGAGACGGTGAAAGCACAGGAAATGGCCGATGCTATACAAAATGAGAGAGCGGATGAGACGATGTGGGGCGATCAAAAAGAACAAAGCGAGGAAAGGGAGGTAACATTTGAAGCGGGACGGGAATATGGGCCCTATCCTGACATTGATGTGATTTTAGATCCTAGACTTGAAACGGAATACAACAACCCTGAAAGAGATCCCGGAATTGAAGCCGCGGCTAATTTCGCTCATACTTTGATGGATTCCGTTAAAAACTCAAAGATATACAAAGGAGATCAAAGAGTAGCAAGCGGCAATGATAAATTTTTATACAGCGGTTGGGCAGAACATGAAGCTGTAGAACGAGCCTTCGAATCCGCGTTTAAAGTGGAAAATCATGTAGATTTGTATATGGTTTCTCCCGAAGGAAAAAAGTATTATAAATCCAAGATTTTCTTTTTTGATAAAAATGGTGAGAACACACATATGATCGACGGAACTTTCAATCAAGATGGCGGATTGGAATATATTGGAGGGGTTAGAGAATTATAGTCAAGCGATATAAAACACACAGCACCCGTAAAGGGCGTTGTGTGTTTTCTTGAGCGGGTAAGGAGAATTGCCTACAAGTAAATTTCCTGACAGAAATTTCTTGCAAGCCGCCTCTCGCGGCGCACGCCTTTCGCCCTTAGCGAAAATGTGCGCATTTCTCAAAGATGCGCTTGTTATTTGTATATGGTAAAATACGTTGGTAACAAAATATAATTATGCGTAAAGACGCATCCATTGGGCTGAACATGCCGCTTTTTTGCGCTTCGCTCGCCACGCTTTTTTTGGGCGCGCCGGTGCTCGGGCTTATCGGCGTGTGGGGATTCATCGTGCAAAAAACAGCGGTTCCGCAATTTTTGAAAGTAATGCACGCGCATGTGTCGTGGTGGTCGGTCGTGATATTGGTTGCCGCATTCCTGCTTCCCTTGATCCCTTTTAAGCGATGGTTCAAGCGGGCGCTTATCATCTTTTCTTTTGCCGCGATGCCCGCGTATGTGTTCTTTTTGACGATGCATCATGTCGCGGTAGGGCCGGCGCCGCAGAACATCGGCGGTCTCGGCGCATTTTTTCTTACGTCCTACGGATTTGGCGGTTTTGTCGTGGAGATATTGTTTTTCGCATCGATGTTTGCCGTGGGCCTTGGTTCGGTCGGCATTCGCATCCCGTTCATTACTGCCACAGAGCCAGCTCCGCTGCGGTATGAATTGACGTCAAACATCGTTCTTTCGCGGCGGGTCGTTTTGGGGTATCTGTCGTTCCTTGCCGTCGCCATTACGGCTGGCATCGCTATACTCGGCTTGTTCACGATTCAAAATAAAGCGGTCTCCCCCGCGGCACTGGTCCAGTTCCATACCCACATCGGGATCTTCGCGATCAGTTATTTCATGGTCATGCTTCTTATGCGTGCGGTGGGCGCGAAAGAAGAAATTACTTCGTTTCTCGAAAAGTTCGGGCTTTTCTCGCTTGGCGCTACGGTGGCGGGGTTTATCGCATTCATCTTTTTTGGCGCATCAAGTGCGGCGTGGGCGATCCCTGCCGCGGCGTATTACGGATTTGGCGTGCTTGTCATGGGTTTGCTTGCGGCACGGGGCAAGTTCGGGCTTGTTCCGACGGGGGCAAGTTTTAATTTTGTCCGTAGCGCCATCGTGTTTGTCATGGCGTCGCTTTTTATCTTTACCATGGCGGGTCCGTATCTCGCGCTTACCTATGATAGAACCCCCGATGTCACGGTCACCTACAAACAGCCGGAAGGCGGCTTGCATGTAGGCGCGTATCCCGATCCGAAAAATTATCCGGGCACCGCGCCGGTCGCAAAAACGCCCCGCGGCATCGAGAATTTTCACTTAAGCCCCGCATCATGGGCGCATGTGGCGCTCTTTTGGCTCATCGCGCTTTTGCTTTTTGGCGAGGAAATGCTCGGCGCGCTGGGCGCGCCCAATTTTATATTTCTTCTTGCCGTCACCATCGCGCAGGCGCCGCTTTTCAATGCGATCGGGCGGTTTGGCGCGTGGGCGGGGTTGCCGTTCGGCATCGGCCCGCTGTATCTTGTCGGCCATCCGCTCAAAACGCTCAACATTCTCATGTTGCTTGTCGTGTCGATGCTTTGGATGCGCAAACAGAAGCGGAGCGAGAGAGAGAAAAATACAACAACTTTTTCTTCTTGAAGCGTAAAACGGACGGACGTGTTTATAAAATATGCGTTTTTCAAGTTATCGCTTGAAAAACGCATATTTTTTGATACGTAAACAAGTCAGCTGGCGACTTCAAGAAACTAACTTACTGCACTATCGAGGTACGCCGTGTTTTTATAATAACATACATGCCAAGCATAAATAGCATCGTTGACGTGGTTGCCGAGGCCATGCAGTACAGGCATATCGCGTTGATGACAAAAAGCTGAAGATATACGAAATAGGCGGAAGCGATGAATCCAGCAGGCGTAATATATGCCGCATGCCGAAGAACCTTTTCTTTTTTACTGATCACATACGCAAGAGATAATAGAAAGATCGCCGCGTAATACAATGCGCCCAGCAGTGCGACAGGAACACCCGCAATCTCGCTTTGCGCGCTGGTGAGCACGACCTCGCACCCATGGATCGTGCACGGCGGCACGCCTCCGCGGTAATGTTTGATAGTGAGGTACGCCGCGTCCAGCAAGCCGATCGAACTCACTATACAAAAAAGTATCGCTATGATTTTCAGACGTCGCGGCATGGGTTTGGTCTTGGAGCGAGTGGGGAGAATCCTCTTCATCCGAAGCTCCGCGTCCTTCGACAAGCTCATGACAAGCGTCGCTTCTCCTTCAGAGTCCGGGTTTCCAAAAATATGAAGCAGTTCATATTTTTGGAATACCCTTCGATTCCCCTCTGTATAAACACAAAGTACCCCAGAAGGGCTCTTTGTGTTTATTGGAGCGAGTGGGGAGAATCGAACTCCCGGCACCAGTTTGGAAAACTGGGGTATTGCCACTATACGACACTCGCCTAAACTTTTACTGCAATGCACATATGTTATACCTGATTTGCGGATAAAATTCCAGAGCATGTATATTCTCCCGCGCATGTGGATAGTGCGCGTGTATCGCTCCGCCAAAAAATGCTTTATACTACAGAGAGCCCTGTCATCCATTATATATTATAAAGAAGACGGGAAGAATTAATTAAATAGTAATAACGTTGTATTTATTTATGGCGCCAACGACAAAAACAGTGTTTGCGGTCATCCTTTTAGCGGTCGGGGCGGTTGCGGGAGGAGCGATAGGGTTTTCATACGGGAAAATACAAGGAGAGGATATGGGAAGAGTGGCGGGATATGCGGAGGGAAGAAGCGTTGGCGTCGCGGAAGAGAAGGCGCGAGTGCAAGCGGAGGCCGATGCGGCGATAAGGGCGGCTGAAGCGGAAGCGGCGAAGGCGGCGAATCCGTTTATAGACGGAACAAACCCATTTGCGGAAACCGCGAACCCGTTTGAATCGGTAAAGATTAACCCATTCGCACAATAACCATGCCAAGGAAATTCATTGTGTTTGCTCTGGGTGGCATGTTTGCCTTGAGCGTGTCGCTTGTCGCGGTGGCGGCAACCCCAGATACCACGGCGACCACGACGGATGACGTGATCGGCGTTGCCTTTCCTATCGCGGAGCTCGGAAATTGCGTAAATCAGGATGCGTGTCGCACCTATTGCGACGACCTCGCGAATAAAGACGTATGCGTGGCATTTGCGCATGCACACGGGTTGATGTCGCAAGAGAACGAACAGCGCGTGAAAGATCTTCCGAAGGTAGGTCCCGGCGGATGTACGTCGGGAGAAGCATGCAAAGCGTACTGCGCCGATCTTGCGAATGAAACAGAGTGCGCGAGCTTTGCGACTAAGTACGACATCAAGGTAAAGAAAGGGGAAGAAGTGCGCGAACGAGCGCGGCTTATCCGCGAACAGGGCGGGCCCGGCCAATGCCAGTCATCGGGTGAATGCCGCGCGTACTGCGAGAATCCTGCGCATCAAAGCGAATGTCTCGCGTTCGCGGAAAAAAATGATCTCATCGATAAAAACAAGATACGCGCCGCAAAAAAAGTTATGGAAGAAGGCGGCCCCGGCGGATGCACAACGGAAAATGAGTGCCGCGCATATTGCGAGAACCCGGATAACACCGTGGAGTGCGTGAAGTTCGGCGAGGAACATGACCTTATTTCTCCGGAAGAAGCGGCGCGCATCAAAAAGATGCCGGCTATTGGCCCAGGCGGATGCAAAGGGGAACAATGCAAAACATACTGTGGCAATCCCGATAATTTTGAAGAGTGCATCGCATTTGCAGCGCAAAATGGCTTGATGCCAAAGGAGGAAGCGGAGCGCGCGCGCAAGCTCGGAAATAAGCCCGGTCCAGGCGGATGCCGCGGCGGAGAGTGCAAGGATTTTTGCGAGAAGCCGGAAAATCGTGATGCGTGTTTTCAGTTCGCCGTGGACAACGATCTCATCCCGAAAGAAGAAGTGGAGCGGGTGAGGAAATTTAAAGCGATCGAACAGCGCGGCGGTCCCGGCGGGTGTAAAGGCGAAGCGTGCCGTACATACTGTGAAAACCCAGAGCATCAGGGCGAATGTATTGCGTTCGCAAAAGAAAACAAGCTCGTTCCTGAAGGAGAGATAAAGATGATGGAACAAGGACGGGAGCTCACCAAGAAAATAATGGAGGTCGGCGGTCCCGGTGGATGTACATCGGAAAAAGAATGTAAAACATATTGCAGTGACCCTTCCCGCGTGGAGGAATGTCTTGCATTCGCGGTAGAGCAGGGCGGTATGCAAAAAGGCGATGCAGAAGAAAAACTGCGCGAATTTATCCACCGTGCGGGCGAGGCGATCAGGCCGATGATCGGCATGCCGCCCGCGGGGTTTGCGCCTGATATGCCGAGAGACGAATATTTCAAGAAGATGGAAGAAAAGCGATTTGAAAAATTCGAGCAGTTCAGAGAGCTTGAGGGGCAATTCCGCAAGCCGGAGATGATGATGCAAGACGGATTTCCGAGTGGTCCCGGCGGATGCCAAGGACCGGAAGCGTGCATCAAGTATTGTTCTGACCCACAACACCGAGATGAGTGCGCGCAATTCAATCCGAGCGTTGGCGGTGTGCCACCCGGAGAATTGTTCCGGCAAACGGAGCCCGGGACTACGGCGGGATATGAAGGAAAGCTTGAAGACATGCGCCAGTGCGGTCCTCGGCCCGCGATGCCAACGCCCGCAGGGTGCAAGGGACCGATCTGTAAAGAAGGACGATGGGATTTTGAGTGTGAGGACTTCGGTGCTTCGCCTACACGCACGACACCTTTATTCAGGACACAGGATGGATCAACATCGGGAGGAGAAACGAATGAAGCAGGCGAGGCGTGTACGAAAGAGTACAAGCCGGTGTGCGGCGCGAATAACCGCACGTATCCAAACGCATGTTTTGCGAAGCGGGACGGCGCAGTAATCGCAAAGGATGGCGCGTGTGGAGTCAAGCAGTTCGAGAGGCCGGCAGGGACGACAACCATCACCCCCGAAAGCCGGATGATACCGTATCTTCCGAATTATCCCGCAACATATCCGAAATTACTGACGCCGGAGGCGATGGAAAAGATGAGGGAGCTTCAAGAAACTGTGCCTCCTCTCGTTCCCAGCGAGCCGACAACAATACCGCCACAAAGCAGAGGCATCTTTGATGTTCTTTCCGCGAGTGTTTTTGGCGGATTGCGCGGTATGTTTCAGATGAGATAAAGATTGCGTAAGTAATAATATAAAAAACGCCGTGGAAACGGCGTTTTTTATATTGCCAGCAAATATAAACAAAATCGGAATATAAAAACAGGCAAAAAAATGGCTTAAATACTGCGTTTTTGACATTTCAACGAAGAAATGTGTCAATAGGTCTTGACAAGCTTTGTTTATTTTGATATACTGTCGGCTACACGATGAAGATTTAAGCCGGAAAGGGAGGGTGTGTGAAGCATATAATCTGTCTGAGCGGATAAACAACATATTGTACGGCTTTACGCCGAACCGCAATCAGCAGAATCACTCACACGCTCTCTCTGAAGGGCGAGATCCGAGTCCTGACCTTTGACAACTTCATATCCCCTTTAATGATCGTAAGCGAAGCGGTTTGCGGGCATTAAAGGGGATATAAAAATAAAATTCTAAAAAGGAGGTCACTATGGTTAAGTGCGGCATCAGCTGCACCGCCTGCGGACATGCAGGCACCTGCCCTTGTTGCAGGTAAGCCGCTAACCGCGGTGCGTCAATCTTGGGCCAAGGCACCCAAGTTTCGGTGAAGACCCTCCGTGTAAAAGCATAGGCGTATGAGGAGATGCGCAACGCATCTATCTTCATGCGTCTCCTTCAGAATCCACTTGAAATAAAGCGGGTTCTGAAGGGGATGCACCAATCGCAACACCCTATGTGCAGCACAGCGCGGACCCGCGCTCCAGTCGATGTGCTGGGGGTAAAAATCCTTGCCACATAAGGCTAAGGCAAGGAAGGGTATGGGATGCCAAAGACATCTCAAAGACAAATGCGACTTGAGCAATTTAGCTCAAGTCGAGTCCTGTCTGAAATGGGTGACATGGAAAGCGTTTTCCATGTCATTCGGTGTGGTGATAAGAAACATCATGCTCATGCATGATGCCCACACCATCTTCTCGCGATTAATCCGTCCCTCGAAAAATTCAGGGCGGTTCATATAGGAGACAACAAATAACCGTTGTCTCCCCTTCAGAGGATTCAAGTGCATTGAGTTTTCTGAAGGGGATGTATCAAAGAAGAATTGAGCCAATGACGGCTCCATATAGCATAGGAGGTTTCCCATGCATACATGCACACTGTGCCCCAGCACCAGCCCAAAGTTTGCCCTTCCCTTGAAACGGGAAAACGGCAAATGGGCGGTGAAGCCGGTATGCGGCACGTGCCGCTATAACCTCTCGAAAGAGGCGCGCTCCCAGAAGAAGTTCATCCCGTTTTACGGGCTGGAAGCGTCTCTGAAAGAGGCGGAGCAGCGCAACGCGGCGCTGGGCAAATACAAGCCGTTCATCACGGCATTTGCCCGAGCAAACGTCCGAAAGGACAAGCCGACTTGCGCTTCACGCACCCCCGAAGGCCGGGATAGGCCATTAAAGGCCTCCTAAGGGTCTCGCTTTTGTCCCCGTTTGAGCCAGATCAAATGGGGAGCCGCGGGGAAGCAGAGCCCCCTCATCAAAAGGAGCGATAAACATATCGCTGCTCCTTCAGAATGCATCAGCGATGCTGGTGGATTGTGAAGGGGATAAAAATAAAGTGGGGATATTGAAAGCTATAAGTCCTGAATCCGCCACGGCGGACAGGCAGGTTTTGCGGAGGATCATATGGCAATCGATTTATATATAGGTAGAAGCGCATCATGGGATGGGATGACTTTTCCTAGAGTGGGCCAATGGCCTTTGACGGAGGATAGGGAAAAGAGTTTGATCGCTTCATACGGCAGATTGCTCAAAAAAGCATTCCTGACATATGAGGCATGGAAACAAGGCTGGCGCAATGGCGGTCTTGATGATTACTTCTGCGGGGTGAAGTTAGCGGGTGAAAATCCGCCGGAGAAGATTTATGTCGTGCTTGGGTTCCATCCCGAGAAGATCACTTGGTCCGGGGAATTTTATCCCTACAGACTAAGGATCGATGTCTCGTGGTGCTCTGAGCGCAAATGCAATCCGGCATTCGCCTCTTTTCAGGAGGCGGATCGGTTTGCAAAAGGCCTATTTAAAATAGCGCCTAATAGTCGATTTGCGGTCGTGGAAATAGCAACCGCGAGTTGATTTATTGCTGACACGAATTTGTTTTTTAAATTCGTGTCAGCAAGTGAAGTTTTTTAACAGAGTGATTTGTAAAAAACAAATCACTCCCCTTCAAAGCGCTGAAAGAGATTTCAGGATTTTGAAGGGGATGTTGAAAATACCGCCTAATAATAGGCATAAAAAAAAGGAGGAAGCGATGAAGTTTGCGATCGAAAGGTCTGAGGATCACGAAGGAAATCTGGATTTTTTTGTAAGGGTTGCCGCTGACGACAACCATGATCTGCCGTGCGTCGCGGTCTTAGAATTTGCAGAAGAGGACGACCATTTTGTTTCAGAAATAAGCATGAAGGCGCTTCGCGCTTTAATGGACGTTGGTGATGGCGATGATTCTTTCGCCGGCGCTATCAGGCACATCATAGAGCAAGCGTTTAGAGCCGGAGTGGATCACGCTTTTTCTCGAGATGAACTTTCTTTCTTGATCGGCGACCTGATAAAGATATCACGAGCGCTCAAAGATGGACGTCACCAGCTCGTGGCCGGCGAACTTGAAAGTACGATTGGCCGCCTGATCGGGAAACGGCACTCGGGCGCAAAATATGCCCAAGTCGTTATAGATTAACTTTCCCACATCCTTCCAACGCAGAGATAAGTGAAAACACTTATCTCCCCGCCTTAGTTTTTACATGAGTGAAAATTAAGGCGGGGATTCACAGCAAAACAACCTTTAATCAAAGGAGGTTCCATGAAGAAAGCAGTTTTCTTTAAAAAAGGTGAAAATAAATACGCTGATGTTCAGATAGAGTATTTTAGTGCAGTATTTGAAATGTCCGGAATAGAAGTAAGTTCAATTTCGTTTAATCAGGAGGAGAAAGAGCTGGAAATAAATGGAGTTGTACATAAAGTTCAGATAACATTATCAGAAAAGGAGAGAGAATAATGAAGAAAAAGATCTGGCTGCGAATTCCCGAGAGCATATATCAGAAGCTCCGCCATCATGGCGGCGGCGCGCAGAGCACCACCAAGGGTGATAAGGGGTACAAGCGCGCCGACAACAAACGGCTTCTCCGCGAAGCCAAAAAAGGAGGAAGATATGAATAATCCTCACCGAAACAGCTTTTTCATAACGAAAGAGCTGTTTTTTTTATAATGGATGACGCATTATAAAGCTTGAAAACATTGTAAAATAGTGGATTTTTGACCATTTTATTGAAATATGTGCCAACGGGTCTTGACAAAATATGTAGGTTTGATATAATGGCAAAACAATTGACTATTGGAGCTTTTGCTCCTTGAAAATATATAGATTTAATAATTTTGGGGATATCCCTAAACCGTTTGAAGGGCGGACCCCTTCTCCAGACACGGAGGTGTCCCATGAACAGTTGGTAAGCAATTACCGCTGTTGGGCCCTTGCTGACGGTTTTGCGGTCATGCGAGGGTTTATGGGATGCAAAAAACTCCGAATACCAGAAAGGAGGTTGAAAATGGGAACCTGGTAAGGAAAAAAAGTGGATATTTTGGATCCGCGGCAAGAAATTTTTGCCGCGGAAGCATCGAATGATGCAAGTAGTATGCCCCGTTCTCTCAAATGAGAGAACGGGGCATCTTTTTTTATATATGAAGGTGATATATCATAATAGTAATACTATGCTTGAACTTGATCTGCAAAAATTTGGATTAAATGAAAAGGAGGTCAAAGTGTATTTGGCCGCTCTTGAACTTGGCTATGCTCCGGTGCAAAATATTGCAAAAAAGGCCGGGATCAACAGGGCGACCGCTTATTTCATTATCGCTGGACTGTTGAATAGAGGATTGATGACACAGATCGAGAAAGATAAAAAAACATATTTTGCCGCGGAGGATCCAAAAAGTTTAAGCGCAATCATTGATAAAAAAATAAAGGATGCCGAAGAAGTGAAGAGCGTTTTTAAGGAAGTTCTCCCGCAGCTCGAATCCATTTATAACTTATCAGTAGAAAAACCGAAAATCAGATATTACGAAGGCATGGAGGGGTTGCAAGCGATGCGCTCGGAGTTTTTGGAGGTCGCGCAGAAAGAGATATTGGGCTTTATATCTTTAGATCAGGTGTTTAAATATTTTCCTGAGCAGCAGAAGGATTACGGCAATAAAAGAATTCAAAAACATATTAAAAGCAGGGTCATTTACACTCACAAATCTGGTCCCGTTGAAGGGGCTACCAGTAAAGAACTTTTGCGAGAGGCGAGATATATTCCTGAGGAAAAATTCCTTTTTACCAGCGATATTTCTATTTACGGTGATAGAATAGCCATGGCTTCTCTAAAAGAAAAAATGGGAGGCGTTATTATTGAGAGCAGAGAGCTCGCCAATATGATGCGGGCGATCTTTGAGCTCGCATGGGAGGGCGCGGAGAAGTATCAGCAGGGATAGGAAGCGGTTATACAGGTGGTTTTTAAGAAGGCCCGGGATTTTGTTCCCGGGGTTTTGATTTTCAAAATTTCGGCACTCTTGTGAAACGCGCTGATGTGCGGTATACTGGCGGCGTTTTATGGAAGGAAAAGGACTGGAAATCGTTATTACGCCGGAACACTTGTTTGATGTGTTCGGCATGCCGGTGACCAATACGCTCGTCGCTTCATTGGGCGCGGTGGCGGTGCTTGTCGCGCTTGCGTTTGTGGCGCGAAGAAAGCTTGTGTTTGCTTCTCCTCGGGGCATTCAAAATGTCGTCGAGCTGGTGATGGAGTCGGCGCTTGGGGTGATGGAAGAGGTGCTTGGCGACCGAAAGCTTGCAATGAAGGTGTTTCCGTTCATCGTTACGGTGTTTTTGTTCGTGGTGACGGCGAATTGGATGGAATTCCTTCCCGGCGTCGGGAGCGTCACCTTTTTTAACGGCGAACATACGGTGCCGTTTCTGCGTTCGGTGAATACCGACCTGAATGTCACGATCGCGCTTTCTGTCATTGCGGTGATCATGGTGCAAACGATGGGGGTCGCGGTCATCGGCGGGTGGAATTACGCGAAGAAGTTCGTCAATCTGAAAAGCCCCCTTTTGTTTTTCATCGGCCTTATCGAGGCGATAAGCGAAGCGGCGCGGCTGGTTTCGTTCTCGTTCCGGCTGTTTGGGAATATTTTTGCGGGCGAAGTGCTTATTTTGGTGATGAGCTATTTTATGCCGCTATTTTTGCCTGTGCCGTTCATGCTGTTTGAGGTGATGGTGGGACTCATTCAGGCGACGATATTCGCCGGCCTTATGCTCATTTTCGTGAAGGTGGCGACGACGCACCATGAAGAAGCGCATTGACGCCGTATTGCATTTTCTGCAAAACCGTGGTACAAAAGACAATCGTTATCATATAAAAATTATCATTAAATAACAAAAACATGGAGACGGATTTTGAGAAGATCATCGAGGTTGCGAAGGTGATCGGCGCCGCGGTCGCGGTGGGTATGGGGATGCTGGGCCCGGCGCTCGGTATCGGCATCTTGGCGGGGAAGGCGCTTGAGGCGATCGGGCGCAACCCCGAAGCATCGGGCAAGATCCAGACCACGATGATCCTCGCGATCGCGTTCGTGGAAGCGCTCGCGATTTTTGCGCTCGTGGTGTCGTTTATCATCCTGTTCGGCTAGCCCGCGCAGGATCTTATTTTTAGGAAGAGAGCAGGGCTTTCAAGTGATGCACTGGCATGGAAATTTTCACAAAACTGGGGATCGATTGGCGGTTGTTTTTGTTTCAGGTCGTGAATTTCTCGATCCTGTTGTTCGTGCTGCACCGGTTTTTGTATAAGCCGCTTCTCGGTATTTTGGAGGCGCGGCGGAAAAAAATAGAAGAAAGCATGGCGCAGGCGGACGCGATCGCCCGCTCGCAGAAAGAAGCGGACGAGCGCGCGGCGCGCGAGGTGAAGCATGCGCAAGAGAAAGCGAAATCCATCATCGAGCAGGCGATCGACGATGCGGAAAAAGTGAAAGACGGGCTTGTGAAAAAAGCGAACGACGAAGCGGCGCGCCTTATTGAGCGGGCGAAAAAAGAGATCGGCGCGGAGTGCGACAAAGCGATGACAGAGATCAAGCGGGAAGCGGGAGACATCGCGATCGCGGTGGCGGAAAAAGTGCTGAAAGAAGAGATCACCAAAGAACGGCACGAGCGCCTTATTAAGGAGACGATCGCATAGATATGAAGCACCAGAAACACGCCATATACGCTGCGGCGCTTTGGGGGCTTGTGCAGGGCGCAGAGAGCGAAAAAGAAGAGGCGGACATTGCACGGGCGTTTGCCGCGTATCTTCACACGCGCCGGCTTGAGGGATTGGTGCCAAAAATTCAAAAGGAGCTTACGAATATTGAACAAAAAAAGAAAGGTATTGTGGCGGCGGACGTTGTGTCTGCCACAGCGCTTGCGGATGCAGAAAAGGAAGAAGTGGTCCGCGCGATCGCCGCATTGGTAAAGAAAGACAGTGCAAACGTGGATGCGCGCTTTGCCGTGGATGATTCTCTTATCGGAGGGCTTGCGGTGCGCACGCCCGAGATGATCATCGACGGCACCGTGCGGACAAAATTGGAAAAATTAAAAAAACAATTGACGGCATAAAACGGTATGAAAGAAGCAAAAGCAATCATCGAAAAGATCAAGAAAGAGATAGGCGCATTCGAGGAAGGGACGACCGTGCAAAAAACGGGCGTAGTGACCGAGGTGCGCGACGGCATCGCGCGCATCGCGGGGCTTTCCGAGTGCATGGCATCAGAAATGGTCGGCTTTCCCGGAGATACCTGGGGTGTCGCGATGAATCTTGAGGAGAACGAGATCGGCGCGATCATTCTCGGCGACTTCGCGCATATTAAAGAAGGCGACCGCGTGACCGCATCGGGGAAAGTGCTTGAAGTGCCCGCGGGAGAAAAGTTCGTCGGGCGCGTGGTGGATCCGCTGGGGAAGCCGCTTGACGGGCGCGGGGCGATCCCGGCCGACGCAACGATGGTCGTGGAAAAAATAGCGCCGGGCGTGATCACCCGCAAATCGGTGAAGACGCCGCTCAAGACCGGCATCAAGGCGATCGACGCGATGGTTCCCGTGGGGAGAGGCCAGCGCGAGCTTATCATCGGCGACCGGCAGACGGGAAAAACGACCATTGCGATCGATGCCATTTTAAATCAGAAAGGAGACAACGTGGTGTGCGTCTATTGCGCCGTCGGGCAAAAGGATTCGAAGGTGGCCAAGATCGTGCGTTTGTTCGAACAGCACGGAGCGATGGATTACACGATCGTGGTGAACGCGTCCGCGTCGTCATCCGCGGCGCTGCAATATCTCGCACCGTATGCGGCGACGGCCATGGGAGAATATTTCATGGCGCAGGGCAAGGACGTGCTCGTCGTGTACGACGACCTTTCAAAGCATGCGTGGGCGTATCGCCAGATCTCGCTGTTGTTGCGCTGTCCGCCCGGCCGCGAGGCGTATCCCGGCGACGTATTTTATCTTCATTCGCGCCTGCTTGAGCGCGCGGCGTGCTTGAGCAAAGAACACGGCGGCGGCAGCTTGACCGCGCTTCCCATCATTGAGACGCAGGGGGGCGATGTGTCCGCATATATCCCGACCAATGTCATTTCCATTACCGACGGGCAGATCTATCTTGATACCGACATGTTCTACGCCGGCATGCGGCCCGCGATCAATGCGGGGCTTTCGGTGTCGCGCGTCGGCTCTTCCGCGCAGACCAAAGCGATGAAAAGCGTTGCAGGGAAGATGCGGCTGGAGCTTGCGCAATATTGGGAGCTTGCGGCATTCGCGCAATTCGAAGCGGACCTCGACGAACAGACCAAAATGCGGCTGGAGCGCGGAAAACGGCTGGTGGAATTGCTCAAACAAGATCAGAACGAGCCGATGCCGACCGAAGAACAGGTGCTTGCGATCTTTGCGGTGACCTCCGGTCTTACCGACGATATCGCTCCCGCGAAAGTGCGGAAATTCGAGAAAGACCTTTTGCAATTCGCACAAACGGTGCATCCGGATGTGTTTGGAAAGATCGCTGCGGCAGAAAAGATCAGCGGCGACATCGAGGCGGAACTGCGGTCCATGATCGGCGAATTCAAGAAGCGGGAACATTAGTCTATGGCAAAGATCAAGGAAATCAAACGGCGCATCAAGAGCGTTAAAGCGACGAAGAAGATCACGCGCGCGATGGAGCTTGTCGCGGCGGTGAAAATGAAAAAAGCGCAGGATAAAGCGCTCGGCACCCGGCCGTATGCGGCGCAGGCGTGGGAGATCTTGGTCGAGGCGATCGAGAAAATAGAGAACAAAGATCATTTTCTTTTGCGTCCCAGAGCGACAGGCGAAGGTATCATCGTGGTGGTGTCGTCCGACCGAGGGCTGTGCGGCGGCCTGAACGGCAATCTGTTCCGCTTTCTTGAAAAATTCCTGGACGCGAACTCCAAGAAAAAATTCGCATTTATTACCATCGGGAAAACCGCCGCGGATTACGCGCGGCGCACGGGGCGAGAAGTGGTCGCCGCGTTCTCGCGGCTTGATAATCTCCCGCATGTGGTGGAGGTGCGGCCCGCGGTACGCATTCTTTTTGACGAGCTTCGCGCCGAGAAACGGGATACCGTTTTCGTGGCGTTCAACCGTTTTCTTTCGTCTACGTCCCAGATGCCGGCGATCAAGCAGCTGCTTCCCATCGAGAAAAGCGAATTATTGTCGGCAAGGGAACTTTTCGTATCCGCACAGAAACAGAAGGCGGTGAGCGCGCGGCGCTTTTCATTCGAGCCGTCGGCTGAGGAGGTGCTTGAGGCGGTGGTTCCGCAATTGATGGAAATGCAATTGTATCAGACGGTGCTTGAATCGAATGCATCCGAGCATTCGGCACGCATGATCGCGATGCATAACGCGACGAAAAATTCCGAAGAGCTTCTGGGAGACCTCGTGTCGCATTATAATCAGTCGCGCCAGCAGAGCATCACGCAAGAGATCGCCGAGATCAGTTCTGCGGCCGAAGCGATGGCATAGCCCATATATAACCCATATGTTGAAACTTTTATTTAAAATTTTCTCTACGGAAAACAAGGTCATTCCTCTAGACGCATTTATGCGCGACGGAGAGATGGTCGCGGTCGGCGAAGCGATACATGAAAAAGTGAAAAAGCTGTTTCGCGGATCGCTCGCCATCAGGATGGTGGATGCGGGGTCCGATAACGCCGCAGAGCAGGAACTCGTCGCGCTGGGGAATGCGTTCTACGATGTCGATCGGTTCGGCGTCCATTTTGTCGCTTCTCCCAAGCACGCAGACATGCTGATGGTGACGGGACCCGTCACGCGCAACATGCAGGAAGCGCTCAAAAAAGCATACGACTGTATGCCGGAGCCCAAGATCGTGGTGGCGGTCGGCGATGACGCGATCGACGGCGGCATTTTTAAAGGGTCGTATGCGACAACCGACGGCGCGGAACATACCGTTCCGGTGCAGTATCATATTCCCGGAGACCCTCCGTCGCCAAAAACGATCCTCAGTCATATATTGAAGATATTGGAGGCCAACGACGAGCGTGCATCCCATGCGATAAAGAAAACACTATGATAGAAGCGATCTTATCTTCATACGGGTTTGGCGCGTTGATCGCTTCATTTGCGATCGGCGCTGTCGGCGCGCTGGCATTGAGAAAAAGCGACACGGCAGCCAATGTCTGGAGCAACGCGTTCGCCGTGCTCGGGTCGGCGTGGGGTATCGTCTACGCGCTTCTTGCGGTCACTGCGGTGAGTGCGCCCGAGTACATCGTTGATGCCAGCGCGGCATTCCCGCTGCTTTCGGTGTCGTTTCATATTGATAAGCTTTCCGCGTTCTTTATTTTTGTCATCTCGCTGATCGCTTTTTTGTGCTCGATCTATGGCATGGGGTATGTGAGGCATTTTTATAAGAAATATAACATCGGATCCCTCGGGTTTTTCTATAATTTTTTCATCGCAGGGATGCTTTTGGTCGTGTCTGCATCGAACGCATTGGTATTTCTCATTGCGTGGGAGATCATGTCCGTCGCTTCGTATTTTTTGGTGGTGTATGAGCGCAACGATCACCGCAACGTGCGCGCGGGGTTTTTGTATTTCGTGATGACGCATATCGGCACCGCTTTCATCCTTTTAGCGTTTTTGGTGATGTATAAATTCACCGGGTCGTTCCAATTTGCAGCGATCGCGCACAATATCGCATCCATTCCCCCGTTTGCGGCAAGCGTCGTTTTTGTGCTCGCACTTGCCGGATTCGGCACCAAGGCGGGCATCATTCCGCTCCATATCTGGCTTCCCGATGCGCACCCCGCGGCTCCGTCGCACGTGTCGGCGCTGATGTCGGGCGTCATGATCAAGACCGGCATCTACATGATGATAAAGATCTTCCTCGATGTCTTCACCGATATCCCGCTGTGGTGGGGGCTGACGGTGCTTGTTTTGGGAGCGGTTTCATCGCTTTTGGGAGTATTATACGCGCTGACCGAACACGATCTGAAGCGGCTGCTTGCGTATCACAGCATTGAGAATATCGGCATCATTTTGCTTGGCGTGGGGAGCGCGATGGTGTTTTCTTCTTCCGGCATGCTGCCGCTTGCGGCGCTGGGCATCGTCGCCGCGCTGTTTCATACGCTCAATCACGCGACATTCAAATCGCTCCTATTCTTAAGCGCCGGCGCGGTGGTGTCTGCGACGCACACCCGGAACATCGAAGAATACGGCGGGCTTATCAAGCGGATGCCGCAGACCGCGTTCTTTTTCCTGATCGGTTCCATGGCGATCTCCGCGCTCCCGCCGTTCAACGGATTTTTCAGCGAATGGCTGACATTCCAGGCACTCTTTGGCGGCATTCTTGCGCTTCCGAGCGCGGCAAGCTGGATATTCGTGCTGGCGGTGGGGGCGCTCGCGCTCACCGGCGGGCTCGCGCTCGCGTGTTTCGTAAAAGCGGTCGGCGCGGTGTTCCTTGCGCGGCCGCGGAGCGAGGAGGCGCGGCACGCGAAAGAATCCTCGTTTTCGATGCGGACAGGCATGGCGTTTTTGGCGCTGCTCGCGCTGGTGTTCGGCGTGTTTTCCGGAAGCGTTTCTTTGACGATCGGACGGGTGGCGCGCGATATCGGAAAGTTCGGCGCCGCAGAGTTGCCGTTCGCCGTTTCGCCGCTCGAGCAGATATCCGTGCAGAACGGTTTTGCTTCGGCTTCCGCGCCGGCGATCGCGATGATGTTCATTGTCGCGGCATGCATCGCGGCGCTCGGGCTTCGCGCGGCATACCGGAAACAGAAAGTGGTCATCGGAGAAACATGGGATTGCGGTACGCCGCCCACGTCCCGCGCAGAGATCACCGCGACCGCATTCTCGCGCTCGATCATTATGATATTCAAAGGGATACTGAAGCCCACGAAACAGACGGGCATAGAATATCGCGATGCCACGGCGAGGTATTTCCCCAAAGCACGGACGATCACGCTCGGCATCAGTGATATTTACCGGGCATATCTGTATGAGCCGTTGCAGGTCGCGTTGACGAAATTTTCCGAGCGCGTTAAAACGATCCAGAGCGGCAACATCAACGCGTATGTGCTGTATATATTCGTCGCGTTGCTTGTATTGCTTGTGTATGTAATTTTGTAACTATGACACTGGGCATTCTGTGGACAATGCAAATACTGTGCATACCGGCGCTTTCCCCGCTTATTATCGGCGTTATCAGGAAGATCAAGGCGGTGTTGCAGAACCGGAAGGGCGCAAGCGTGCTTCAGCCGTATCGCGATATATGGAAGCTTTTGCATAAGGATGAGGTGATCAGCGCCGACGCATCGTGGATCTTTCGTTTTGCGCCGCTCGCCATCTTTGCCATCACGCTGGTGGTCGGCGCGAGCGTTCCCGTGTTCGCGTCGTTTATGGCGAATGGATTCACGAGCGATATCCTCGTTATCGTCTATCTCATGGCGGCCGCGACGTTTTTCGTTGCGCTTGCCGGCATGGATACGGGCAGCGCGTTCGGAGGGTTTGGATCAAGCAGGGAAGTGACGGTTGCCGCGCTCGCAGAAGGCGGTCTGCTCTTTTCGCTGTTGACGGTCGCGCTGATGAGCGGCACGAGCAATGTGTTTAGGGTCGCAGAGACCATTGCTTCCGCCGAGCTCACATCGATGCTGCCGGCATTTTTCGCGTTCGCCGGGTTCTTTATCGTGCTGCTTGCGGAGAACAAGCGCTTTCCGTTCGATAATCCTTCCACGCATCTTGAGCTCACCATGATCCACGAAGCGATGATCCTTGAGTATTCGGGAAAGCGGCTCGCGCTGATAGAGTGGGCGTCCGCAAACAAGCTCATGATCTTCATTGCGCTCGGGGCGAACTTGTTTTTCCCGTGGGGCATCGCGCATGATGCAAGCATGGTCGCTCTTGCGGGTGCGCTTGTCGCATTTGCGATAAAAGCGCTTGCGTTTTGTGCGAGCATTGCGGTCGTGGAATCGGTCATCGCAAAACTCCGGTTCTTCCGCTTGCCGGACGTGCTGTTCGTATCATTTATTTTAAGCGTTATCGCCATCGGCCTTATATGACCTTGAATTATAAAATACATTTTGGCTCTTTTTTGGTAATTTCGGCTGCGGCTTTGCAAAAACTTTTCAATGTATACGCCGTATATGTTCCCTGTTTGTCCAAGAGCGAAGCGATTGGCTCACAAACAGCAATGTCGAACTTTGATTCGACCTTCAAAATTTTTGCTTCGTCTCGCTCAAAATTACCTAAAAAATATCTCAAAAGCCATTTTATAATGCAAGGTATGTGATCATGGAACATCTTTTCGTACAATTATTGATAGTCATCATGTTCCTTGCCGCGGTGTTTTTGCACGTGGTGAAGAAGAATTCGACGGCGGCGGTTTTGTATTGTGCGCAATCCGCCGCGATGGCAACGATATTGCTCGCGGCATCGATCGAAGCGGATTCGCGGCCGCTGTTGTTCGTCGCGCTCGCGACGTTCGCCGTGAAGACGCTGATCGCGCCCCTGTTTTTCGCGCATTTGATCAAGCGGCATCAGTTGAAGTTCTCTGCGAGCACGTACCTGAGCGTCCCGTTGACGCTGATCGCGGTCGCTGCGCTCACCGCGCTCACGCGTTCGCATATTTTCGCTCCGCTTGTTGCTCTCGGCAACGGGCGCGAAGGCATGCTCTCGCTTGCGCTCGCGATGATGCTCATTTCCCTGTTCCTTATCGTCAACCGCAAAGGAGCGATCTCGCAGATGATCGGGATCTTGTCGCTTGAAAACAGCATCGTCGCGTTCGCGGTGTTCGCCGGGCTCGAACAGGCGCCGGGGCTTCAGATGGGGATCATGTTCGATATTTTAGTGTGGGTGGTCGTGGCAACCGTATTCACGTCCATGATGTATAAACAATTCGGGTCGCTTGATGTCACCGCCATGCAGCGCCTCAAAGAATAATATGAGCCTTATATTCCTCGCCATCGCATCGCCGTGTATCGCTTCATGTATCGCGCTTATCACCAAGCGGAGAGCTGTCATGGAAGCGGCAACCATGATCGCTTCTGTCGTGGTGCTGGCATCTGCCGCACTGCTTGCGTTCAATGTCGCGAAAGACGGCGTGTATTCCCGCTCGGTGTATTTTTCCGTTGACGCGCTCGGCGCATTGGTGATCGCCACGATCGCGGTCGTGGGGTGCGCTGCGGCGTTTTATTCGGTAGCGTATATACGGGAAGAAGCGGAAAAAAAGGTGATCGGCAGCAGCAGAACGAGGCAGTATTTTCTTTTCTTTAACCTATTTGTCGGCGCGATGCTTTTTGCCGCATCGACCGCAAACCCGATCCTGACGTGGATCGCCATCGAAGCGACCACGCTCTCGACGGCGTTTCTCATAAGCTTTTACAATAAGCCGTCGGCGATGGAGGCGGCATGGAAATATCTGATCATCAATTCGGTCGGCCTGTTGCTCGGGTTTTTCGGGACATTGCTGTATTTCACGTCGGTGGAAACGGGCGGAAGCATGCCGCTGGTGGACTGGGGGCTGCTGTCGTCGCATGCGGGAGCGCTGGATCCGGTGATCGCGAAGATCGCATTCATCTTCGTGCTGATCGGGTATGGCACGAAGATCGGTCTTGCGCCCATGCACACATGGAAGCCCGATGCGTACGGCAAGGCACCGACGCCGATCGCGGCGCTGTTTTCCGGCGCATTGCTCAATGTCGCGCTTGCCGCGATGCTGCGGTTCAAATCGATCACGGATAGCGCGGTGGGTACCGAGTTCACCGGCCAGTTGCTGGTGGCGCTCGGGGTGCTGTCGGTCGTTGTTGCCGCGTTCATTATGTTCGCTCAGAAAAATTACAAGCGGCTTCTCGCGTATTCAAGCATCGAACATGCCGGCATGATGGCGCTGGGTTTTGGGTTCGGGGGCATCGGCGCCTTGGCGGCGGCGCTTCACATGGTGTATCACTCGCTGGCCAAGGCAATTCTCTTTTTTGCCGCAGGCAACATCTTTTTGAAATACAGCTCGACAAAGATACGCCATGTGCGGGGCGCCTTGCGCGCGATCCCCGCAACGAGCGCGCTGTTCATTTTCGGATTTCTCGCGGCAAGCGGCATCCCGCCGCTGGGGTTGTTTTTGACCAAAGCGCACATCGCGGCCGCAGGCATGGCGGCGCATCCGGTTGCCGTGATCGTTGCCGTGCTTTCGCTCATCGTTGCATTTGTCGCGTTTCTGAAGCATACTCACGCGATGATGTTCGGGGAAAAGCCGGAGGAGATCGCTCAAGGGGAATCGAGCGCGTGGCTCATCATCCCTTCTTTTGTGCTTGTCGTTTTATTCGTATATCTGAGCGTGCATCCGCCCGCGTATCTGTATACGTTGGTGAGTGCGGTCGCGGCATCGTATTAGAACTTATTGCAACCATATGCTAGAAAATATTCGTCACTACATTCCGGAAAAGTTCACCGCCCGCATGAGCGGGAATACGGCGCTGTTTGAAGTGCCCGCAGACGAGATCGTGGATGTCGTCACAAAGCTGTACGCCGTACATTCGTTATCGTTAAAAATGATCACTGCGGCGGATGAGCGGAACGAGCACGGATGTTTTAAAATTTTCTATGTGTTTTTCGCGCCCGAGGAACGCGCGTTCATTGTTCCTTTTATCGCGCTCCGCAATAGGGAGGAATTTCCCTCATGCGCGCCGGTCATCCATAAGGCGTGGAATTATGAAAGGAAAATAAAAACGTTCTTCGGTCTTACCCCGGTCGGGCATCCCGACCCGCGGCCGCTTATCTTGCATGAAAATTGGCCTGCCGATGTGTTTCCGTTGCGGAAGGATTTCAACGGGAAGGAAAGGCCTCCGCGCGCGCATGGACGGTATGATTTTCAGCGGGTGGAAGGCGAAGGAGTGTATGAGATCCCGGTAGGTCCCATTCACGCGGGCATCATCGAGCCGGGGCATTTCCGGTTCAACGTAGCGGGCGAAGAGATCCTTTCGCTTGAGCCGCGGCTCGGGTTCGTGCATAAAGGGACCGAGAAATTATTTGAGACATTGCCGCTTGAAAAAAAGATCCGCCTGTCGGGAAAGATATCGGGAGACAGTTCGTTCTCCCACTCGCTTGCGTTCTGCCAGGCGATCGAGCGGCTCGGGGGCGTGAAGGCGGCGGAGCGCTCAAAATATCTTCGCGTCGTATATGCGGAGCTTGAACGGCTCGCGAACCATTTCGGCGACATCGGGGCGATCATGCTGGACACCGGGTTTAATTTCGGCGGCGCCAACGGCGGCAGATTGCGCGAGATGGTCATGCAGATCAACGAGCGTTTGACCGGAAGCAGGTTTTTGAGAATGGTGAACGTGATCGGCGGCGTCTCCCGAGATATTACAAAAGAAGAAAAAGGAAAGCTCATTGAAGAATTGCGGCGTATCATCAATGATTTCTCGCAGGTCATCGATGTCGCGGAAAACAGCGCGTCGCTGCTTAATCGGCTTAAAGACACCGGCGTGGTATCGCACGAAGTCGCGCGCGATCATGGCGCGACGGGTGTTGCGGCTAAAGCGGCGGGCATCGCGCACGATGTGCGGGCGGATCATCCGTACGCCGCGTACCCTCATTGCGACCTTGCAGTTGCGACCGGCAAAGAGGGGGACGTCAACGCACGGTTCTATGTGCGCATCAAGGAGGTATATTCTTCGTATAAACTCATCAAGGAAGCGCTCGAAAAATTGCCGGGCGGCAGCGATACGGTAACGGCAGGCGGGGGTTTTTCTTTGGAAAAAAATGCGGTTGTCGTGAGCATGGTGGAAGGATGGCGGGGAGAGATCGTGTATGTGGTGATGACCGACGGGCAGGGCGACATCAGCAGAGTAGACGTGCGCGACCCTTCTTTTTTGAATTGGAGCTTGATCGAACATGCCGGTCCGGGGAACATCGTGCCGGACTTCCCTTTAATAAATAAAAGCTTTAATCTATCATATTCGGGGAACGACCTTTAAGCGAGAAAAGGCGCCCGCAAAAAACATATGGAAAAAGGAAAGATCATTTCGATCAACGGGCCGGCGGTGGATGTGGAATTTGCCGGAGAACTTCCGGCGATCTATCACGCGCTGGAGGTGTACAAAGGAAACGAACGGCTGGTACTCGAAACCGCACAGCATATAGGCGAACATCGGGTACGGGCGCTTGCGATGGGTGCGACCGACGGGCTTGCCCGCGGCGCGGAAGTCGCGTCGCTCGGCCGTCCCATCACTATTCCCGTAGGCGAAGAGGTGCTTGGGAGAATGATGAACTGCCTGGGCGAGGCGATCGACGGGAAAGAGGCGATCCATACCAAAAAGAGCTACCCTATTCATCGCGCGGCGCCATCATTTGACGAGCAGTCGACCGAAACGAAGATCTTTGAAACAGGCATCAAGGTCATCGATCTTATCGCGCCATTTTCCAAGGGCGGCAAGATCGGGCTGTTTGGCGGCGCGGGCGTCGGCAAGACGGTGCTTATCACCGAGCTTATCCGCAACATCGCGACCGAGCATAAAGGGTATTCGGTGTTTGCGGGCGTGGGCGAGCGCACGAGAGAAGGGAACGACCTCTACCATGAAATGAAGGAATCAAAAGTGCTTGATAAGACCGTCCTCGTATTCGGCCAGATGAACGAAACGCCGGGCGTCCGCGCGCGCGTCGCGCTTTCGGGCCTTTCGGTTGCCGAATATTTCCGTGATGAAATGAACCAGGACGTGCTGCTGTTCGTCGATAATATTTTCCGCTTTACGCAGGCGGGGTCCGAAGTATCGACGCTGTTGGGCCGCGTGCCGTCGGCGGTGGGGTATCAGCCGACGCTCGCCAATGAGATGGGTGTCTTGCAAGAGCGCATCACGTCCACCAAAAAAGGGTCCATCACCTCCGTGCAGGCGGTGTATGTGCCGGCGGACGACCTGACCGACCCCGCGCCCGCAACGACGTTCGCGCATCTTGATTCGACGATCGTATTGTCGCGGCCGCTTGCCGAGCTTGGCATTTATCCTGCAGTGGATCCGCTCGATTCGACCTCGAGCATTCTTGATCGCAAGATCGTGGGCGATGAGCACTATGAAACCGCGCGCGGCGTCCAGCGCATCTTACAGCGATATAAGGAGTTGCAGGATATCATCGCGATCCTGGGTATTGATGAGCTTTCGGAAGAAGACAAGCGCGTCGTGGCGCGCGCCCGCAAGATCCAGCGCTTTCTTTCCCAGCCGTTTTTCGTTGCGGAGGTGTTCACCGGAACCCCGGGTAAATATGTGTCGCTCAAAGAAACGATCCGGGGCTTTAAAGAGATCATCGAGGGCAAACACGACGATAAACCGGAGCAGGCGTTCTATATGATCGGTAGCATTGATGAATTAAAAGCATAATAACTTTACATTGCTCTTTGTGAAGCGGTCATCCGCAACTCTTTCTGCAATCTTAACGGAAGCGCAGCCCTTCATTATTATAACTATAAAAGGGCGCGAGCGGATGGAAGAAAGAGTTGCGGATGACCGCTTCTAACCGCGTAGGAGATACATTTTGTAATTCAAAGTAATGAAAACGTTTCATCTGCAAATCATCACGCAAGAAAAAGTCGTCTATGAGGGCGACGCAGAGTCGCTTATTTTGCCGACCTCAGGCGGCGAGATCAGCGTGCTTGCGGGCCATGTGCCGCTTGTCAGCATCATCCATGAAGGAGAGATGGTGATTTCGCATGGCGGCGAGCGCACGCATCTTGCCGTGATCGGCGGCGTGCTCCGCGTAACGCAAGACAACGTCGTGCTGCTCACCGACAGCGCGGAGCGGTTCGACGAGCTTGATGAGCAAAAGGCAAGCGAGGCGCGCGAGAAGGCGCAGAAGATGATGCAAGAGAAACTCACCGAACGCGAAATGGCGGAAGCCAAGTCGATGCTTCAAAAAAACCTTCTCCACCTCAAGCTTATCCGCAAGAAGAGGACCCATAAGCAGATGGGTGCATAACGTCTGTTGACTTTTTATACGGAGGGCGTAGAGTACGAGCCGATTCGTTTTAAAGATAGTAGCTTTACAATAAAATAAACCAAATAAACCAAGGAGGGAGAAAGGATGATAAAGCACTTGGAGCTGTCGCCTGAAGAGCGGGCGGTGATGAGGGTGTTGAAGGATGCGGGCCTGCTGCACGATATGAAGAAAGAGCATTTCTGCGGGAATGAAACGATTCCCCGGAAAGAAAACGTCATTTATGTGAGTTGCTGTGACGGCAGGCATTATGTGCGGAGCACGGATGTTTTTATGAAGAAGTACGATAAAACACATAAACTCTCGTTTTGGCCTGTTCCTTGGCCCGGTGGAACGCTTGTGTTTGATGATGGTTCAAAACTCATAAAGCCTGGTCATACCACGGACAAGGACCTGATCTCGGTCATCAAGTTCGCGTTGAAGAAAGGGTATGGGGCGATCTTAGCGGAAAATCATTTTCCGTGCGAGGCGGCGAGGGACAACGGGATCTCGCCCATTGACGTTGTTGAATCGTTAATGAACGCAAAGAAAAGGTTCAAGGAAAAAGAAGGCATTGAAACGACCATCGTATCTCTTTTGAAAGTGACGGACGGCGAAGAGATGAATATCCACCGCATTCCGTACAACGATTATTTCTCCTGGAAGGAACGCCTCGGATACGAGGCAATACAACAGCTCGTCGCGAAAGCGACGAAATAACAAAAAAGAAGCCCGGAAACATGCGGGCTTCTTTTATTTCACTCAGTCGGGGTGCTGGGAATTCCCTGCGGGCCGGGGTTATGCCGTGCTTGCGCACAGAGCATAACCCTTCAATTCCCATCGCGCGCAAAGCAGTTTGCGCGCCGCACCTCTCTTTACTTCACTCAGTCGGGGTGCTGGGAATTGAACCCAGTCTACCTGTTCCCAAAACAGGCGTACTGCCGGTATACGACACCCCGCGGCGTACAGAGATAGAATGAGTTCCAGTATGCACATTTTTTTATATTTTGTAAATTATATTTGCATGGAAAATGTGGTATACTATGCGCATCCATGCTGTTAAAATTCTTACGTCAGTTCAATATCGTGCGGGGGTGCAGGGAAGATTTCAACGTGTCGGTGTGGAAATGCCCGACATTTCTTTTCGTGCTTATGGGCGTGGCGGTGACGGTGTCTACGCTGACGGCGTATTTTATCGCAAGTCGGTTCGATCAGGACCCGCAGATAAGCGCGCTTTTGGCGCTTGGCACGGCGGGCATCGTGCTTATCATCGGGCATATCATCATCCAGAGTTTTGCAAAGATCGTCGAGGTAAGTCGGCTCAAATCGCAATTTTTAGACATCATCTCGCATCAATTGCTCACACCGCTTACCGCGCTGAAGTGGTCGGCAAGCACGATCGAAAGCGACGGTACGTCGCCCGAGAGCGCAAAACAGCAAGAAGCGTATATGATCATCAAAGAAAGCACCAATAAAATGGTGAACATCGTGAATACGCTGCTTGATATCGCGCGCATCGAGGCGGGTCGGGTGACCATGAATTTCGGGCGGTTCGATATGCGCGAGAGCGTAAAAAAGATCATCGCCTTGCGCGCGCACGACCTGGAAGCAAAGCACAGCACCATTGAACTCTGGGGCGAAGAGGTGATCGCGCCTGTACTCGCCGATCCGTTCCGCACGCGGCTGGTGATAGAAAACTTAGTGGACAATGCGATAAAATACAGCAGAGAGCATTCGTCCATTGTGATCACCTTGCGGCAAGAAAATGACCGCGTGATGTTTGAGATCAAAGATAAGGGCGTCGGCATTCCTGCTCATGAGCACAAAAATATCTTTCAGAAGTTTTTCCGTGCGTCGAACGAATTTTCGTATCAAACAAAAGGGCTTGGCGTCGGGTTGTATCTGGTCAAATTCATCATTGAGGCGTCGGGTGGTGCGATCGGGTTTGAATCGCAGGAAGGCGTCGGTTCGCGGTTTTGGTTTTCGTTGCCGGTATACAAATATAAAACATGAAACTTAAAACATGAATCCTGAAACACAGTTTCAAGATCCAAGATACAAGTTTTGAGAATTCTATGGAAAAAATAGTATTCATCGAAGACGAGACGACCCTGCAAAAAATGTTGGGCGCGGCGTTGAAAGAAGCGGGGTATTCCGTCATTACCGCGTCTGACGGCGAAACGGGGCTCGCGGCGGTACGCGCAGAAAAGCCCGACCTTGTTCTGCTTGATCTTATCTTGCCGAAAATGGACGGGTTCACCGTGCTCGGCGAGATAAAAAAAGACGAAGCGACCGCGCATACTCCCGTGATCGTGCTTACCAATCTCGAATCGGCCGAGGACGTAGGAAGAGTAGTGGCGCTTGGCGCGACAACATACCTGGTAAAGGCGAATTATGATCTTCCTGACATCGTTCTCAAGATCAAGGAAATTCTTGGCAAATAATAACGCAATGCAATGAGAGTCGAACCGGAACAATTGATGGCGTTCTTGCTTGACGGGGGGCTGGCAAAAAAAGACCAGCTTGACGGGGCGCAAAAAGAAGCGACGCAAACGGGTAAAAAACTCGAGACGGTGCTCATCGAGCAGAAAATAATCACCGAAGAAGAGCTTATCAAGCTGAAAGCATATATTCTCGGTATTCCTTTTGTGAACCTCGAAAAGGAGATCATTCCGCTCGAGGTTCTGCAGATCGTGCCCGAGCCCATTGCGCGCAAATACAGCATCGTGGCATTCCGCAAAGCAGGGTCTAATCTTGAGGTGGCAATGACCGACCCGGAAGATATTCAAACGATCGAGTTCGTGCGCAAAAAAGCGAATCTTATCATTCTGCCTCGCCTTACGAATTCCAAAGGCATCGCGGCGGTGTTGAAGCAGTATCAAAAAAGTTTGGAGGAGGAATTCAGCGATCTGTTGGCGCCGCGCGGTATCGAGGTTGAGGAAAAAGAGGCGGGCGAGCTCGCGTCGCTTGAGGGGAAATTTGTCAGCGCGCCCAAAGACGAAGAGGCAGGGGGCGTGAAAGTGGAGGAGCTTGCGAAGGCGGCCGAAGACCTTCCGGTCATCAAGATCGTTGATTCGCTGTTGCGGCATGCCATCACGCAAAGCGCGTCCGATATCCATATCGAGCCGGCAGAAAAAGAAGTGATCGTGCGCTACCGCATCGACGGCATTTTGCACGATGCGATGACATTGCCGAAAAAATTGCAGCAGGGTATTGCCGCGCGCATCAAGGTGCTTTCAAATTTACGGCTTGATGAGCACCGACTCCCGCAGGACGGGCGTTTCAAGCTCGAGACGAGCGAATTCAAAATATCGTTCCGCGTTTCCATCATTCCCGTGTATGACGGGGAGAAGATCGTCATGCGTCTTTTACGGGAAGAAGGGCACACGACGAATCTTGAAGGGCTGGGCATCCACAGCGGGTCGCTTGAACGCGTGATGCGCGCGATCCAGCGGCCAAGCGGCATGTTTCTGGTTACCGGTCCCACGGGCTCAGGAAAAACAACCACGCTCTATACCGCGCTTGAGATCCTCAATACCGCAGAAGTGAATATTTCCACCATTGAAGACCCGATCGAATATCGGATGCCGCGTGTGAACCAAACGCAGGTAAAGCCGCAGATCGGGCTAACGTTTGCGGCGGGGCTTCGGTCGCTGTTGCGCCAAGACCCCAATATCATTATGGTGGGCGAGATACGCGACTCGGAGACCGCGACGCTTGCGGTGAACGCGGCGCTCACCGGCCACCTTGTGTTGAGCACCCTGCACACCAACTCTGCGGCGGGTGCGTTGCCGCGCCTTATCGATATGGGGATAGAGCCGTTTCTTATCGCCTCAACCGTGAACGCGATCCTTGCCCAGCGGCTCGTGCGGAGATTATGCCCGGAAAAAGAAAAATATCATCTGACCAAGGACCAGATCAAAAATCTCGGTGAAATATTCAAGCTCGATGATATTTTAAAGATAATGAAACGCGAGAAGATAGTGGCGCCCGATGCGACATGGGAGACGATCGATTTTTTCAAAGCAAAGCCGTCCAAAGAGTCCCCGTCGGGGTATAAAGGACGGGCGGGGGTGTACGAGGTGCTCGAGGTATCTGAGCATATACGGGATCTTATTTTGAAAAAAGAGCCATTTCCGGAGATCGAGCGCGCGGCGCGAGAAGAAGGCATGGTGACCATGTTGGAAGACGGCTTCATCAAAGCGGCGCAGGGGTTTACATCGATCGAGGAGATACTCCGTGTGGCAAAAGAATAATTGTGTACTTCGCATTACAAACCGCCATCTGCTTTGTTCCGCTTCCCTCGTTCAATTCTTTCTTTAATCCGTTCACGCTCTTGTATATAGGGATTATTGAAGAGCTGCACTTCCGTTAAGATAAAAGAAAGAATTGAACGGGGGAAGCGAGTCGCGGCTCGGCGCGCCTCGCATCTGACGCTTTGTAATGCAAAGTAGTATAATAAATATATGCCAAAATTTCTTTATACCGCGCGAGCGGTAGACGGTGAAATACGTTCTGGGACGCAAGAGGCGAAAGATCTGGAAGATCTCGCGCATATTTTACGCGCGCAGGGAGCGGTGATGACATCGGCGAACGAAGAAGGAACGGTGACCACCACCGGAGCGCTCGGGAAGATATTGCGCGGCGCAAAGCCGTTTCGCGGGGTGTCTCTTGTTGACAAGATCATGTTCACGCGCAATCTCGCGGTGATGATCGGCGCAGGGCTTGTGCTCAATAAAGCGCTGTCGGTGCTTGAAGAGCAGGCAGAAAATCAAAAACTGAAAGCGATCATCGCGGAGGTGGCAAACAACGTGCAGGCGGGCAAGGCGTTTTCGGAATGCATCGGCGCGCATCCCGATGCGTTTTCCGATCTGTACGTGAATATGGTACGGATCGGCGAAACTGCGGGGAATCTCGAAGAGGTGCTCAATGGACTTGCTGACCAGATGAAAAAGGATCACGATATCGTGTCGCGCGTACGCGGCGCGCTTATGTATCCCGCCGTTATTTTCGTGGTCATGCTTATCGTAGGGTACCTCATGATGGTGCTGGTGGTCCCAAAACTCGCCGCCACTTTTCTTGATATCGGCGCAGAGCTTCCCGCTTCTACGAAGGTACTTATCTTTTTAAGCAATATCATGCTTAATTATTGGTATTTTGCGATCGGCGGCGTGATCGGCTTGATCTATGTGATGCGGCTGGTACTTCGCACCGCGGGCGGCAAGAAAGGGCTTGATGCCCTTATTTTGCGCATGCCTGTTATCAAGGGGCTCTCGCGCAAGCTGAACTCTGCGCGGCTGTGCCGTACGCTCGGCATTCTTGTGGATTCGGGCGTTCCTATCGTCAAAGCGCTTGAAATTTTATCAAAGACACTTTCCAATCATTATTTTTCCGAGTCACTTTCAACTGCGGCGCTTGAGATCCAGAAAGGGAAGACGCTGTTTGAATCGCTCAAAAAATACAAAGGGCTGTATCCGCCGCTGGTGGTCCAAATGATCGCGGTCGGCGAGGAAACCGGAAGCTTGACCAAAGTGCTTACCAAGCTCGCGGAATTTTACGAGGACGAGGTGAACGAGCTTACGAAAAATCTTTCCACTATCATCGAGCCGATCATGATGGTGGTGATCGGTACCGGCGTCGGGTTTTTTGCGCTCTCCATGATCACGCCGATGTACTCGGTGATGAATAACATATAACCCATACAACTTGAAACTTAAAACATGGAACATAAAACGTATAACTCAAAACTCAAAGTTTCAGGATTCAAGTTTCAGGATTCAAGTTTCAGGTTTCAGGAGAGCGGGTTCACGCTCATCGAGATCGTTATTGCCATAGGGGTGCTGGCGATCATCGGCGCCACTCTTTTTATCGGGTTTAGCACGGCGACCGAAAGCGCCGATCTCAAAACATCGGCATTCAAGGTTGTGGATGCGCTTCAATTTGCGCGTACGAGGACCATCGCTTCGCTTGCCAGCTCGCAGTACGGCGTGCATTTTGAGCAAACGCAGTACGTGCTGTTTCGGGGCGCGACATATAATGCGTCTGACCCCGATAACATCATTTACGCGCTTCCTTCGCGCGCGGAGATCGCAAATATCGCGCTTATGGGAGGCGGGAGCGATGTGGTGTTTGACCGCATCACGGGGAAAACGGCGCAGAATGGCACGCTCACTGTGCGCCTCATCGCCGACCCCTCAAAATTGAAAACAATAGAAGTCGCGGTGTCGGGGCGGGCCGATATTTCCGCCGATGCGCTTCCTCCTGGTGGCACGCGGGTTTCAGATACGCGGCATGTGCATTTCACCTATGCGCAAGGCATACAGTCGGGCGTTACGCTCATGTTGAATTTCCCCGGGTTCTTGACGCAGAACATCGATTTTCAAAGTTATTGGGACGGCAGTGCATTCGATTGGTCCGGCACCGTCATCGTGAACGGCTCAAATCAGGTGCTTCGCATCCACACGCATGCCGCGACCGGGTCGTCGGCGGATTTTTCTGTCACCCGCGATATGCGGTATAATAATGCTGCGCTTGAGATATCGCTCGATGGGCAAAGCCTTGTGAACTACGCCGCCGACGGCGCGGTGACACAAGGGACATCGTTGTGGGCTTCGGCACCGGCAGCACAATGAAATCAACACATTTTGAAAAAGGCGTGGGGATGCTTGAGATCGTTATCGCGGTCTCTATTATTTCGGCGGCGTTTTTTTCCGTAGTACAGGTAAGCGCATTTACGCTGAAAGTGATGCAAGGGAGGAATGATAAAGCAAGGGCGCTCGCGTATGCACAGGAAGGAATCGAGGCGGTACGCAATATGCGCGACGGCGGGTGGACCGCTAACATCTCGGGGCTTACGTTCGGCGCGACATATTATCTCACGACATCAGGAAGCCAGTGGGCTCTTACGGGCACGAATCCGGGAATGCTCGGAAGCAAGTTTACGCGAACGATCGTGCTTGCCAATGTATCGCGCGATATTAATGACAACATCGCTACATCCGGTGGCACCGACGACCCTAAGACAAAAAAAGTGACAACGACGGTCAGCTGGGGGTCTCCCGCAAAAAGTATACAGCTGGTGACGTATATTACGGATATACTGAAGAACTGAAACCATAGAACATGAAACTTGAAGCATGAAACCAAAATCTTGAAACATGGAACGTGAAACAGAAAACAGAAAAGCAGACGCGCAATGCCTCAATCGAAGCTTGTTGCTTCGTGCTCCACGTTTCAGGATTCAAGATTCAAGATCCATGTTTCACGTTTCACGTTTCACGTTTCGTGAAAAGGGTTTTACCATCATTGAAATGCTTATCTATGTCGGTATCGCCGGTGTCGTGATGGCGGTTATCACGTCGTCGCTCATGGATAATTTGAAAGCATATGATAAATCCGTTGCGCAGCAAAATGTCTTTCAAAATACAAATGGCGCATTACGGACGATCATTGATGAAATCAGATATGCAAAAAGCGTATATATGCCGACAAGCGTACTTGATGCCGATGCGGGCCAGCTTTCTGTGGAAACCGCACTGAATGCGCCTTCAGGAGAGAATGGTGCATACGTTGATTTTTATGTGGACAACGGAAGGGTGTATGAAAAAAGGGACGGGCAAAGCACAAATCCGCTTACGTCCGAGCGGGTATTTGTCGAGCAACTGCGATTTACCAAATTTTCTTCTGCGACAGGAAAAGATTCTGTCACGGTGAGTATTCAAGCGCGCATCAACACGCAAAGCACGAATCTAAAAGACCAGGCGCGCATTGCGGTGAATTCTTCCGCAACGCTTCGCGGAGCGTACTAATTCATAAAACATGAAACATAAAACGTATAACTCAAAACGTAAAGCTTTAAGTTTCAAGTTTCAAGGTTCAGGACGCATGCTTCACGTTTCACGTTTCACGTTTCAGGAGAAAGGATTCGCCACCATCGTCGGGGTGATCGCGGTGCTTGCGTTGAGCTTGATATTCGGCGGCGGATTTTTATACGCCACGATCTCAAGTACACGGTCGCTTACCAACGAGATCAACTCCGAGCAAGGATATTACGCATCGGAAGCAGGTATCGAAGATGCTATTTATCGCATTAAGAACGGAAAAAATATCGGGATGCAAACAGTGATACCGGTGGGTTCTGCGGTAGCGACCACGACGATAGCGACCGTCGGCCAGACGAAAACGATCACAACGGAGGGCGCGTTATCAAACGCAGTGCGTAAAGTACAAACAGATCTCACGTTATCAACCGATGTTGCCGATTTTTATTACGGCGTGCAGATCGGCGCGGGAGGGCTTAATTTGAAGCAAAACTCGACCGTGAACGGCAGTATTTATTCCGATGGGAATATCACCTGCTCAAGCAATTGCACCGGCACGAAGATCGTCGGGGATGCGTGGGTTGCCGGTGCGGGGGCCGCGGTGTTGAATCAATCATCAACAACGCACAACGCCGACTTTTTCGCCGGCACGACCGTGGGGAGCATCATCACGAGCGTTGATACGGCCGGCGATGTCGGCATGTACGATTCGCTCGCGCTCGGCGCAGACGGCTTCGCGCGCATCAGCTATTACGACAACACGAACAAAGATCTGAAGTTTGTCCGCTGTACGAACGCCGATTGTTCGGCAAAAAACATCACGAGCGTCGAAACGTCAAATGACGTCGGGCAATATTCGTCGCTTGCGATGGGGGCAGACGGCTTCGCGCGCATCAGCTATTACGACAACACGAACAAAGATCTGAAGTTCGTTCAATGCACGAACGCCGACTGTTCAACAAAGAATATCACGAGCGTCGAAACGTCAAATGACATCGGGCAATATTCGTCGCTTGCGATGGGGGCAGACGGCTTCGCGCGCATCAGCTATTACAATACTACGAATAACGATCTCAAATTCGCCCGCTGCACGAACGCGGACTGCTCGGCAAAAAACATCACGAGCGTTGATACATCGGGCGACGTGGGGAAGTACGCCTCGATCAAGCTGGGCGCCGACACATTCCCGCGCATCAGTTATTACGGCGTTTCAAATACCGAATTAAAGCTTGTGCAATGCACGAACGCCGATTGTTCAACAAAAAATATTGTGACCGCAGAAAATGCCGCTGATGTCGGGCAATACACGTCGCTCGCGCTCGGCGCCGACGGTTTCGCCCGCATCAGTTATTACGACAACACGAACAAAGATCTGAAGTTCATCAAATGCACTGATGATGCGTGTTCCCCGTATGCGGTACAATCGGATGCGGCACAAAGCTTTCAGCCAAGCACGAGCTCCGCTCTTTCTAAAGTAAGTGTGTATGTAAAAAAGACGGGTGCTCCGCCCGATGCGACGATACGCATCGTAAATAACAACAGCGGCGTACCCGGCGGCACCGGAAGCGTGGTGGCGACCGGCACGCTCGGCGCCGCATCCGTCGGCACGGGGTATGTGTGGATCGACGTCGGTTTTTCTTCAAACCCGACGCTTACCAATGGGACTACATACTGGATCGTGCTTGACGGCGGAAGCGATCTTTCTAATTATTGGGCGTGGGGATACGATACGGCCGATCCGTATGGGAGCGGACAAGCGAAGTATTCCCCTGATTGGAGCGCAGGGAGCCCGACATGGACGAATGTGAATGGAAGCTCAAATTCCGACATGGCGTTCAAAGTATATCTTGCAGGGGCTACGACAAAGATTGACGGCGTGCTTGTGACCGGAGACGCACATGTGCATTCCATTATGAATGCGCAGGTGTGCGGCGATGCGTACTACACCACCATTGATAGTTCATCGCTGACATTCTTAAATGGTCCCGGGTCGCCATGCCCGACACCGTATACGCCGGGCACCGCATATACGCCGTATGCGGATCCGCCAAGTGTTCCTATGGCGATCTCGCAGGCAAATATTGATTCGTGGGAGGCGTCTGCCGCGGCGGGCGGCACGATCGCGGGGCCGTATTCCCCGCCGGACGGCACGACGCTCGGCCCCGTAAAAATTACCGGCGATCTTAATTTAACGACCAACGGTGCGACCTATTACATTAACGGGCCGGTGTGGGTGGTGGGCGATATTACCGTCGATAATAACGTCAAAGTTGTGTTGAGCCCGGGCTTTGGCGTGTTGAGCACCATGGTGATCGCCGATGATCCTGCAAATCCGACGACGAAGGGAGCAATCAGTGTGCAAAACGGTGTGAAGATATGCGGTTCCGCGGGATATAATGCGGGAACAAATCAGTGTAATCCATCCAACGGCAGCTACATCATGTTCCTTTCCACATACAGTGGGTCAGGCAATGCGATCGCATTGAAAAACAACAGCGACGGTGCGATATTTTACGCGTCGGCGGGGAAGATCGAAGTGGAGCAGACGGCAAGCGCAAAACAGATCACCGGCTATGCGGTAGAGCTTGAAAACAACGCGTCCATCACGTATGAGTCGGGACTCCAAGGCATTAATTTTTCCGCAGGCCCTTCTGCGGGATGGAAGATCGAGCACTGGAAAGAAGTGCCGTAACTAGCTTCGCTAGCTTATAGCTTATAGAAATGTAATAATACCAATAAGTTCATAAAGTCGGAAGTAAAACTTTCCCCTGCTTATGACTTTAAGGACTTTATAGACTTTACGACTTTCGACTGTTAAACCATTATGCTCGGATCGTTATTGCAAAATTTACATGCGGGGGAGCCGGATGCGTTCGGACTCGATATCTCCGACGAAACATTCAAATTCGTGCAGCTGAAAAAGGGGCGGCACGGCCTTGCCCTTGCGGCGTTTAGCGCGGGTGATTTCCCAAAGGGGCTTATCGTGAACGGCGAGATCAAACAGGAGGAAGAGGTGATGAAGATATTAAAAAGCGCATTTGCAAAGCCGCAGTACGGAAAACTCACCACGCGCCATGTGGTATGCAGTTTGCCGGAAGAGCATTCGTTCACGCGCGTGATCCAATTGCCGAAGATGAACATACATGAAGCGAAAGAAGCGATCAAATGGGAGATCGAACAGAATATTCCTATGGCCATTAATGATGTGTATTACGATTGGCAGCTTGTTCCCATAGAGCAGAAAGCCATGGGACATCAGGACGTGCTCATTTCCGCCGCGCCGCGCACGATCGTTGACGGCTATGTGTCTGTTATTAAAAAATGCGGCTTTATTCCGCGGGCACTTGAAGTGGAGTCGGTGGCGGTGAGCCGTGCGCTGATAAAAGAACTTCACACGGATGCGCCCGTGTTGCTTGTGGACCTCGGGGCGACGCGTACGAGTTTTATCATTTTTTCAGGCGACGCACTGCAGTTTACTTCGTCGGTGCCGGTGGCGGGGAATAAAATGATCGGCGCGGTCTCTTCCTCGTTTGCGGTAAACGAGGAAGAAGCAAGAAAATTATTTTTCGATATTGGACTGGATAAAAATCAGCGCGAGGGAAAGGTGTACGGGGCGCTTGAGCCGATCGTGCGCGACCTGGCCGACCAGATCAGGAGCTACATTTCTTTTTATGAAAGCCATGCCATGCATGAGCATCGCAAAGAAGGCGCGGTGGCGGTGGCAAAGATATTGTTGTGCGGCGGCGCGTCGAATTTGAACGGGCTGAACGTGTATCTGGGGCTTGCGTTGAAAATTCCCGTTGAAACCGGAAATCCATGGGCGAATATCTTGAAAGAACCGCTCAAAGAAGTTCCCGAGTTGCCGTATCGCCGCTCGCTTGGGTATACGACCGTGCTCGGGCTTGCGCTGTCTGGCATGCAGAAACTTGAAACATAAAACATAAAACATGGAATATAAAACGTATAACTCAAAACGTAAAGCTTTAAGTTTCAAGTTTCAAGGTTCAGGACGCATGTTTCACGTTTCATGATTCATGACTTATGCTGACACTCAATCTCTTACCCGACCAATATAAAAATGAGTATGCGCTTGAACAAAAGCGGCGGCTTGTGGCGCATATCAGCATCATCATGTGTCTCATCGCGATCCTTTTTAACGTGCTGCTTGGGTCGGTCTATGCGTTCGTATTCACCTACGAACAATCGCTTCGGCAGTCGATCGAAACGCAAACCACCACTGATACGGTAAAACGCCTTTCTGCTATTGAAAAAAATGTCCGCGAGCTTAATACAAGCATAGGAGCTCTTGCTACGGCGGATGCGGAGATCATTCCGCTTGCCCCCGTGCTTGAGCGGATCGCAGCTTTGGTGGGGCAGGATGCGTATCTCAAAAGCATTTCGATGGATGCGAACACAAAAACGGTAAGCATCGCCGGGTTCGCGAAAACACGCGCTGCGGTGCTTGCGCTTGCCGAGGCGCTTCAGAAAAGCGATTTCGTGGCGGAGGGAAGTGTAAAGAATCCGATCAAAAATATCCTTAAGGAAGAGAACATTGATTTTACTTTTACGTTCACATTTACGCATGAAACAAAGACATCGCAATGACTCTTTCGTATAAGAACAAATTGTATGTGCAGATAGGGGTGCTCGGCGTGCTTATAGCGGCAAGCGCATGGGGGAGTTTGTTTTTATTCGGGCTTATTACGCAGGCGGGTACGACTTTGCGCGATGCGCAAAACGAGCTTGCCTTGCTTTCCATCCGGCAGGAGCAGATCGCCACCATCGCGAAAGAATACGAAGGCGCGCGCGAGCTTTTTTCGCCGCTTAAAGAGCGTTTGCTTCCGCGCGAGGAACGTTTGCGCTTTATCATGCTTGTCGAGCAGCTTGCCCTGGAAGCGGGGGTGCTTCATGAGATCGGCGCGGCTGATGATGCGCCCGTTGACGGCACCGCACAAGGATCGTCCTCGCTCCATTTCAATATTACTATATCCGGAAGTTTCCCCAGCGTATTGCGTTTCATATATCTTCTTGAAAATTCACGCTACTTTACTGCGGTGGAAAAGGCGCAGGTCATGCAAGGAGGCGGCACGATGACGCAGAAGAAAGCAGTGGTTGCGTCCTCGCCCAATGATGTGAAGGCGCAGCTCACCGTAAAAGTATATACTAGACCTACTAATTAGCAATTATGAAATTAGAACTTCAAACGGTCATGGGCGCGATGTCGCGATCGGCGATGTTTTTGAGGCGCCACATTCACGTTATTTTGTTCGCGTGGTTGATCGCGGCGATCGGCGTATGGGGGTTCGTCTTCTGGCAATACGGTTATCGCGTGGTATTTCAGCAGGCGGAAATAACAGGCAGGCCGCTGACCATTAAAGAGAACGATCTGAATGCCCTTCTTAAAAAAGCGCGCGCACAGGAGGAGTTTCGGAAAACGATCGCCGAAAAACAATTTCCAGACCCGTTCATAAAGTTTCTTGAGGCGCAGTAGTTCGAATCCTGCTCCCCGGCTATTTCTTTACAACCATCGGCTCCCGTGTTATTTTTGCTACGTTCACAGTAGGGGGAAATCTCCATAGCCCAACTCGCCCGCCCATCTTTTCTCCTCCCTATAGTTCAATGGATAGAACACTAGCCTTCTAAGCTGGATATCGAGGTTCGATTCCTCGTGGGGAGACCAATCATGAAGTATAAGTCTTGAAGCATGGAACTTAAATCTTGAAACATGAAACGTGGAGCGCGAAGCCAAAATTCCGAGATTCAAGTTTCAAGTTATAAGTTTCATGTCATGGAACGTATGGAGACATTAGTGTAGCGGCAGCACAACAGGTTGTGGTCCTGTTAGCAGGGGTTCGAATCCCCTATGTCTCCCCCAAGGATGTAAGGTGTCAGTGGCGGGTGATCGCGGGTAGTTGCAGATTTTGGTCCCATCGATCACCCACAAGAGGTCGAATCCCGCACTCTAACAAAAACAGAAGCTTTCGCTTCTGTTTTTGTGTTATTACGCCAGCACCCTCTTGTACATATCTGTTCTTCACAGAGGAGACAGAGAGCGGTATAATAAGAGCATGGCAAAATATGTGCTTTTAATCGAAGATGACCCGGCGCTCCAAAAAGCGTACCAGATGAAATTCGAGACGAAAGGAGTTGCGGCACGGGTGGTGATCGACGGCAAAGAGATGATGCAGCTATTGAAGCAAAACACCATGGAACGGCCCGGCGTGGTGATTCTCGATCTCCTGCTTCCGTACGTGTCCGGATTTGAAGTGCTCGAAGAAATGAGAAGAACGGAAGGGTGGCATGATGTGCCGGTGGTGATCGTGTCCAATATTCGTGAAGAGGGCGGCGTGCAGAAAGCCGAACGGCTCGGCGTGAAAAATTATTTTATTAAAACGGGGTTGAATCTCGACGATGCGATCGAGATGATCTCGGGATATTTGTGATCCATGTCTCGTAATATTCTTCTTACGGTGCTTATTGTTGCCGTGCTGGC
This sequence comes from Candidatus Azambacteria bacterium, assembly GCA_016234725.1. Taxonomy (GTDB): domain Bacteria; phylum Patescibacteriota; class Minisyncoccia; order GWC2-36-17; family WO2-46-25; genus MEYI01. Next base: position 21,748 of record JACRAK010000005.1, on the reverse strand, counting down.
GGGCGGCGGGTTTTTATTTTATCGGGAACTCGTTAAAATAAATCCAGAAAGCGGCGCGCTGAGCACGCCAACACAAGAGCTTGTGCCGGTAACGAGCGGGCAGGCCGGAGCGCAAGGAAGCACGGAGAAAAAATACCATCAAACCGTGACGATCGACTCCCAAAGTTTCTTTTTTGATCCCGATGCGTTCCGGGTCAAGCGCGGCGAGAAGGTGACGGTAAGCGTGCGCGCGCACGGCGACCATACGTTCGTGATCGACGAGCTGAAGGTACATGCAAAAACACCCGATGGCGTCACGACGAAAATTGAATTCACGCCGGAGAAGGAGGGGGCGTTTCGGTATTATTGCGATAGGCCGGGGCATAAGGAAGCGGGCCAGGCAGGGATGGTGATCGTTGAACAATAGCAAAGTTTATCATTAACGTGTGCATATGAGAAAAACAATCATTATCATTGCATTGTGTGCGGTCGCGGTGCCGGTGTTCGCGCAGACGCAAACGTCCGGGCAGGAGCGGCGTGACGCGCAAAAAAGCGAGGTGCGGGTGGCGGCGCAGAACGTGCGCGGGCAGATAGAACAGCGGCAAGCAGAATTTAAAGAGATGATGGCCGCTCAGCGTACAGCGGTAAAAAGCAGTATCGACGCGAAGCGGGCGGATCTGCGGAAACGCCTGGCGAGCATCCGCGATGAGCGAAAGAAAAAGCTGGTGGAAAGGATCGATGCGCAGATGGACGCGCTCAATGAGCGGTGGACGGACCACTTCTCTAACGTGTTGGATCGTCTCGAAGTTATTATAGGGAAAATAGAAGAGCGCATAGCGCAGGGGGAAACGCGCGGGCGTGATGTTTCGGCGGCAAAGAGTGCGATCGCCGAGGCAAAGAGTGCGATCGCCGCAAGCCGTACCGCAGAAGTATCGCAGGCGGGGAAGACATATAGTATCGCGGTGGGTACAGAAGACACGCTGCGGGTCGAAGTGGGAAAGGCGCGGAAAGCGCTGCATGGCGATCTTGCCGTAGTGCGCGATGCGGTAAAGAGCGCACGAGAGGCGGTCCATAACGCGGCGGTGGCGCTTGCACAGGCGGTAAGGGAGGAAAACCGGCAGGCCACCACAACCCCGGCCGCGGCGCAAAATACACAATAATCCATTACTATGCAACGTATTATTCTTGTCATCATCATTACGCTCATTTTTATCGGCATCATCTGGTGGTATCAGGCGCAGGTGCCTTCAGAGGGTCCTACGGTTTCTGTGACGAGCAGTCGCAGTGAAAACGTTGAAACGGAGATCGAAGCGATCGATGTTGGCGATCTTGATGCCGGATTTAAGGAGGTTGATGCCGGTATCTCCAGTCTCTAAAATAGGACGCGCGAAGAGCAAAAATGCCTTTTGTAAAAAAGGCATTTTTGGTGCAATGAGTTCTGTATGAAACGCTATTACGCGATCTTTCTTTTACTTCTTTCCGCCGCGCTTATCGCGTCGATCCTTTACTTCGCCGTTTTTTATACAGAAAAAGAAACGATAACGCTTGTGCGGCAGGATATCCGGGAAGAAGTTGCCGGAGACGGTGTGGTGGCTGCGGCGGGCGAGGTGAATATCGGGTTTGTGAGCGGAGGAAAGATTGCGGACGTATATGTGAAAGAAGGGGACACGGTAAAAAAGGATGATGCGCTTGTGCGCCTTGATGTTGCGGAAAAAGAAGCTGAGCGCGCGCAATACGAGGCGAAGATCGAAGTCGAAAAACTCAAGCTTTCCCAGCTGCTTTCCGGCGCGGGAAAAAAAGAGATCGCGCTTGCCGAAGCAAAAATAGCTGCGACCACGACAGCGCTTGAATATGCGCGCAAGGAACTTGAAGATGCTCGTTTGCGGGTGGAAAGCGAGCTTGTGCGGCAATATGCGCTTGCGGTCGATTATGGCGACACCGTGTTGTTGAACGCCGAGAACGCCGCAAACGCGCTTTCAGGGATCTACGATGAGCAGAACAAGTTCAAGGGCATATTTGTCATCGCGGATTCTCAAAAAAGATCGGAAGCGGAGTGGCAGATAATGCTTGAGCGGACCGCGCTCGAAAATATCAAGCTTCTGAGCCGCGCGGTGAAGCAAGAACGTGCGCGCGACGCCATCAATAACACGCTTTCCAATTTTAAGACGAATCTCGAGGTCATCCGCGCAGCGCTGCACAAAACCTCGGAGGTCTTCAACGATGCAACAATGATATTCGGCGCCCCCGATATAAGCGGGTATCGGACCACGGTCGCGGTGCAGCGGTCGGTGGTGAATGCGACCCAAACCGCGATCCTGACGCTTGAGCAGAATATTGCCGCGCATACGATCAGCGGCGCCGCAGCGGTGCATGCCGCCGAGAGCAAGGTTGCAGAAACCGAGAGTATGCTGCGGACGCTTGAGCATGAGCTTGCGGTAAAAAAGGCATTTACGGTGAACGCCGCGGTAGCGCTTGAACAAGCGCAGATCAAGGAATACGAAGCGGATCTCGAAGCGATACAGCGGCAGATGGCGGACAGCGTATTGCGCGCGCCTTTTGACAGCGTGGTGCGCCGCGTATACGCGCGGCGCGGGAGCGTGACGTTCCGCGACGCGCCGGCCGCGATACTCGTACCGCTTTCCGGTCTGCAGGTTGACGCGGTCGTGCCTGAGGACTCCGGAAAAAAGATCGCGGTCGGCGATGCCGCCGATATCGTGTGGCAGGGAGGAACGGGTGCCGGCAGCGTGGTAAACGTTCAGGACAACGATATCACGGTGCACTTTGAAAGCGAAGAGTCCGCGCCCGTCACCGGCACCCGTGTTATGGTGCGCATTTATGCGCTGCTTAAAAAGGGCGTATTGCTTGCTCCGGAGCGGTTCATAGCGGAAGAGAACGGCATGCCATATGTGTATATACAGGAAGACGGGAGGGGAAGGAAAACAGCGGTCCTTGCCGGCATGGAGTGGTATGGCGAAAGGGAGATCGCCGAGGGCGTTTCAGAGGGGGACGTTCTGATAATGCCGTGAGAGAGGGCGTGCGTATAGTGCGGCGCCAGCGAGTATGGTATTATACGGGAGTCGAGCGCAGAGTATCATTATCTATTAAACTATGAACGACATTATCAAAAAAAGTTTGCAGTTCGGTTTGGGCGCATACGCGAAAACGCGTAAAGAAGTTGAGAAGGCGGTGAGCGAATTGGTAAAGAAGAATCACGTGAATAAGAAAGAAGGCGAGAAATTGGTCGCTGAAACGCTCGCGCAGTCACAAAAGATCGAAGCGAAGATAGAAGCGCAGGTGCGGCAGTCGCTGCTTACGGCGGTGAAAGCGTTGAAGGTCGCCACAAAAAAGGACCTTGCCCTTCTTGAAAAGAAGCTGAAAAGCGCAAAGCGGAAATAAGGAGTTTCAGAAACGGTGCGCGGTGAAGCGAGAGGCATGAGAGAGCGGATGCCATATATGTATGCAGTATCAGTAACACAGCTTCAGTTGCTGCGGTGTTGGCGTCGACAGATAGTATTAAAATGAGTTCTATGCGCGTCCTTATGTTCGGGTGGGAACTCCCCCCGCATAACAGCGGCGGGCTTGGGGTCGCCTGCTATAATCTCGCGAAGGCGCTCTGTGAAAAAAACGCAGAGGTCATTTTTGTACTCCCTCAAAAATACGACAATGTTTCTTTTGATCCTTTTCGGGTCATTTTCGCGAGCGATACGGTAAAGGTGGTGGGCATCCGCTCCCCGCTTGTGCCGTATCTTACCGCGGAGCGGTATGCGGCGCTTCTCGCGCGGGGCGAGCTGAGCCATTTCGGCGATACGCTCCAAGACGAGGTGATGCGGTATGGCGCGGAGGCAAAGCGCATCGCAGAGCGCGAACAATTCGATGTCATTCATGCGCACGACTGGCTTTCATTCCCTGCGGGGGTCGTCGCAAAGCGCGCATCAGGCAAGCCGCTGATCGCGCATGTGCACGCGACCGAATTCGACCGGACAGGCGGGCAAGGGGTCGATCAAAAAGTGTACGAGATCGAGAAATGGGGAATGGAACAAGCGGATAAGGTGGTGGCGGTTTCCCGGTTCACGAAAGATATGATCATCGCAAAATACGGCATCCCGCCGGAAAAGATCGAAGTGGTCCATAACGCGGTCGATGATGCGATCGCGTGCGGGGGTAATGCGCGTTCATTCTCATTTCCTGAAAAAGCGATCGTGTTGTTCGTCGGCAGGATGACGCTTCAAAAAGGACCCGATTATTTCGTTGCGGCGGCGCGCAAGGTGCTTGAGCGGGAAAAAGACGTTATGTTCGTGATGGCGGGCGACGGCGACATGTATCATGCGGTAATAGAACAGGCATCGCGGCTTGGTATTGCGGAACATTTTTCGTTCACCGGATTTTTGCGGGGAAGAGAATTGACGCGATTGTACCGGTCGGCGGACATCTTTGTTATGCCCTCGATCTCGGAGCCGTTCGGGCTTACCGCGCTTGAGGCGCAAAAGAACCGGGCGCCTGTGCTTATCTCGCGCCAGACGGGCGTCGGGGAGGTGTTGAACCATTGTTTGAAGGTCGATTTTTGGGATGTGGATGAAATGGCCGCAAAGATACTCGCTGTGGTGCGGTACAAAGAGCTTGGGCAATGCCTTTCCGATAACGGGTACGAGGAATCTTCACGGTTCACGTGGAGCGCGGTTGCCGAGCAATGCATCCGTTTGTATCGTTCACTCGCACCCGCAGGCGCATAATCATCATCTATGCCAAGCGTTTGTTTTTATTTTCAAGTGCACCAGCCGTTCCGGGTAAAGCGATACCCTATTTTCAACATCGGCACCGATCACGAGTATTTTAACGACGATTCGGAAAGCAAGCTCAATAATAGAAAAATATTTCAAAAAGTTGCGGCAAAGTGCTATCTGCCGGCAAACCGCATCCTGCTTGAATGTTTGCGCGCACATCCGGAATTTCGCGTGAGCTTTTCGCTTTCCGGAGTATTCCTTGAACAGGCAGAGCAGTACGGGCCGGAGGTGCTTAATTCGTTCTATCAGCTCGCAAAAACGGGACAGGTGGAGTTCTTGTCTGAAACATATCATCACTCGCTTGCGGCACTGTATTCGTTCGATGAATTCAAAAGGCAGGTCATGATGCACCGCGATATCATAGAAAAGTTCTTCGGGGCGCGCCCGCGCGTGTTCCGCAACACGGAACTTATTTATAATAACGAGATCGCGGGATGGGCGGAGCAGCTTGGCTTCGAAGGAATTCTCGCCGAAGGAGTGGACGATATGCTGGGGTGGCGGAGCCCCAACTTCGTGTATATGCCGCAGGGGAGCGAGCGCATAAAATTATTATTGAAGAATTATAAACTATCGGATGATGTCGCGTTCCGCTTTTCATCGCGCGAGTGGGCCGAGTGGCCGCTTGACGCGGCGAAGTTCGCGTCATGGATATCGGAGCACAACGGAAACGGTGAGGTGGTCAATCTGTTCATGGATTACGAAACATTCGGCGAGCACCAATGGGAAAGCACGGGTATCTTTGATTTTTTGCGAAATCTTCCTCGGGAAGTGCTTGCGCGCAAAGACAATGATTTTAAAACGCCCTCGGAAGTTCTTGCCGCATATCCCGCGCGCGACACCATTGATGTGGCGCGGCATATTTCGTGGGCGGACGTCGAGCGCGATCTTTCCGCATGGCGATCGAACGCCATGCAGCATGCGGCGCTCGGAGCGGTATACGCGCTTGAGCGCGATGTCCTTGAAAGCGGCGATGAACGTCTGATCGCGGATTGGCGGCGCATGCAGACGTCGGATCATTTCTATTATATGTGCACGAAGTGGTTTGCGGACGGCGATGTGCATAAATATTTCAATCCGTACGAATCGCCGTATGATGCGTTCATCTCGTATATGAATGCGCTCAATGATTTAAAAACGAGACTGGCACAAAAGGTCGTTTCGCCGTATCATAGTAAGCATACGGTATAATACAGAAGCATAGAACATATGAGATTAACTAAAACAACCGCGCGCGACATTCTTCGCCACGTGGAGGGAGCTGAGCGTTTTTTCAATGCGGATGGAAATGCGTTCGCGAGCCTTGCGGAATTCGATGCGGCGCTTTCGAACATGCCGCAAGACGTGTTCAATAATCATTGCAACAGCCAAAGGTGCGATTTCGCATCATGGATAGAAGATATACTGCATGATGCGGTGCTTGCAAAAGACATTCGAAAAGCAAATGGAGTGCGCGCAAAAATAGAGGCGCGCATCAGTGAGCGGCTCGCCCAGCTTGCAAAATACCGCTAACGCGCATCAGCAGGTCTAATACATCGTTTCATGGAAGAATACGTCAAACCCGATTTTTTATTTGAGGCATCGTGGGAGGTCGCCAACAAGGTCGGCGGTATTCACACCGTGATCACCTCGAAGGCGCGGGAGATGGTTGATTTTTACGGCGCGGGGTATTTTATGGTCGGTCCTTATTTTGAAAATAAGCTCTTTGGCCAGTTCGAGCCGCAGCCCGTGCCCGCGTACTTGCAAAAAGCATTTGAAGATGTAAAAAAGGACGGCATCGTGGTGCATTTCGGCAAATGGCTCATTGACGGCGAGCCCTCGCTCATTTTGCTTGATTTTAAAGGGGTGTTGCCGTACGCGAATGAGATCAAGCAGGAACTGTGGAATTTGCACGGCGTTGATTCGCTCGGGTCCGGGTTTGATTTTGATGAGCCGGTGGCATGGGGGTATGCGGTTGGGAAGCTTTTGAAGCGCATTGCCGCCGAGATGCCAAAAAAGAAGATACTTGCCCATGTTCACGAATGGCTTGCCGCGCCCGCGCTTATTTATATTAAAAAAGAGAAGCTGGATATCGCGACGGTGTTTACCACGCACGCGACCACGCTCGGAAGAAGTTTGGCGTCGCGCGGCGTCGATTTTTATTCGAACTTTGCAAACATCGATCCTGAGAAAGAGGCGCGCGCGAATTTCGTCCAGCACAAGCATCAGCTTGAAAAAGCCGCGGTCGCCATCGCGGACATGTTTACGACGGTCAGCCAGATCACCTCGCTTGAAGCGAAATATTTTTTGGGCAAAGAAGCGGATGTGATATTGCCCAACGGGCTTGATATCGAGAAATTCCCCACCATAGAAGAGATCAACCGCAAGCACGGCATTCAGCGCAACAGGATCAGGAAGTTCCTCATGTATTATTTTTTCCCATACTACAGTTTTGATGTGTCGCAGACGATCATCATGTTCATCGGCGCGCGGTATGAGTTCCATAATAAAGGGATCGATGTATATATTAAGGCGCTTGCGGAGCTTAATCGCCGTCTTATCGCGTCAGGCAGCAAAAAAACCGTCGTGAGTTTTTTTTGGGTGCCCGCCGAGGTTCTTGGCATCAACGAAAAACTTACGCGTTCCCGCGAAGTATTCAACGACATCCAGAACTCGCTTGAAGAGGTCGAGGAAGACGTCGAAGAGGCGATCCTGTATTCATTGATCGCAGAGGAAGATGTGAAGATCAGCGACCTTTTTGACGAAGGGATGATCCTTTCTTTGAAGCAGAAGATCCGCGAATTAAAGACAAGCGATCCGCTTCCGCCGCTTGCGACGCATAACATAATAAACCAGCATGACCAGATCCTTCGGGCATTCCACGAAGAGGGGCTTACCAATAAGAAAGAAGACAAAGTGAAAGTGATCTTTTACCCTATTTACTCGCGGGGTTCCGATGGCGTGCTTGATTTAGAATACTACGAGTCCATCCAGGGGTCGCATCTGGGGGTATTCCCGTCATTCTATGAGCCATGGGGGTACACGCCGCTTGAGAGTGCGGCGCTTGGCGTGGCATCGGTCACGACCGACCTGTCGGGATTCGGCATGTTTTTCAAAGAGACGCTTGCGGGCAAGAAAAACCCGGGCGTGTATATCATTGAACGGCTCGGAAAAAGCGATGACGATATCGTGCGCGCGCTCGCCGACGAGCTTGACCGGTACGTTGCGTATTCGCGGCGGGAGCGCGTGGAAAACAAGATCGCCGCGTATAAGCTCGCGGAGCAGGCGGATTGGAGCGTGTTCGTGAAGCATTATTTTACCGCGCATACGCGCGCGCTTGCAAAACACGCAACGCGAGGGTAGCTATTATGCAATGCATACACCGGATCGGCGCGTACGCGATCCAAAAAGAAATAGAAGGAAATCCGCAGATGCTTCTTACCAATACCAAGGGCGGTTTTTTTTATTGGCAGGAAGATCGCGCGTCGCGCTATCATGGTTTTTTCGTGCGGGAAAACGGCGTGATGCTCAAAACGATCGCAGGACTGAAGCTTGGCGTGCGGCTCTCGGCAAAACGGGTGACGAATCGGTTTTCCAGCTTTGAGATCGAGCGGCAAGGAGGGGTTCGCGAACTGTTTTTCCTCGACCAAGACAGTAATTCGCTCGTATGGCAGGCAAACGAGGCGATCACGCTTTCGGTATTGTTGGACGGAAAAGAAATATTCGATAACAGCGAGATGGGACGGTTTTACGAGGTCACCGCGGAGGAAGGGTGCGTGGTGGTTGAATTCGTGAAGCGCGAAGACGGCACGCTCGGGAGGCGCTTTTTTCTTGCGATCGCGGGCATTGGCGGCAGCAGGGCAAAAAAAGAGTGGGTAGAGGAGCGCTATGCATGGGATCAGGAGCGCAACGACCCGCCGTTCGAACGATACGTTTTTCATGCGGCTGACCTTCAGGGGAAAAAATTCGTGTTTTCCGTTGCTCAGGAGAAAGATGCCGCGATCGCCGCGGCCAAGCGTGTATATGACAACGCGGGAAAGATCAAGAAGTCGCTTGATGCGGAGGCGGAGTGGTTTGCGCACAAGCATGGCCAGTCCATTAGCGATGAGGAGATCCGTATGGCGTATCTTGCCGCAAAATATTCACTGCATCACATGGAGGTGAAAGACGAGTGGAAGAACAGCGAAGGGCTGTATGCGGGTATTCCGTGGTTTGCGCAATTTTGGCTGAGGGATTTTGCGATCTCTTCGAGCCAGCTTGCTCCTAATGTCGCGCGCGCGATCTATGCGCGGTACCTTGACCACTGGGTCGTGAATGGAACGCTTGATGGGCGTGACGCGCCCGGCGTGCTCCGGCATTATGCGGATACGGAGGGGCTTTTTTTCAGATGCGCGGCGCATCTCACGCAGACGGGCGTGCTACAGGGGGAAGAATTGCGAAAAACGAAGGAATTACTCGTTTCGTTCTTGCATACTGCATTGCCTGCGCGCATGCATGACGGACTCGTGGTGAACGGCCCGAAAGAAACATGGATGGATACCGAATATCGGGGGTCTGACCGCGCGGGAGCACGGATCGAGATCCAAGCCCTTACGCTTGCGATGTTTCGCTTTGCGGGGCAGCTTACCGGTGATACAGCATACTTTCTTAAAGAAGCAGAACTGTTGCGTGCCGTGCGTGCGGCATTTTGGGATGGGAATATTCTTGCCGATGGTGCGGGTGATGCGACACAGCGGCCGAATATCTTTCTTGCATATTGTTTTTATCCGGATCTTTTATTGAAGCACGAATGGGAAAAAGCGTTTACGTACGCGCTTGATGCATTATGGCTGCCGTGGGGCGGCATCGCGAGCATTCCAAAAACACATCCCTTCTTTTGCGGCGTTGATCGCGGATGCGATGATCCTAACCGGAGTTATCATCACGGTGATGCATGGTTTTTTATCAATAACTATGCGGCGCTGTCATTATTTAGGGTTAATGTGGAGAAATTTAAACCATTTATTGACGCACTGCTTGCCGCGAGTACCCACGACATCTTATGGGAAGGGATCTTTGGACATCATGCGGAGGTGTCGTCCGCCGATCGCTATACCCCGCGCGGGTGTCTCGCGCAAAGCTGGTCCGCGGCATCGTATTGCGATGCGATCGACCAGGTGCTACAATCCAAAAACATTGGATAATATCCTTGAATTACGAAATAATAAGCCAGGTTCTTTGCTAAGCCAGTATCCTCAATTCTTTCTTTTATCTTAACGGAAGCGCAGCCCTTCATTATTATTTTAAATAAAGGGCGTGAGAGGATTAAAGAAAGAATTGAGGATACTGGCTTATAATCACATGAGAGATACATTTCATAATTCAGAGTAATAATACATGCGTATTACCGACAGAGATAATCTCATATTCACCAAAAATCTCGCCGTGATGGCGAAGGCGAATATTCCGCTCGCGCAGGCGATACGGACGCAGGTACAGCAGTCACGGAACCCTTCGTTTCGGAAAATATTATTCGATATCGCTCAGCGCGTCGAAGCGGGCCAAAAGTTTTCCGGGGCGCTTGAGGCGCACCCTTCCGCATTCGGGTTTTTCTATGTCAATGTTGTGAAGGCGGCAGAGAAATCGGGCACGCTTGAGAATAATCTTGAATATCTTGCCGATCATATTGAGACGGCGATGGTTTTTAAGAAAACGCTCACCTCGGCGCTGATGTACCCCGCGTTCATGCTGTGCGCGATCATTGCGGTCGCGGCAGTGCTTGGCTACACGGTGTTGCCAACAGTGACAGACCTCCTTTCGTCGTTGAGCGGGGATCCTCCGCTCGCAACGCGGGCAGTACTTGCGCTCGCGGCGTTCGTATCCGCATACGGCATGATGCTGATTATTGCGATGGCCGTACTTGCCATCAGCATTTATTTTTTTGTCCGGTCGCCCTCGGGAAAAAGATTTTCCGATCACGCCGTGCTTCATTTCCCGATCGCTGGCAGTATCGTCCGCCGGGTGTATCTTGCGCGTTCGGCAAAAGTGCTCGCGACATTGCTCAAAAGCGGCGTGCCCGTTCACGAATCGCTGGCGATCATGGCAGAGAGCTTGGGGAACGACGCGTTTCAGGGCGCGATCAGGCGGGTGATCCCGGAGATACTCAAGGGGAATACCATTTCCGCGTTCTTGGATAGAAAGCTTTTCCCGCCGCTGTACATTCAAATGCTTGAAGTAGGGGAAAAATCGGCAAGCATCGAACGAAACCTCGATTTTCTCGCGTCGTTCTACCAAAAAGAAGTTGAGAATAACGTAAAGAATCTGTTTACGCTGATAGAACCCATCCTTTTGGTCATCGTGGGTATTGTGGTATTATTTCTCGCGCTTGCCATCATCGGGCCGATCTATCAATCGGCAGGCCAGTAAGGGGTGTTTCTTGCTGTGTGTATATGCTCGGGTGGCGGAACCGGCAGACGCGCCAGCCTTAGGAGCTGGTGGGGCAACCCGTGGGAGTTCAACTCTCCCCCCGAGCACCGGTTTGTTCTTGACCTTGGCGGTCAAATTATTTATAGTGGCGGCAACACGGAAAGCCTTTGAAAACTCAATAAAAAGGAGGGAGGTATGGCATACGGGATTCGTTGTAAGCATTGCGGATGGGAGGAGTCCGACCATTCTGAAGGGGTCAACGAAGAGGCGTATCATGTAGCACTGCGCCGTTTGCCGGGAAGGCGGTATTCTTTGATCGGCACGCCGTCTTGTCCGGGGTTTGCGTATTCAAAGAGGGGATTTAAAGAGAAGGAAAGGTGCGAGGAGCTCCGGAAAAAAAGGGATCATCAAACAGAGCAGTGAGCGGCTTCATATAATGAAGCCGCTGTTTTTTTTAAAAGTTGCCGTAAAACCGCAAAATTTGTTACCATACCGGTATGCTATTTTTTACTGCATACGCGAATAAGAAGTTTTCAGTGCTTGAGCGGCACGGCATGGCGGTGAGCCGCGAGGAGGTCGTGTCTGCAGCGGGGTCTCCCGATACGCTAGATGATACAAAAAAACCTTTGTTTTTTGCGCGCAAAAAAGGGAGCGGCGGCCGCACGATCGGTGTTGTGTATAAAAACGAAGGGAAACTGCAAAAGATCATCACGTTTTATCCACTCTGATATGGAGAAAGAACACAAAGAAAGCGGCGTGACGTATGACCTCGAGAGCGACGTGCTCGCGTGGGAGATAAGCGACAAGCCGATCGCATATGCGAAAGAGGTGGGCACTCTGATCATGCATTTTACGAGCGGGCACGCACCGGTGCTTATTGAGGTACTTGAGGCGAGCAAGCTCGTGCCGAACCCGGAAAAACTTTTGAAAGAGGATGTGTTCCCTGTTGCGCGCATTGACCCTGCCGCGTAAGGAGAACTCATCTCAAAAAACATCTCCCATTTATAGATCACAAACTCACGCGATCGCGTGAGTTTGTGATCACAGGGTATAGTGCTATTCGAGCGGATTTTTCTGTGCCGGCGCTTGCTTTGGCGAACGGTATGAAGAGCGGAAAACATCTGTGTCGATGAGCGCTCCGTCTTTATAGATCTCGCGGGTTAGTATTGTTTTAAATGAGCCGTCGGGATCGCGGTCATATTCCCTAGGCCCGATCAGTTTTACCTCGCGCGTATCGGATGTGCCGTAAAATTCAAAATAGAGCTTATTCCCCTTTATTTTTGTTTGGACAAGGATGTTGGAGGGCGTGTCATTGATGAAGCGCAGATCGGGGTGTGGGCTGTATACTGCCGCGTCAAACCCCTGCGGGTTGTAATATCGCACCGGCAAGCTGTGGGCGAAGCGTTCGGTGATCGTAAGGCCCGCATATATCGCGGCGCGAAACATCGTGGTGGATACTTGGCACAGGCCGCCGCCGTATTCTTTCACTAAGTCACCTCCGTTTTTAATAACGAGCGCATACTGGTATCCCTCTTTTGCGCTGACATCGCCGATCGCGTTCATAAAGGAGAACTCTTCGCCCGGCTTAATAAAGGTGCCATTCAATTTTTCTGCGCCAAGCTTGATATTGAAGATCCTGGACGAGGGCGAGCCGGAAAAATCAGATTCCCCTTTGCCAAGGAGGGTGACGAGGCCGAGATTTTCAATGGTTTCAGTGCGGATTTCGGGATACAGTGTGTTTACCGCAAGGGTCATGGCCTGCGTTTCTTGTGCGAGTTGGCGCTTGATCGCCTCAATGCTTGCGGGAATATCGAGCTCAATGCCATTTTTGGAAAGCGCGAATTCTTTTGCTTTCCCATCAGTAAAAGTAAGCACCGCATTTTGAGGTTTTTGGTTGATGGAGGGCGCAAGCTCGATAAGGATATTTTTTAATACCTCCTCCCGTATGCCGAGCGAAAATATATCGTTTCCCCATACGGGCGTTATCAGATCTTTTAATTGTTCCTTTGTGAGAGAGTGTTGTCGGGCGCGCGCCGGAGAAGGCGCGGTAGCATCGGCAGATGTGGCGTACGTGAGCGCGAGCGGAGCGCGAGCGAGCAGTTGGTTCGCTTGGTGTGCGATGGGCTCAAGCGCTTCCTCGGAAATAAGCGGGGCATCTTGCTCTTGTGCGAGCGCGATCGTCGCGGGAATTCCGCGCGCGGCGCTTTGAAACAATGCGTATTTCAGCAAGCTTTTATTTATCACGGACCCGGTGTGCGCCGGTGTTATTTCGAATACCCCCGTTCCTTCGTTAAAAACAAGCGCCGCATTCGTTGCTTTTTGCTCCGCGTCTTTGAGATGTTCGTCGAGGTACCGGTCCAGCGCGCGGTCATCGATCGTTACGGTAAAGCTCACGGGTGTGCCCAGTGTCGCGATACGCATTTGTGCGATCACGTTGCCGAGCATATTTTTATTTCTTCCCACGCGGTATGCTTTTTGGACCGTCGCATCAATGTCGAATGTTACGCCCAGATCGCGTGGCGCCGCTTTCCACGAGCGGTCGCCGAGCGTAAGCGCTGTTTTCGTGTATTCAAAATACGCCGCGTTCTGTGCAAGCGATTGTTTTGCTTCGGCAATGTTTTTCCCGCCGATGCCGTATCCGCTTACCGTCACGCCATAGGCGATGGACCGATAATTGCACAGCATAAGCGCAACAAACAAACACAGCGGCACGAACGCCGCTGTAAGAACTGTCAGCTTTGTGATGCGCGATAACACGTTACTCGGTATTAATAGAGATCTTCTTTGTCTTTACTTTCTCCGATTTCGGAAGCCGTATCGTGAGAATGCCGTTTCTGAGCGTCGCTTTAATAAGATCGGCTTCAACATCGGCAGGGAGAATGACGGAGCGTGAGAAGGGTCCCCAGTAGCATTCCTGATAATAATAATCCTCAGGCCTTACTTCTTCGTCTTTTGAGCGCGTTCCCTTCACGGTGAGCATGTCGTTGGTGATGGTGATGTCGATATCGTCCGAGGTGATGCCTGCGACGGTCGATTTGATCACTACGTCGCTTTCCGTTTGATAGACGTCAAGCGAGAGCTGCCCCTCGGTGGCGTCCAGAAGCCATTCTTTCGGTTTGCGCGCTTTTGCGGCGGCCTGCGCTGTGGCGGGAAGAGCGTTCTCTGTCGCGCCATACGCTCCGTTTTGTGTTCCCGTGATCCTGCCAAGAAAAGATTCTTTTTCCATAGTAGTTATGATATGCGCGCGAAACTGAGTTTTTTAACGCGTTCAAAGAGGTGGAGGACGAAAAAGTACGAAAAAACCATCAGAAGTATGATCGATGCCATCGTATGATCGCCCCGTTCTGAGGTAATTATAAGGAAATTAAAGAGAGTGTGCAATACGGTGGCAAGTGCAAGGCCGACGCTCACCAGCCATATTCGTTTAGCGGTATGAATAAGCGACAGCGCAAAGAAATAACCAAGGATCGCGGATGCAAGCGTGTGGAGAAAGGTCGCGCTTATGAAGCGGAAATACGCGATGCCAATGGCCTGGTCCGCGTTTTGCATGATGTAGCCGATGTTCTCTGCCGCCGCAAACCCAAGCGCCGCGATGACGCAGTAGATCATTGCGTCTATCGGTTCATCGAAATAGCGCGAGCGCATGATCTCAAGCCGCGCCGCCGCGAATTTCACCCATTCTTCCACGAGCGCGAGCGCGGCAAGGACGATAAATGAAAGCGCAAAAAGTGCGCGGCCTGCTCCGGCGGCACCCAGGAGTTGCGGGACGACGGATTCGCACCGGGGACAAGCCGCCTTCAGGTCAAGCATTGCCTTGATGAGCACCCACTCGATGCCAAACGCGATAAAGGTGGAAAAAAATCCGAATATAAAAACTTTTAAAACCATCCGCTTCGGCTCCGGGTTGATATCTTTTTTAAGATAGTACCACAGCCAGAGCGCGCTTGGCGCAATGCCGAGTGTGGCAAGAAAAACAAACTCCCCGAGCGTATGATTAGCGATGGTCATGTTTGTTTAGCTGGCCACTCTTCTATCATAAGCAGTTTTTTATCAGGCAATGAAATGCCGGCATATATTTCTTCGGTGATAAACGGCATAAAGGGGTGGAGAAGTTTCAGGGAGCCGACAAGGAGCGCGAAAAGAGCTGCGCGGCGCGAGTGTTTGGCGTTCGCGTCATCGCCGCGGAGGATCGGCTTGCTTTCTTCAATGAGGATATCCGCGAATCGGTGCCACACAAAATGATACAGCGCGTCGGCGGCAAGATCGAGGCGGAACGCTTCGATGTGGGCGGTGGTTCTCCGGGCGACAGCATCAAATTCTTCGATGAGCTTCTTGTCTTCTTCCTGCGTGATGACATTATCAGCAGACGCGCCATTTTCAAGCACGAAACGGGCTATGTTCCAGATCTTATTGGCAAAATGCTTATATCCGCGCACCCGTTCTTCGGAGAGTTTTGTGTCGTTCCCGGGAGCGGCACCGATGATAAGCGAGAGGCGGGTTGCATCCGCGCCGTATTTTTCGATCATGTCGACGGGATCGATGATGTTGCCAAGCGACTTTGACATTTTGCGCCCTTTTTCGTCGCGCACCAAACCGTGGAGATATACGTTTTTAAACGGCACGGTTCCAAGATGGAAGCCGCTCATAAGCACCATACGTGCGACCCAAAAGAACAAGATATCATATCCTGTCTCAAGCACCGCGGTGGGGTGGTAGGCAACGAGGTCTTTGGTGTGTTCCGGCCAGCCGAGCGTGGAAAACGTCCATAAGCCCGAAGAAAACCACGTGTCGAGCGTATCGGGGTCTTGTTCCCATCCTTCGCCTTCAGGCGGGATGACGTCGCAGTATATCTCGTTGCCGCGGTACCACACGGGAATGCGGTGACCGAACCATATCTGGCGACTGATGCACCAGTCGCGGAGGTTGTCGATCCAATGAAAATAGACCTTTTCAAACCGTTCCGGCATGATGCGCGTTGCGCCGCTTTCGACCGCCTTGCGCATGATGTCTTTGAGCGTGGTGCGCGAACCGGAAAGGATGCCGGGGATCTCGGAATAAGGGATCGTGAATTCCTTGGTGACGGCCACGAACCATTGCTTCATTACCTGCGGTTCGATCACGGCTCCTGTGCGCTCTGCGGTCGCCACGTTGTGCACGTAGTTCTCATCCGCTTTCACGAGCAACCCTTTTGCGGCGAGTTTCTCGACGATCTTCTCTCGCGCGTCTTTTATTTTCATGCCCGTAAATTCTCCCGCAATGGGGAGAAGTTTGCCGTATGTGTCGATGATCCGCTCTCCTTTTAGTCCGTGGCGTTCGGCCATCTCAAAGTCAACCGCGCTGTGCCACGGCGTGATGGTCATGGCGCCGGTGCCGAACTCCGGGTTCACTGAGGCGTCTTTAATGACGGTCGCGGTGATGGGGCCGTTGATCCATTCAACTTCCAGCGTCTGCCCGTGTTCGTATTCTGCATACCGCACATCATCAGGGTGTATGACGACATATTTGTCGGCGAACTTCGTTTCCGGGCGCGCCGTGCCGATGGTGAACGGGCCGTATGTGAAATAATAGAATTTCGCTTTTTCTTCCATGTATATGATTTCGTCGTCTGAAATGACCGTCTGCCCTTTCGGGTCCCAATTGACGATGCGTTTGCCTTGGGAAATAAGCCCCGCGTCATACATTTTTTTGAACGCGACATATACTGCGTGGTGGCGCGCTTCATCCAGCGTATACGCTTCGCGGCTCCAATCCACCGATGAGCCCATTTTTTTCACTTGGGAAACAATAGTATCGTGGCTTTCTTGGGCGAATTCATTCACCCGTTTGAGGAACGCCTCGCGCCCGAGAGCATGCCGCGTCGTTTTTTCTTTTTTCGAGAGGATCTCCTCAACTTTTGATTGCGTGGCGATCGCGGCGTGGTCGGTGCCGGGGAGCCAGAGCGTTCTCTTTCCGCGCATGCGCTCAAAGCGGATCAAAATATCTTCGATCGCAAGCATCGCCGCGTGCCCCATGTGGAGCGTGCCGGTGACATTGGGAGGCGGGAGCACGATAGAATACGGTTCGGTGTGTCGTTGTGGTAAATTATCAGGATTAAAAAAACCGCTCTTTTCCCAGCGCGTGTAGATCTCGTGCTCGACCTTTTTGGGGTCGTACGGGAAATTGAATTTTCCTGTCTTTTCAGGCATGGACATACAGAATTATTGTAGCACTATGACTTCTCTTTATGCTAGCGGCGCATGCGCGGACGCATCGATGTTTTTCCATGTGGTCGCGTGTGTGCGATTAAAATATCCTGCGACCGCGATCATCGCGGCGTTATCGGTGGAAAAGCCGGCATCAGGGGTGATAAACGCGACAGCATTCAGCCGTGCGGCTATCGTATTTGCAAGCTGTTCGCGCAGGCGTTTGTTTGCAGAAACGCCTCCTGACAGCGCAATGGTCTTTACGCGATATTCGCGCGCCGCACGGATCGTTTTTTCAGTGATGACATCAGCAACCGCCTGTTCAAATGACGCGCAAAAATTCCTGCGCGCGGTTTTGTCCTTCTTGATCTCTGGATGTTTTTTTACACAATGGATGACGGCGGTCTTGAGACCGGAAAACGAAAAGTCATGATCGCCGCTTGAAAGCATGGGACGCGGGAGCATATAGCGACTTGCATCGCCGCCGCGCGCGAGTTTAGAAATAATAGGGCCGCCCGGGTAGCCGAGGCCGAGCATTTTTGCGACTTTATCAAACGCCTCGCCCGCGGCATCATCGCGCGTTTCGCCTAAAAGCGCATACGTGCCGATGCGCTTCATAAGCACTAGTTCCGTATGTCCTCCCGACACCACGATGTTTAAAAGCGGGAATGCGATTTTTTCATGTGAAAGCCAGTTTGAATATATGTGCGCGGCAATATGATGCACGGGAATTATTTTTTTGCCGGAGGCGTAGGCGAGCCCGCGCGCGAAGCTCACGCCGATAAGCAGGGCGATGACAAGCCCGGGGGCACAGGTGACGGCGATCGCGTCGATCTCATCCATGGTCGTGCGTGCGTCCCGAAGCGCTTTTTGAAAGACATGCGGAATGTTTTTAAGATGCTCTCTAGAGGCGAGTGTAGGCACCACGCCGCCATACGGCGCGTGGAGTTTCACCTGCGAGGAGATGATATTTGAGAGCACGGTGAATCGTGGCACGGTTCGCCCCGTGACATCCACTACCGCACAGGCCGTTTCGTCGCACGAGGTTTCAATAGCAAGAATACGCATAGGATAGAATCTAGAAAATAGAATCTAGAAAAACCAATATCCGCTCCGATTTTCTAAATTCTAGTTTCTAGATTCTGTGCAGTAGTAGCGCCAACGGGAGTCCTCTTCCCCCGAAATTTTGCCGTCCTTCGACAAGCTCAGGACATGTAAAATTTCTCCTCCAGAGCCCGGGTTTTCAAAAACATGAAGCAGTTCATATTTTTGAAATACCCTTCGATTCCCGTTGCCGCTTAATATAATAAAAAACCAGTAGCGCCAACGGGAGTCGAACCCGTCTTACCGCCTTGAAAGGGCGGTGTCCTAGCCGATAGACGATGGCGCCATGCGAGTGTTGCTTTCTCGCGAACGGATGTCATACTATACTATATTTAGTATAAAATCAACAGATTTCTTGTTGTTTCCATGATCTCCGACGAATACTATTATCTTACTATTGGGAGAGCATCTCATCTTACCAATGCGCGCGAGCGCCGGTGGTACCGTGTGCTTGAAATAGTGCCCGGTGCGTTGTCGTGGGGCACGCTTGCGCTTACGATGCTGTTGGCGTGGCTGACGCCCGTTTTCATCGCGTTTTTTGTCATCGCATTCGATATCTATTGGTTTTTAAAAACCGTATTTCTTTCGCTTCATTTACGCTCGGCGTTCAAGAAAATGCGCGCGAACATCGGCGTGGCGTGGCACGAAAAGTTGAAAGAGGAAAAGCCGGGGTGGGAGGAGTACCATCATCTCATCCTGCTTCCGATGTATAAAGAAAGCTGGGAAGTGGTTGGTGCGTCGCTCCGTGCGCTTGCCGCGGCGAATTATCCGAAAGAGAAAATGATCGTCGTGCTCGCGACAGAAGAGCGCGCGGGGGAAGAAGCGCGCGCCATTGCAGAGAAAGCCCATGAAGAATTCGGTACAACATTTTTCCGTTTTGTCATCACGACGCATCCTAAAGACATCGAAGGGGAGATGGCGGGTAAAGGGTCCAACATCAACTTTGCAGGAAGAAAGGCGAAGGAGGATATTATAGACGCGCTTGGCATAGACCATAAAAAAGTCATCGTATCGGCGTTTGATATCGATACGGTGATATGGGCGGAATATTTTGCGCGGCTGATGTATGTGTATCTATCGGTGCCTCGGCCCGAGCGGGTGAGTTTTCAGCCCGTGCCGTTTTATATCAACAACATTTGGCATGCGCCTGCGGTCGCGCGTGTCATCGCGTTTTCAGCAACGTTCTGGCACATGCTTCAGCAAGAACGCCCCGAGCGCATGACGACATTCTCGTCGCATTCCATGTCCCTGACCGCACTGTGCGATGTCGATTTTTGGCAGCCGAACATGGTGAGCGAGGACTCCCGTATCTTTTGGCAGTGTTTTTTACGCTACGACGGCGACTACGCGGTGGAGCCGATGTATTATCCCGTTTCCATGGATGCGAATGTTGCCGATACGTTCTGGCAGACGCTGGTGAACCAGTATAAGCAGCAGCGGCGGTGGGGGTACGGCGTGGAAAATGTCCCCTATTTTCTTTTCGGGTTTTTCAAGAACAAAAAGATCGATTTTTGGAAGAAAGTGAAATTCGGATTCGTGATCATCGAGGGGTTTCACTCGTGGGCGACGAACGCGCTCATTATTTTCTTGCTCGGGTGGCTGCCGCTGTATCTCGGAGGCGAGGCGTTCAACGCTACCCAGCTTTCGTATAACCTCCCGCTGGTGACGAAATACATCATGACCCTTTCCATGATCGGTGTGGTGACGTCGGCGTTGCTTTCCGTGCTTATCTTGCCGCCGCGGCCGCCCGAATACGGGAGGTGGAAGTATGCGCTTATCGTGCTTCAGTGGCCGCTGATGTTCCTTACGATCATTATATTCGGTTCGTTGCCGGGGCTCGATGCGCAGACGCGCCTCATGCTCGGCAAGTATATGGGCTTTTGGGTTACCCCAAAAGCCAGGAAGGGGTGATGGGATTATGGTGCCTTCGGAGGCCCGCCTGCCGGCAGGCGAGGATTCCTCTTCCCCAGAAATTTTGCCGCGCAACGCACATGCAAAATTTCTCCTCCAGAGCCCGGGTTTTCAAAAACATGAAGCAGTTCATATTTTTGAAATACCCTTCGAATCCCAAAGATCATAATGTTTTTTCTCTACCCATAAAGGGTAGCGAAAAAACTTTTGTGCCTCCGGAGGGATTCGAACCCCCAACGACGGTTTCGAAGACCGGCGTGATATCCATTTCACTACGGAGGCGGTGTGTTGTGCGTCTAAAATCCAAAGCGACGCGCAAGAATATCGGTCAGCGTTTCTTCTTCTTCTTTTTCTATGATCGCATTGGCAAGTAAAAGGGCGCGGAGCTCCACGGGGTTTGCTTGCCCGAGCGGGATGATCGTCTTGGGAGTGAATTTCGCTTTTTGTATGATGATCAGGTCTTTTACCGGCGGCTCATACAAAACCCAGAATGAGGTGATATCAGAATAAGGGATGCGCTTATTGTTGACAGCGATCCCGCGCCCGTCAGCAACGATAGAGAGCATATCCGGTTTTTTCGTTGCGTACAAATACATAATGAACATGAACAGCAGTATCGTCACTGCGCCGAACATGTTTTTGAGAATGAGCAGGCTGGCAAATATGCCAAGCGCTAGTATCCCGCCTACCAAAAACCATTGAAGGTCTTTAGGGTGATACGCGAATTCTTCCGCTTCCCAACTCATGGAGCCAGGCGCAGGCGTTTGTTCCTGCGGTGCGCTTTGCGCTACTTTACGGAGATCAACGATGTCGTTTTTTTTCAGAGTCATAGTAAAATCTTTTTTATTTTACACCAAAAAACATAAAAGCGCCACGAGAGCGCTTTTATGTTTTTGTTGTCAAGAAAGAAATAGTAAAATTGTAGCGTTTTGTTTCTTGCCGCAGTTTTGCGAAAGCCGGGGGCGCTGTATGGATCCATAGCGGAGAGGGCGGGATTTGAACCCGCGAAGCCGTTTAACGGGCTTGCCACGTTAGCAGTGTGGTGCTTTCGGCCGCTCAGCCACCTCTCCGCTATGGATCCAATGCAAGGAGCGCCCGTTCAAAACAAAGTTATTTGCCTTGAACCCACTCAGCCACCTCTCCAAATATCTCACAACATGAAACGTGAAACATGAACCTTAAGTTTCAAGATCCAAGTTTTATGTTATAAGATTCTCGGTGCGCCCTGTAGGGATCGAACCTACGACCGTTTGCTTAAGAGGCAACTGCTCTACCAGCTGAGCTAAGGGCGCAAACATGTTATGCCGGAAATTTACTCTTGATAAAAGTTCTCCCGCGCGAGCTCTTCAACTCTTTCTCTCTTTTCACTGCTTCTTTTCTTGTATCAAAATTCTCCGTGTAAATCAACTT
>JACRAK010000027.1 GCA_016234725.1 Candidatus Azambacteria bacterium | reverse complement strand
TTTTGCCACATCCACCAATGATATCTCTTTGTTGATAATGGGCTCGATCCATCTCCACCGTTCTTCTTGTATTGTTTTGGCCATAGATACTGACATGCTTAGATAATACTAAAAAGTGCCAGAAGTGCTTGCACATTACCGCATAGTGTTGACAAGCGCGTTTTTGAGGAGTATAATGGTCACATACTGAAATAGTTTTTATGGTCTGTTCTGAAAGAACGGACTTTTATTTTATATAATTAACGAAGCAACAGAAACGTATGATAGACACAAAACAATTCTTGTCGGCGATCAACCAGATCGCGGAAGAAAAAGGGATCTCGAAAGAAAAGATCATCGAGACCATCGAGATGGCGATCGCGGCCGCGTATAAAAAGGACTACGGCGAGCGGGGGCAGATCGTCCGGGCGAAGCTCGAGCCGGAAACCGGCGCGGTAACCATGCATCAGGTGAAGATCGTGGTGGATGAAAGCATGCTTCGCACGCCGGAAGAAGTGGCGCAAGAAGAGGCGGGAGAAGCGAAAGAACACCAAGAAAACGTTGAAGGCGCGGTAAAAAAGATCACATTCAATGCGGAGCGGCACATTATGCTTGAAGACGCGAAGGCGATCAAGCCGGAGGCGGTGCTCGAAGACGAGATCACGTTCCCGCTTGAGGCGCATGAGGACTTTGGAAGGATCGCGGCCCAAACCGCCAAGCAGGTGATCATCCAGCGCTTGCGCGAGGCGGAGCGCGAAATGGTGCTGTCTGAATACAAATCGCGCGAGGGCGAAGTGGCGAATGCGCAGGTACAGCGGTTCGAATGGAAGAACGTTATTTTTGATCTCGGCAAAACATCGGCGATCATGTATCCCGAGGAGCAGATCCCGCAGGAGCGCTATCGCATCGGCGAGCGGATGAAAGTGTATATCGTGAAAGTCGACATGACGCCCAAAGGCCCCATGGTGGTCGTGTCGCGCTCGCACCCCTTGCTTATCCAGAAATTATTCGAGCTTGAAGTGCCGGAAGTCGCGTCGGGCGTGGTGCAGTTGAAGGCGATCGCGCGCGAAGCGGGTTCGCGCTCAAAGATCGCGGTCTCAACGATACAAGACAGCGTTGACCCGATCGGGTCATGCGTCGGCCAAAAAGGAACGCGCGTAAGCACGGTGATCTCCGAGCTTGGCGGCGAAAAGATCGACATCATTGAGTGGTCAAGCGACCCTGAAAAACTTATCGCGAACGCACTCTCGCCCGCGAAGGTCATTTCTGTGAGTACGAACCTTGAAACGCGTGAATCCGTCGCGGTGGTGCCCAACGACCAGCTTTCGCTTGCGATCGGGAAGGGCGGCCAGAATGTGCGTCTTGCCGCGCGGCTGTCGGGGTGGAAAATAGATGTAAAGCCCGCAGTTGAGGAAGCGGTACCAAGCGACGAAAAAGAAGGCGGTGCCGCGGACGAGGAAGCTGGCGCAGAAAATGCCGGCGGAGAAAAAGCCGGCGACGCGGAAAGCGCGGTCGCACCGGAGAACGAATAAATAATAGTATTACATTCTATGAAAAACATTCTTGATATATCGTTGGGAGAAAAAGCGCCGGATGCGTTCAATGTGATCATTGAAATATCGCGCGGCTCGTCGAATAAATACGAGATCGATAAAGACACGGGACTGTTGAAGCTCGACCGCGTGCTGTATTCCCCTTTTTACTACCCGCTTGATTACGGCTTTTTGCCGCAGACGCATTGGCACGACGGCGATCCGCTCGATGCGCTCGTGCTCGTGACGCACCCGATCTTGCCCGGCACGATCGTGGAAGCGCGGCCAGTCGGCGTGCTGCGCATGATGGACAACGGCGATAGGGATGAAAAGATCATCGCGGTGGCGACGGGCGACCCGCGGTTTGCCGAGTACGAAGACATCGACGACCTTTCCCTGCATCTCCGGAAAGAACTGAAGCATTTCTATGAATATTACAAGCATCTTGAAGGCAAAGAGGTGAAGGTGCTTTCGATCGAGGGAAAGAAAGAAGCAAAGAAAGTGATCAAAGAAGGGATCGAATTGTACAAAAAACTTAAAGCATAAAACATAAAACATGAAGCTTAAAACATAAGACTTGAAACATAATGCACAAAGCGCATTCGCCCGAGGTTCCAAGTTCTAAGTTCCAAGTTTCATGTTTCAAGATACATGGAAGGAGTCGTATATAAAAAACTGCCCGGATCGCAGGTATCATTTGAAGTGACGGTTTCGGCGGAGGAACTGAAGCTGGCGGAGCGCAAGGAGCTCGGGCGGCTTGCCGCGAACCTTGCGGTAAAAGGGTTCCGCAAAGGAAAAGCGCCCGAAGATATCGTGCGCCAGCATGTCGGCGACGCGGGGATCCTTGAAGAAGCGAGCCGCGACGTCATCGAAAAAAAATACATCGAGGCCCTTACGGCGCACGAGGTCAAACCGCTTGGCCACCCGCAGATCAACGTCACGAAGATCGCTTCAGGGAACCCGCTGGTATTTTCGATCACGGTTGCGACGCACCCGTCGTTCACGCTCGCCGATCATCATGCGATCGCACAGAAGCTCGCGAAGGAGATGATGAAGCCCGTGGCAGTAGAGGAGCAGGAAATACAGGACGCGCTGGCGTGGCTCCAGCGGTCGCGGAAAAAAGAAGCGCTGGTGGCGCGGCCGGCGCAGCGCGGCGATAAAGTGGAAGTCAATTTTGAAACACGGCAGGCGGGGGTGAAAATAGAAGGAGGCGAATCGCGCAACCACCCCGTGGTGATCGGCGACAATAAATTCATCCTCGGGTTCGAGGACCAGCTTATCGGCATGCAGGCGCATGAAGAGAAGCAATTTTCAGTGAAGGCGGCTGAGGATTACGCCAAAGAAAATTTGCGCGGGAGGGTGCTTGATTTTACCGTAACGATGAACGCGGTATATGCGGTGGAGCTTCCGACGCTTGATGACGCGTTCGCGCAGTCGCTCGGGAAATTCGAGAATTTGGAAGCGATAAAAACAAACATCACGGAGGGCTTGCAGAAAGAAAAAGAGGAGGCGCAAAGAGAAGAGTATCATCGGAAACTTGCCGAAGAGATCGCGACGCGCTCCGGCATCGAGATCGGCGACCTTGCGGTGGCGCAGGAGGCGGACAGCATGATCCGGGAATTTCAGCACAACGTGGAAGCGCACGGGTTTGATTTCGATACGTATTGCGCGAACATCAAAAGGACGCGCGACGACCTCAAAAAGGATTTTACGAAGCAGGCGGAAATGCGCTTGAAAGTGATGTTCGCGCTTGCGGCGATCGCGGAAAAAGAAAACATCGTGCCCACCGAAGAAGAAGTCGAAGAGCGGTTCCAGCGCGTGGCGCGCCAGCGCGCGATGGAGGGGCATGCGGCCGAAAACAACGAGTTGCTTCGCCGGAACGTTTTCGGTATCATACAGAATGAGAAGGTATTTGCGCTTTTAGAATCTAGAATCTAGCAAATAGAAACTAGAAGCATAAAACCGGCATTTCTCTGCATTATAATTTCTAATTACTAGATTCTAACTTCTACCCTTATGAGCTACTTGATCCCTACGGTCATCGAAAAAACGAATTACGGCGAGCGCGCGTACGACATCTATTCGCGGCTGCTGAAAGAGCGCATTATTTTTCTCGGCGGTCCGGTAACGGACGACGTGGCGAACGTCATCATCGCGCAGCTGCTGTTCTTAGAATCGCAGGACAGCGGCAAGGACATTCAGTTTTATATCAACTCCCCCGGCGGTTCCGTGTCGGCGGGGCTTGCGATCTACGATACGATGCAGTACGTGAAATGCGATGTGTCCACGATCTGTCTTGGCATGGCGGCATCCATGGGTTCGTTTTTGGTCGCTGCGGGAGAAAAAGGAAAGCGGTTCATGCTCCCGAATGCGGAGATCATGATCCATCAGGTGATGGGCGAGGTTGGCGGGCAGGCGACCGACATCGAGATCTCGGCAAAGCATATTTTGAAGCTGAAGGAGCGCATGACGAAGCTGTTCGCGTTCCATACCAGCCAGCCATATGCGAAGATAGAAAAGGACACCGAACGCGACTTTTTTATGGTGCCGGAAGAGGCAAAAGCATACGGTATTATCGACAAGATCATTACCGCTCGGAAGAAATAAACAGCAGGGGCTTGTATAGTACAAAAACCCGGACGCATGGCGCGCCCGGGTTTTGTTTTGACAAATCCGGCAATGTTTGGTATCTTTACGATGGTAATTATAAATAATACCTTTGGTATAAGTCGTTCCGGTTTTTAGTTTTTAGCAGAGGAGAAGTGTTGGCATAGTAGCCGACAAACGACAAGGAATCTGCCGAAAGATCGAGATTTTATGAGGACATATCGCTTTTTTTCTCTTTTCTCATCACGCACCGTGTAAAACGGCATTGTGTTTTTTGCGCGCGGGTCTCTCGCCGCAAGATCTTTCTCAAAAACTCATAACTATATAGGGAGGCGAAACACCAAAGATCGCACAATATGGGGCTTATTGATAATGCGGTGTTGGGGATCTTGTTCACCATCGGCAGCATCGGCGTGCTTCTCGGTATCGCGATCGGCTATGTGGTGCGCAAGAAGATAGCGAATATTCAGGCGGGTACGCTTGAAAACAAGCTTGCCAAGCTTGCCGACGATGCGCATGCGAAAGCAAAGGAGGTCGTGCTTTCCGCGAAGGAAGAAGCCGTGAAGATATTGGAGGGCACAAAGAAAGAAGAGAGAGAGCGGGAAGCGCAACTCATCAAGCAGGAAGGGCGGGTGGCGAACCGCGAGGATTTTCTCGACAAAAAAGTCGCGGAATACGATCGGCTTGAGCGGGAACTCGCTGAGAAGGCGGAGAAGGTAAAGATAATAAAAGAAGAAGTTGATCGCGCGCATGCCGAGCAGGCGGCGGCGCTTGAAAAGATCTCGGGTTACTCAAAAGAGCAGGCGAAAAGCGAGTTGTTCAATGTTACGGAACAGCAATACAAGAACGATCTGCTGACGCAGATCCGCAAGCTGGAGAACGAGAATCATGATGCGTTCGAGAAGAAAGCGAACGACATCCTCGCGACCACCATCCAGCGCTATGCGGCATCGCAGGTCGCTGAGATCACAACGACCACGGTGAGCATTCCTTCCGATGAAATGAAAGGGAAGATCATCGGCCGCGAAGGGAGAAACATCAGAACGCTTGAGCGGCTTACGGGCGCGGAGATCATCGTCGACGATACTCCGGGCACCATTGTGATATCGTGTTTTGACCCGGTGCGGCGCGAGATCTGCAAGATAGCGCTTGAAAAGCTCATCGTTGACGGCAGGATCCAGCCCGCCCGCATCGAAGAGATGGTGGAGAAAGCGAAAGTGGACGTGGTGAATCGCATCAAAAAAGCGGGCGAGGAAGTGATATATGAGCTCGGCATTGTGGGCATTGACCCGAAACTGGTGAATTTGCTCGGGCGGCTGCATTATCGGACAAGCTACGGGCAGAACGTGCTTCTGCATTCCGTGGAGATGGCGCATATCGCGGCAATGCTCGCCGAAGAACTTGGCGCGGACGTGCAGGTCGCGAAGATCGGCGCGCTGTTTCACGATATCGGCAAGGCGATGGATCACGAGGTGCAGGGCACGCATGTCGAGATCGGCAAGAAGATCCTCGAGAAATTCAATATCGACAAACGCGTGGTGCAGGCGATGCAGTCGCATCATGAGGAGCATCCGTACGAGACGATCGAGTCGGTCATCGTGCAGACCGCAGACGCGATATCGGGCGGCAGACCGGGCGCGCGGCGCGGCACGATGGAAACATATCTTCGTCGGCTTGAAGAGCTCGAAGGCATCGCGAATTCTTTCGAAGGCGTAGAGAAGTCATACGCGATCTCCGCAGGGCGCGAGATCCGCGTGTTCGTGACGCCCGAAAAGATCGACGATCTGGGAGCGCATAAACTCGCACGGCATATCGCGGACAAGATCGAACAGGAATTGAAATATCCGGGCGAGATCAAAGTGAACATCATTCGCGAAACGCGCGTGATCGAATACGCCCGGTAGTAGCACTTCGGCGGCCGCAAAGCGGCAAAACGGCGAAGCCAGCCGAAGTCCACTACCGGGTACGCCCGGTAAAGTGTGTTTTGTGTCCTGCTAGTATATTTACTCCTTAACCTGTTCGGCCGCTCCTGCGGCGGCCTCTCTTAGCTTCGCAACGGCGAGGTTTTAGTAAAAACTAATTATACTAAAACCACCAAGCTCGCCTGCTCCGCAGGTTGCGGAGTAAAATACAAACAGGACAGTTGGAGATAGAATTGGTACATTCAAGGATATATCGCAACACCCGTCTTCTGATAAAATACCTCAACGGGACTGAATCCGCAATGACGCTTGCGCGGTCTGGTGTTGATGAGATATTCCGCCTGAGCAATTTCCTCGTCCGATACATCATCCCA
>JACRAK010000026.1 GCA_016234725.1 Candidatus Azambacteria bacterium | reverse complement strand
TTTCTATTACAAATTCCATATTTCGGCTGCGACTTTGCAAAAATTTCTCGATGTATACGGCGTATACATCTTCATAATTTTTACTTCGTCTCGCTCGAAATCTGAAATTTTCATTACGAAAGCGTGTTTGGTAATAGTCCCCCTATTGTGCCGGCGAGGAGGTCACTACCGCATCTCCTTCATGTATTCCTTCAAGGATCTCCGCATTCCCATCGGACCCCGCAAGCCCCGTCTTCACCTTCACCTCGTTCACCGTTCCCGCACTGTCCATCACACGGATGAACGCGTCGTTTCCCCGCCTGATGATCGCGCGACGCGGCACCACCATTACTCCTTCACGGCGGTCGGTGATCACATCGATGTTCGCGGTCATGCCGGATCTTACCCGCGCGTCCTTTGTCAGAAATGCAAACGTCGTTTTGTAAGTCGCCACGCCTTCAATGACCGTCTCTGCGGGGTCGATCGCGACCACCTTTGCGTCAAACACCACGTCGTTGCCGTACGCATCAAGCGTCACCGATGCGGGGTCGCCGATCTTCACCGCGGCGATATCCGCCTCCGGCACGCGCGCCTCCATTTCAAACTCCGATTCGGAAATAAGCGAAATGACCGAGACATTCGCACCCACGATCTGCCCCGCCTTCGCATCTTGGCGCGTCACTACGCCGCCGATCGGCGCGTACAAAAACGCTCTTGCAAGCTGGGCATTGACCGATCGCACATTCGCTTCCGCCTGCGCTACCGCGGCCTCTTGCGCGGCGATCTGCTCCGCCGTTGCGCCCGCCTGCTTAAGCGCAAGCTCCGCTTCCGCGCTTGAGAGCGCATTCGCCGCGCTGTTCACGCTCGTCTGTGCGCTAGTGATCGCACTTTCATTCGCCGCTTTTTGCACGATGATCGCCTGCTCTTTCGATGCAAGCGTGACCAGTTCTCCCGATACGTTATTCTTCTCCGTTTGAAGGTTTACCGCCTCTGTCGTGGTTAGTTTTGAGGTGATCGGCACCGCATCAAGTGCCGACTTCACGCTCGCAAGCACCGCTTCCGCACTGATAAGCGTGCTTTCAGTGTTTACGGATGTCAATGTTTGCACCGCTTGGCGCACGCCTCCTTGCTGTGCGCTCAATGCATCGTTGGCCCACCTCCCCGCGCCCGAAGCACCCAACAATAGCAAGACCGCGCGCGCTTTCGCATCCGCGATCGAAACGCTTTCCTGGTCGCTCCCCGAATAATATTTAAGCTGGATATCCGTAAGCAAAAACAGCGAGCCGAGCGCGACATTTACCGATTTCACAAGCGCCGCGCGCGCGCTGTCGTGGTCGTCTTCGAGATCCGCGCCTGCTTTTTGCATCGTGTTGGTAAGATTGATCCGTGCGTCTGCAAGCGTCTGCGTCGCCGCCGTGACCTTCGCTTTCGTCAACTCGATCTCCTCTGCGCGCGTGCCTTTTTTCATTTCGGCAAGTTTTGCCTGCTGGACCGCGCGCGCCGCTTCGGCTTCCGCGCGCTGGGCGGAAAGGTCGGCATGTTCTATCTCGGCAAGCAACGCACCCGCAGCGACCTTCCTGCCTACCGCAACGCGTACCGCCGCGATCCTTCCGCTTTTCTCAAATGCAAGTTCCACGCTTTCGGCGGGCTTCACCTTGCCTGTCACGCTTACCGTGCGCGCGATATCGGCGCGCCGCGCCGCAACAGTGTCGTACACCGCTTCTTCTCCTCCCCATCGCATCACGCCCCATACCGTCACGCCGACAATAAGCGCCACCGCCACCCACACCGATGGTTTTTTAAAAAAACTGAATATTTTGCTCATACTTTTTTCTTTGTTTTCCATAATAAAAAATATGCGATGGCAAGCGCCGAATAATTCGCAATGATGAACCACGGCGTCCCCCATGAAAATCCGTCGAATTTCCATTCCGATAGCGGCCAAAGGAACGGCGTCGGATAAAAGCGGTAACTGTGCGTAGGGATATCCATGAGAATATGCAAAAGCCACCCTCCCATCTCCCACGGCACGCGGCGCAGCAGTGTCACGACGATCACACTCACCAAAAAGAACAAAACCAAACTGTGGCTCGTATTATACAGCATCGAGGTGACGCGGAAGATGAGGAGCGTATCGCGCGCCGCCGGCTCAACATCATCGGGCCGAGGCAGATCGGCAACCGTCATTGCGCCAAATACGATACTCCAAAAGAACCACACAAACCCCGGCGCAAACGCAATGACATCGGGGAAAACACCCCATGCCGCAACGCGCCACGCGCTCAACTTCCTTCCTCCGAACCGATTTATTCCTCTTCCGACCGCGCCCGCCCATAGCCCATGAGAGAATACATCCATCACTGAATTTTACCGCTTTTGAGACAAAAAATAAAGCCCGGTTTATGTAATTTGCGCTGTAATACATTAATCACAAACTCACGCGTATGCGTGAGTTTGTGATTTGCTCTATTTTGGATACGCGCAAGCACAGAACGTTTTTGCCCTCTCTCTCTCTTTTTTAACCGTTGCATTAATTGAACGAGTCTTCTTTTGCGTGACGCACCAGTTCGGCGCGAAGCATCTCCACATGGCCATCGATGTCTTGTTTCATCTTTACAAACACCTCATGGCACTGCGCGCATGCCTTTGAATCCTCCAAATAGTACTTCTCGATCCGGTGAGAATCATCAAGCGCGGCAAACAGCATTTTTACGATATCGTAGTTATGATTTTTCATAGGTATTGTACTCGGTATATTATAGTAGCGTGCCGACCTTTGCATAATTCTGATATTTCCATTATACATCTTCTATATATTACAATACAGAACACTATGTCTTTATCTATCGGCATCGTAGGGCTTCCGAATGTGGGTAAATCAACCCTGTTTAAAGCACTCACCAAAAAACAAGTTGATATCCAGAATTATCCGTTCTGCACAATAGAACCGAACGTGGGTGTTGTTGCCGTACCCGACCAGCGTCTCGAAAAGCTCGCGGCGTTCTCGCACACCGCAAAGATCGTGCCGACTATTATAGAGTTTTCAGACATCGCCGGCCTGGTGCGGGGCGCGTCCCAGGGCGAGGGACTTGGCAATCAATTCCTTTCGCACATCCGCGAAACGAAAGCGATCGCGCAGGTCGTACGTATCTTTGAAGACGACAATATTATTCATGTCGAAAAGCGCATCGACCCGCTTGGCGACATCGAGGTCATCAATCTCGAGCTGATATTCGCCGATCTTTCGACCATCACAAAACGGCTTGAAAAAACAACGCGCGACGCAAAAAGCGGCAGTAAAGAGCTTATCGCCGAAAAAGTAACGCTCGAAAAAATAAAAGTGGCGCTTGAAAGCGGCGCGCTGGCAAACACGCTTTCATTT
This sequence comes from Candidatus Azambacteria bacterium, assembly GCA_016234725.1. Lineage (GTDB taxonomy): Bacteria > Patescibacteriota > Minisyncoccia > GWC2-36-17 > WO2-46-25 > MEYI01. The sequence goes on along the minus strand of JACRAK010000026.1, from coordinate 14,644 downwards.
GAGCCGGGCGAACTGCCGCTCATAAAAGAACTCAACCTGCTCACTACAAAGCCGATCCTGTACGTACTCAACAAAAAGCTCGGCGGGAAAAATCTCGATGAACTCAACGACGAACGCTACCGGCGGCTCATGGACTATTTCACAAAAACCAACGCCGTGTTCGTGGCGCTTGATGCCGCAATAGAGCTTGAGCTGAACGAACTCTCCCCGGAAGAGCGGGAAGAATACAAAAAAGAGCTCGGCATCGCAGAGGCATCGGGCCTTGATGCGCTTATCACCAAAAGCTACGAACTGCTCGGTCTTGAAACATACATCACCACCGGCGAAATGGAGACGCGCGCATGGACCATTCATAGAGGCACCAAGGCCCCGCAAGCGGCCGCAGAGATCCACGGCGATTTTGAGAAGAAATTCATCCGCGCGGAAGTCATCAACTGGCAGGACCTCCTCAACGCCGGCTCCTACGCCGCCGCCCGTGAAAAAGGGCTCCTGCGCACCGAAGGCAAAGAATACGTGGTCAAAGACGGCGATGTGATGGAATTTAAGATCTAGATTTTCTTACTATTTACGAGACTAAGTCTCGTAAGATCTAAGTCTCGTAAGATCTACTAAATATTTTAAAAACCCCCAAGGAATAATTCCTTGGGGGTTTTTGCGCTTCGAAAGTTAAACCTCTGAAAATCTTTTAACACGTTGGGAAACCTTCTACTTTAACCTTAGGAAACCTTTTTCTTGACCATAACCATAAGAAAAAAGTTCAATAGAAGGCGTTTTCTCAATAATACTTATTAAATTACTTATATCCTTTCCAATAATATTATCACAATCAAGTATCCGGATATGTTCAGCAAAAGGCATATAATAAATCTTTCTTGCTACAAGTAATTCCTCTTCCTCCTCGTTTAATCCGTATTCAAGAGCACGATCATGCATCAAATTTCTAAATACTGCTTCGCCAAAAGCTTTACTAATACGCTTCTCTTTTTTTTCCTCCGATAATTTCTCAAAATATTTCTGGTGTTCTGGTATGCTAAAGTCATTACCTCCTTCATCCCTAACGCGTTCCTCTTTGTTTGCTTCTTCCCTTGCTTTATCAATGAGCGTTTCCTGCGCCTCTTCGGGCAATGCGTTGAATTGTTCTTGGTCTTCTGATGTGCTGAAATCAAATTTTTCCTTTGACATAAATATCTTCTTGGTTAGAATTATGCTTTTATCATACCCCCCCCCCGACAACTTTTGTACAGCGCGAATTGTCCACAATTTGACAGACAATCTGATGTACATTAAAATGTACATATGAATACGCAAACCACATTATCCATATCCGCGGCGCGGAAAAAGATCTTTCAAATCGCGGAAGAAGTTCAAAAGCCGTACATTCACTATACCCTTACCGAAAAGGGACGCCCGTATGTTGTTATTATGTCGGCGGATGAGTTTGAGTCCTGGCAGGAAACACTTGAGGTCATGCACGAGCTCCCTGACCTGAAAAAAGATGCGGCACAAGCCGATCTCGCCGTCGCGACGGGAGTATATAAAAAATATAAAACCTTAGAAGAAGTGATCGGCGGGAAGAAACCGGAACTAAAACAAAAACGCACACATGGACTATCGCCTGCGCCTCGCGCCAAAAGCGGGAAAAGACCTCGTTAAAATAAAAGGCCGCGATAAGACGAGAATCCTACTGGCTCTGCGCGGACTGGAGGAAGCCCCTTTCTCCGGAAAAAAACTGAAGGGAGAGTTTAATGGTTTATATTCGATCCGTGTATGGCCTTACCGCATTATCTACGCGACATATAAAAAAGAACTGCTTATCCTTGTCATCCGTATCAGTCACCGTCAAAAAGCATATAAGTAAATCGCTCTGAAAAAAGGGGCTTTTCCCTGCATTCCCCTTTATTTCTCTTGGCTCTTGCATTTTTATGTGCCATATAGTACAGTATTTCCTGTATGACAGAGAACACAGACAAAAAGCTCTATGAGCTTTCTTATTTTATCTCTCCCGACATTACCGACGAGGAGGCGCTTACCTATTCCCAAAAGATAAAGGATATGCTCGGGCTTCGAGCCGATGAGGTCGGCAAAGAAGAAGCGCCGTTCAAACGAAAGCTCGCCTACCCCATCAAGCACAAAAAACAGGGGTATTTCGGCTGGATCCATTTCCTTGCCGTTCCCGGCACGATAAAAGAATTGGGCAAAAAGTTCACGTTCGACCCGATGATATTGCGGCATCTCATCATCACGGTAGATAAAAAACAGCTCGCGCAAATGAAGAAGCCCGCGCAGGCGGCCGCATACGAAAAAGCGCAAAAAGACGTGATGGATAAAGAAGCGGTGGAAAAATCGATCTTCAAGAAAGAAGGCGCCGTGTCCATACAGGAAGAAAAGAAAGCGGAACTCGGCGACCTCGATAAAAAGATCGAAGAAGTACTTAATAAGTAGCTATGAAACTTGAAACCTAGAAAATTTCAAGATTCAAGATTCAAGATTCATGAATTTAAACAAAGCAATGATCTTGGGGAATCTCACCCGGGACCCGGAATCAAAGACCACTCCTTCCGGCCAGACCGTCACCACGTTCGGCATCGCGACCAATCGCTTTTATTTCGACCAGCAAAAACAGCGCCAGCAGAAAGTGGAGTTCCACAATATCGTCGCATGGGGGCGCTTAGGAGAGATCTGCGCGCAATATCTCAAACGCGGCCAGCTTGCATTCGTTGAGGGAAGAATAGAAACGCGCACATGGGAAGCGCAGGATGGCACGAAAAAGTTCCGCACGGAGATCATCGCGGAAAATATGCAGATGGGTCCGAAGACGGGAGGCGGGGGTGCGCCATCATCTAGCGGAGGATACGCCGCTCCGTCCCGCGCATCGGAAGAAGACGTACCTGTCGTTGAAGACGAGATCCAGGTAAAAGATATTCCATTTTAATCGCTATTTATCACCAGTATGCCTCCAATAAAAAAACGAGGACCGATACGCAATATCGCCGAACAGTTCAGCAAAGAAAAGAAGCAATGCCGCTTCTGCTCGACCAACACGCAATGGATCGATTATAAAGACACGGCGTTCTTGCGCACGCTCGTTTCCATGCGCGCAAAGGTATTCCCGCGACAGCGCACCGGCACCTGTGCAAAGCATCAGCGCATGGTCGCAGAGGCCGTAAAACGCGCGCGCTATATGGCGATCATGCCGACCACGATCGACAAAAACTCCCGCTTCCCGCTTTAATATTTCTATCGCTTCAGACACCGAAAACACCCCATTTCTGGGGTGTTTTTTGACTGCACTGTTTTTTCGAGCTATTTCCGTTCGCCTTCGTCTGCGAACGCTTTTTGTTCTTGCGCGATCTTCACTTTCACTTCTGCGGCGATCTTCTCGGCGAGCGCCGGCTCCGCTTTCAGCAATTTCCTGCCCGCATCAAGCCCCTGCCCGATCTTTTCATTTTGATACGAAAGCCACGTGCCGCTCTTTTTGATGATGCCGTGTTTGAACGCGAGCGTGATAAGATCGCTCTCGTACGAAATACCTTCGTTATACATGATATCGAACTCCGCGGTTCTAAACGGCGGGGCGACCTTGTTTTTCACCACTTTCGCCTTCACCCGGTTGCCCACGACATCCTCCCCTTTCTTGATCTGTGCCGCCTTGCGCACCTCGATGCGCACCGACGCATAGAACTTCAGCGCCTTGCCTCCCGTCGTCACTTCGGGATTGCCGAACATGATGCCGATCTGCATGCGGATCTGATTGATAAAAATGACCGTTGTGTGCGTCTTTGCCACCACCGAAGTAAGCTTGCGCAACGCGTGCGACATGAGCCGCGCCTGCAGGCCCATATGCTGTTGGCCCATTTCGCCCTCGATCTCCGCGCGGGGCGTGAGCGCGGCGACCGAGTCGACCACGACCACATCTACCGCGCCCGATTTCACGAGCGTCTCCACGATATCAAGCGCCTGTTCGCCCGTGTCGGGCTGTGAGATGAGAAGCTGGCTCACGTTCACACCGATCTTTTTTGCGTATTCGGGGTCAAGCGCGTGCTCCGCGTCCACGAATGCCGCAACACCGCCTTTTTTCTGCGCGTTGGCCACGATATGGAGCGCGAGCGTTGTTTTACCCGATGACTCCGGGCCGTATATTTCGATGATCCTTCCTCGCGGCACGCCTCCGACGCCCAGCGCGACATCAAGCGACAGCGAACCGGTCGGTATCGCCGGAATATCAACCTTTTTCGTATCGCCGAGCCGCATGATGGACCCCTCGCCGAACTTTTCTTGTATTTCTTGGACCGCCTGCGCGACGGATCTTTCTTTTTGCGTTTCTCCTTTTTGTTCTTCCTTTGCCATATACTCCTTGAAACTTGAAACATGAAACTTGAAACATTTGTGATTCAAGACTCAGGATTCAAGATTCATGATTTTATTTTTTAATAATTCTTCGCGTAAGAATAGTCTCCTTGCCGAATTTATTCACCGACCGCACCTCGAAAACATTCATTCCTTCCTGCAGCGGAGCTTGCGTGCGGAATGCCCCTGTGTCCGCAACATCTATCTCCTCCCCGTTGATCGTCGTGTCGCTTTCTTTGTGCGCGCGCCCGGAAAATTCGATCACCTGCTCCTTTGTTATTATATCACCTAATGGATTTGTTATCACCAACAACGGCGGGCGGAAAAGATTATACAGCTGCCATCCGAAATATCCGCCGATGCCGATCCACATCACCGCGAGCGCGACCGCGCGGATCGCGCGCGGCGTGATGATCGCTGATCGCATGCCGCTACTCCTCATCGTCGTTCCCGAATTCTTCAGGCGCTTCCGGAGGGCGCTCAATGAACACATGGCGCGGCTTCGCGCCGTCTTGCGGGCTGATACACCCCTCTTCTTCAAGCAGGTCCATAATGCGCGCGGCGCGGGCGTATCCGAGCTTCAGCCGCCGCTGCAATAACGACGCGGATGCTTTTTGCGCGTGCGCGATGACCTCTTTGGCGCGCTCAAGAAGCTCCTCGTCGCTCCCTTCAGCCGCCTCGCCATCCCACCCGCCATTGCCCCCCGCCACCGAATGCGGCTTTTCAAGCGCATGCTCGATGCTGTCCACCACCGGCTCCGCCCCTGCGGTAAGCGGCATGCTCTCCGCGGTCTCGCGGATATAATCGGTGATACGCTTCACTTCTTTCTCGGACACGAACGCGCCCTGGATGCGCCGCGGCTTTGACGCCTCGGGCGGCAAAAACAACATATCGCCGTTGCCGAGCAATTTCTCCGCACCCGACATGTCGAGGATCGTGCGCGAATCCACAAGCGACGCAACCTGAAACGCGATACGACACGGAATATTTGCTTTGATAAGCCCAGTGATCACCTCCACCGACGGTCGCTGGGTGGAAATGATAAGATGGATGCCGACCGCGCGCGACATCTGCGCGAGCCGTACGATCGCCGCCTCCACTTCTTTCGCGGATGACGACATCAGATCCGCAAGTTCATCGATCACGATGACGATATAGGGCATGATGCGCTCGTCGTGTTCGCCTTTCGCGATCTGCGCATTATAGGAAGAAATATTGCGCACCTTGAATTGGGCAAGAAATTCGTACCGCCGTTCCATTTCGCGCGCCGCCCAGCGCAATGCGGCGATCGCCTTGTCGCGCTCGATGATGATGGGCGTGAGCAGATGCGGAATGCCGTTATACGCCGCAAGCTCGATGCGTTTGGGATCGATGATAACGAGCTTCAGCATCTGCGGAAAGTTCTTATACAGCAAACTCGTCAATATCGTGTGAAGGCACACGCTCTTGCCAGACCCCGTGGTGCCCGCGATCAAAAGATGCGGCATTTTGTCGATATCGGCGTATTGCGGATTTCCCGCCACATCGCGGCCCAGCACCATGGTAAGCAACGGCGCCTGCGCGAATGCGGCGTTATCGATCATATTGCGCATGCGCACGAGCGCGACCGATTTATTCGGCACTTCAATGCCCACCAGCGACCGCCCCGGAATAGGCGCCTCGATGCGCAACGGATGCGCCGCGAGCGCGAGCGAGAGGTCATTTTGCAAGGCAATGATGCGCGACAATTTTATGCCTTGCGCGGGCTTGAGGGTGTATTGCGTCACTGTCGGCCCCACGTTCACTTCGCCCATCTCCACCTCGATGCCAAAATGCTTGAGTGTTTTCTGGATGACCAGCGAATACGCCTCCACATCACCCGAGCTCGGTTTGCCGGTATCTTTTTCAAGCAGATCGAGCGGCGGTATCTTATAGAACTTCTGATGCGCTTCTATGACAAAATCCGCGACCTGCTGATTGCTCGCGCCCGCGCTTCCCTTCTGTTTCTCTTCTTTCGCGCGCGCCCCGATACCCGCTTTTTCAAGCGCGTCCTGTGCTTTTTCTTTTACGCTCGCGAGCGCTTTTGCGGTGAACCCCGCGTCTGCCTCTTTTTCCCACTCCTCTATCGTTTCGATGGTTTCAAGCTCTTCTTCGTCATCTTCGGAGAGCGCTTCTTCGCTTTCTTCTTCGTCATCTTTCCGCCGATGAAAGAGCGGTAAATTGAATGTAATGGAAATTGCGATCAACGCCACAACGACAAACAACAGCAACGCCACCCAGAACCCGAAAAAGTATACGAACGGATACGCGATCGCATATCCAACATACCCTGCGGGGTATGTTTCCCTGACAACAGCATCAACGCCGTCAGCCGGCGCGCCGACGCTTTGGCGCGCAACAAGGTCGACGAACCCAAGTACGCTGAATAAAAAAAGAGCTCCGCCGAAAAACGAGGTAAAATAAATGTTCGTCTTGAGCGTGCGAAGCAGGCTCACGCCGATGAATGCAAAGCTCAGCGGCACGAGGAAAAACCCGACACCCAAAAGCGCGTCAACCGCGCGATAGAGGTATGCTCCCGCGCGCCCCGCGTACCCGAAATATGAAAGCACCAATATCGCGGCGACGGTGAAAAAGATCACCGCCAGCACGCTCTTTTTTGTTTCCGGATGCAGGTCGAATTTCGGCTTCTTCTCCTCGCCGTTCTTCCCGTTCCCGTTTTTTGATTTTGAGCCGCTTTTTGCCGCGTTTTTTTCTTTCGCCATGCTCCTATGATAGTGCATAAACCGACACGCGGTCAAACAAAAAACCCCGCGTTGTTTCTGCGGGGTTTTATTTTTCTCTTCCTTTTTACGTGGGTGTCTTTTTACCAGAACACCCATGCCAATCGCTCGAACGGTCCGCTGCCGAGTATTCTCACGATGACCAATATACAGAGAACAGAAAGAAGTACTTCCAGCACGAAACTCTCAAACTCTCTCATCTTTCTTTCCATTGTACCCCTCCGTTTCTTTTTTTACCGTTTTTTATTCCAGTGGCTCTTTTTCTTCTTTCCTTTTCTCTTGAGCGCGGGATGGCCAGGCCCTCCTCCCCATGAAAGATACAAAGGAAATCTTGCCATGCGCGTTAAATACGGTATATTTCTCTCTACGATCTCAATAAGCGGAGAGAAAAATGGAGCGAACGACGCGTACAACATCCTGAACCCTCCTCTTCTCTGCATACCTACCTCCTTTTGGATGGTTTATGCGACTTGTTAAAGGCCTGCTTCCGCGCACCCTACCATTATTTTCTTGTTTTATCAACCCCGTTTACAATGACACGGATTTTAAAAAACTCTTTCGATGAATGGGGCACGGACCATTCTTTCCGATGCTTTCCATGTGCATCTTCGTGCCGTATCCTTTATGCCGTTCAAACCCGTACCCAGGATACTGTTTTGCGTAGTCATTCATCATCCTGTCGCGCAGAACCTTCGCAATGATCGACGCGCACGCGATGGAAAACACTTTCGCATCGCCCGCAATGATCGATCGCTGGTCTGCAATGATATCGGGCACGATGCGCGTGCCGTCCACGCACAAAAACAAGCGTTCATCCGCGGCGCTTGCTCGTTGTGCAAGCAACTGCATGACCGCCTCCTGCATCGCGCGCAAGCCCGCCTGGAGTACATTGATCTCGTCCACTATTTTTTCATCCACGCTCCCGCGCCCCCACGCTACGCGCGGGTGCGCCGTCAGCGCCTCAAAAATACGCTCGCGCTTTTTCTCACTTAGCATCTTTGAATCACGTATGCCAAGCGCCATGATGTCTTCTATTTCCCGCGCGGCCTTCGCACGGATCGTTACCGCAACGGCAATAACAGGCCCCGCAAGCGGCCCCATGCCCACTTCGTCGACGCCGATGACCGTGTATCCGCGGCGCCACAATTTCTCCTCTTCCGTCAACCCCGTTAGAAAATTTACAGTGTGTCGCTTTTTTTTCAATTGCTTTTCATGTGATAAAGACATATAGTGCGACTAATAATTGATGTAATTTTCTAACGGGGTCAATGTTGGATTAGTCCTGTGTGCCATGATAGAATGGGAGCGAGCTCTTACAGGTTAAAAATGCCTTTCGCCTTACTTATTTTTTAGTGTAGCATGCCCCAGTAATACAACTTTGACTGCGTTTTGCTTTTCAAAACGCAAAAAAGCTATGTTAAGATCATAACGCAATCTTCAAAAATAATCACCCTCTACGAGAAAACATGTTCACAATTGTCAAAGTTGATATACTGGGATGAAATTCGTCCATCTCCATGTCCATAGCCACTATTCCCTACTTGATGGCCTCCCGAAGCCGGCGGAGCTGGTGGCCAAGGCAAAAGAGCTCGGCATGGACGCGGTTGCGCTGACCGACCACGGCTCGATGTACGGCATTATTGAGTTTTACAAGTACGCCAAAAAACAGGGCGTGAAACCCATCATCGGCGCGGAACTGTATATCGCGCCGCGGCGGATGCAAGACAAGCAGGCGGGCATCGACGACAAGCGTTTTCATATTACGCTCCTTGCGGAAACCAATACCGGCTACAAAAACCTTATCAAGCTTGTCACAGCCGCGAACCTCGAAGGATTTTATTACAAACCGCGCATCGACAAAGAAACGCTTGCCAAATATCATGAAGGCATCATCGCGCTTTCCGGGTGCCTGGGCGGCGAGATCCCCCGCGCGATCGCAGGGCAAAACTTTGAACTCGCCGAAGAACTGGTGCGTGCGTATAAAGAGATATTCGGCCCCAAGCACTTCTACCTTGAGCTCGCCCATCACCCCAACATCAAGCTCCAAGATGCGGTGAATAAAAAGCTCATCGAATACGCCGAGCGGTTCGGGCTTGCGTGTGTCGCAACGTGCGACGTGCATTATCTGAATAAAGACGATGCGAAAGCGCAAGACACCCTGATGGCGGTGCAAACCGGCGCGAAGCTCGGCGAAGGCGACCGTATTTCGCTTGCACAGGATGATTTTTCGTTCACCAGTGCAGACGAGATGTATGCGATATTCCCATACCAAAAATCTGCGCTCGAAAACACGCAGAAGATCGCCGACCGCTGTGCCGTCGACATAGAGCTCGGAAAGATCCAGCTCCCTCATTTTCATGTGCCCGAGGGGGAAACGCAGGATTCGTACCTGCGGAAGCTCTGCATGGAATATCTGCCGAAGCGATACCAGGAAGCGACGCAAGAAGTGCTTGACCGGCTCGACTACGAGCTTTCCGTCATCACCAAAACGGGGTTTGCGTCGTATTTTCTCATCGTGCAGGATTTCGTGAACTGGGCGAAATCGCACGGCGTCGTCGTGGGGCCGGGCCGCGGCTCGGCGGCGGGCTCTATCACCTCATATATTCTCAACATCACGAACGTCGACCCCATTAAATACGACCTCATCTTTGAACGCTTTTTGAACCCAGAACGCATCAGCATGCCCGATATCGATATCGATTTTGCCGATACGGGGCGCGATAAAGTGCTTGAATACGTCGCCGCGAAATACGGGAGCGATCATGTGGGGCAGATCATTACGTTCGGCACCATGGCGGCGCGCGCCGCCGTGCGCGACACAGGCAGGGCACTCGGCATCGCATACGGCTTTTGCGATACGCTCGCCAAACTCATACCATTTGGCTCATCGCTTACCGACGCGCTCGCGTCCACACCGGAATTAAAAACCCTCTACGACACCAACGCAGATGCGAAGCTCGTGCTCGACATGGCAAAAAAACTCGAGGGCGTATCGCGGCACGCATCGGTGCACGCGTGCGGCGTCGTCGTTTCCAAAGATCCGCTTGCCGAAATAGTCCCGCTTCAATACGCCACGCGTGCGCAGGAAGAGAACGGCGAACAGAACGGCGCCAAACAGATCGTCACGCAGTATGAAATGCACGCGATCGAAGACCTCGGTCTTTTGAAAATGGATTTTCTCGGGCTCAAGAACCTTTCTATCATAGAAAACACCATCAACCTCATCGAGGCGCGCCACGGCAAGCGCGTGAACCTCGACAAGATCCCGCTCGACGACAAAAAAACGTACAAACTTTTCCAAGAAGCGCGCACCACCGGGGTGTTTCAGCTTGAATCGGCCGGCATGAAGCGCTATCTCAAAGAACTCGTGCCGACGGAATTTGAGGACATCGTCGCGATGGTCGCGCTCTTCCGCCCGGGCCCGATGGAACTTATCCCGAAATTCATCGCGCGCAAGCATGGGCGAGAACCCATTGAGCATATTTACCCTGCGATGGGCAAGATACTCAAAAACACCTACGGCATCATGATCTATCAAGAGCAGGTCATGGAGATCGCAAAAGAGATGGCGGGGTTCACGCTCCCGCAAGCGGATACTTTGCGTAAAGCGATCGGCAAAAAGATAAAATCGCTTTTGGAAGAACAAAAAAGCAAGCTGATCTCGGGGATGATCGCCAACGGGGTTTCCGAAAAGATAGCGCACGAGATCTGGAAGCTCATCGAACCGTTCGATCGCTACGGGTTCAACCGGTCGCATGCGGTATGTTACGCGCTCATCGGTTATCAGACCGCGTTCCTCAAGGCGCACTTTCCTGCCGAATTCATGGCCGCACTCATGACATCTGACCTCGCCGACATCGAGCGCGTCGCATTTTTGGTGCAGGAAGCAAAGACCATGGGCATCGAGGTGCTCCCGCCCGCCATCAATAAAAGCAAAAAGATATTCACCGTGGTATCGGACAAAGAGATCCGCTTCGGGCTCGTGGCGGTCAAGAACGTCGGCGAGAATTTCACGGAAGCGATCATCGCCTCACGCGGCGGCGCGCCGTTTACTTCCATCGAGGACTTCATCGAGCGCACGCGGCACAAAGACCTCAACAAAAAATCGTTCGAAGCGCTCATCAAATGCGGCGCGATGGACGACATGGGCGAGCGCAATCAATTGCTTACAAATCTCGAAATGCTTCTGGAATACGCTCGCGAGACGCAAAAGAACGCCGACAGCTCGCAGATGGGGCTTTTTGGAGAAAGCGACGCGCCACTTGGCTCCATACGCATGAAAGAAGCGGAGCCCGCGACGCGCAAACAAAAACTTGCGTGGGAAAAAGAACTTTTGGGCTTGTACGTATCCGATCACCCGCTCGCGGACTATCAAGAAAAACTCTCGAGCATCACAACACCTATCCGCGACATCACGAGCAACGTCATAGGAAAAACGGTAAAGCTCGGCGGCATCCTTTCCAATATGAAAAAGATCGTCACAAAAAAAGGAGATCCTATGGCGTTTGCAAACCTCCAGGATATGACCGGCACGATAGAAGTGGTCATTTTCCCCGAAACGCTTCAAAAAACCAACGGCATCTGGCAGGACGACGCCATTATTCTCGTCTCTGGCAAAGTGGACATGCGCGACGGCGCGTACAAGCTCATTGTGAGTACGGCAAAAGCTCTTGTGTAAAAAAAATCCCCATCAAATGTTTTAGACATCTGACGGGGATTAAAAATCACTCCATCGCGATATTATGCGTCACATCATCTAGAGCACTATCCGTCTAGTCCGCTGAATGCGGAAAGAGACCTGACTGTATTTTATGCGTGATCGAGAATCAACCAATATGTCGCACCAAGTATTTTCTTTTTTGTTGACTGACATACAAATCCTCCGCGAAAAGTTTACCCCGCAGAGAACTTGTTCTCCTTCAGAGTCGTAACCATCCGCGCTCTCAATCTGTATGAGCCGAAAAGGTCTTGAAAAGCCGTAGCCATTCAATATAACCCATCCGAAATCAGTATAGCAAAAATTTTTCGAAAACAAAAAGCTCAAAGAGCCCAAGAACCAAAGGGTCAAAAATTATAAAGAGACAAAGGATTTAAGATTCAGACTTGCGGAGACGGAACACGCACTCGTTGCTCGGAAACCACTCGCTGCTGTCGGGTTGCGCCCAATAGCCGTACAGCCACAAACCGTCGCCGTCGCCGTAGCGTCCCAGCTGGAAGACGCTCGGGTTGCCGTCAGAGCCGGCGATCGGCTTCATGCCCATATAAATCCATCTATTCAAACGTTGATTACGATACTTCGAATGATAGTTGGGACCGGTATCGGCAGGGCACAATTCCAAACCGAGAATTTGGGCACGCTCATAAAGTTGATCGGTGGTGGCACTGCTTTTGAATCCGAGATCGGCTACGGTAAGTCTGATGAGTGTCGCTTCCTCCGGATTTTTACCCGGCACGAATTCTCTATTTTTGAGCATTGATTTTGCGTAGCCGGAAATGTTGATGCCTGCCGCTTCCATTTCGGATATCAATTGCTCTGCCGACTTGCCTCCTATTTCGACATTCTCTCTGCGGATTTTATTATAGGGAAATGAGGTATAACAATGCTCGAGATTCTCCGGTAATTTCTGGAATATGCCCGGCTCGAGCTGACCGACATACGCTTTGGTGTTTTCGTTTATTTGGCTCGGCGCGTGAGCGATTTGTTCTCTGGTGCATTCAAATATAACAAGCATATCCTCCTCGGCATTTCTTCCTTGTCGGAGCTCGTTGATGCGAGGGTCTTTCTGATATCCGAAGCCTTTGATCGGCTTGTCGATCTCATAAAGAAAAGTAAGGTCGTCTTTAGTGAGTTCTTTTTCTTGCTTCACCCTGTTCTCAATCTCGGTGAGACGCTTCATGTCTGCGGATTTCTCTTTGTACGCATAGCCTTGCGGGCCGAATTCTTTCAACTTTTCCTCCAGCACCGGGACAATGTACGGATCGAGGTTCTGGTTCGGAGCGATGCCCCGCGGATCTTCCGCGATGTGATCGTTCTGCATGCGGATGGCCAGACGGGGCACAACCGCTTCACCTGATTCATTGAGTGAATAGTACACATGGAAATCGCCGCCTCGAAGCTGATTCTGCGCCGTATCATAATCGGCGGTACACCATTCGAGCGGGTACCCTTCCATGGACTTCACCAGTTCATGTGCATCAGAACCTTTCTTATATGTGACCCATGTTCCCCGGATCTCCTGCAGTTTTTCGGTCGAGTACTCCGGCATCTCGATCAAAAACTGCGCGTATATCTTTGAGAAGTTCTCCGTGGAAAGAAGCTTCTGGAATTCTTCATCGCTTAATTTGATACTCTGATTTGCGATCAGTTCTTGCTCTTGTTTCGGCTTTGCTTCTTCTCCCAATTTTTCCTTGAGTACACCGATGGTCAGCGCCAAAGCCCGCGGATTAAGGGGCGGGAATGAAACCACCGTGTCTTTTGTTCTTTTTTGAAAACGAGCGGTTTCTTTTCCTTCATCATCTACTTCTTTCTGCAATTTCCCCATACCGACCATGGATCGGAACGCCCAATATTTCGCCCAGTCCGGATACTGCGCGTCGGGTGAGGAAAGATATTCTATCCATGCATCCAAACTTCGTGTTTGATTGTTGATGATCTGTTCTGCTTTCTTCTCTCTAAATTCATCGGTAATTTCAATGTTTCCATATCCCTGTTCGCGAGCGATTCGTTGTTCTAAAAGAAAAACTGATTCCGAGATCTCTTCTTTGGTGATGACAAAGTTGTCATGGAGTACTTTTTTGAGCGCGTCCATGCCGCGCTCCCGTGTGTCAGGGTCTTCGCGTTCAGTGATCTCTGTGAAACGGTTTAGATAATTTTGAATACGAGATGCGGGATCCTGCGGTACTGCTTCGCCGGTGCGCGCTTCGGTGCGCTCCGCGGCCGCTTCTACTTCTTCCGCATTGTGGAGGTCATATTTCTCTTTGAGAAACTCGGGACCTTCAAAAGACATGTTTTCCATACTCATAATACAATAACTTTATCACGGCGGGGTTGAAAAAACAACGGGATTTTGCTACTTGAAGTCAGACATTTAACGCAACGGATATGAGTATAATATATCCGTATGCGACAATCACACAAGGGGTATCGGCGCCTCACCAACGCCGAGCGCGAGGAAATCAGCCGAGGCCTCGCGCAGGGAGAAACATGCTCGGCCATAGCGAAGCGATTAGGTCGAACGCCAAGCGCCATAGCGCGAGAGGTGAATCGCAACAGCGGCGTGAGCGGGTATCGCGCGTTCTCGGCGGGGAGGCGCGCCACGGAGCGCGCATCCTCCCGTAGAAACGGCAAGAGTCGGCTGGCGCATGAAGATCGGCTGCGGAGGTATGTCATGCAAAAGCTGCGTAAGCGCTGGTCGCCCCGAGAGATTGTCACGCGCATGCAAGAGGAGTATTCTCTGGATATGACCATGCGCATCTCGCACGAGGCGATCTATCGGTATATCTATGTGCTCCCGCGCGGCTCGTTGAAACGGACGCTC
>JACRAK010000025.1 GCA_016234725.1 Candidatus Azambacteria bacterium | reverse complement strand
TCAGAGACATACGAGACTTGCGGAAGAAGCTCGCAGCATGGAATACGTACTACAATGATCTGGAACACTGCGGACTCAATGGGAAAACACCGAACGAAATGCTAGAATCTAAAGTGCCATATGTGTGTGCTTAAAACAAAAGAGGGACGGTTGTTGATAACCGTCCCTCTAACCATACCTGTAGCTGCTTATTTAATTATTGAATCCAGCAGCCACCATATCACATATATTACCGCGAAGATTCCAAAGAGCGTCGCGGCGATCCAAAAATGGCTTTCCTTCAGTTGCTTTCCCGGCTTATTCCCTAGTCTTTTCATGTCGGCCATGGCGACCTCCTTTTTTATTCAATTTTTTAAGAACATTATCTATTATACACCTTTTTGCATTTTTGTCAAGTTTTTCCGGTACCGGAAACATGATATGGTGATAACCATGGAATCCCAATCATTTGAGAAAATCGAGTTTAGTGAGAGGGCAAAGGAATTTAGGAAAAGACTCCTGACCATCATCGGAGAAGAAGGTGTACAGGACAAGATCGCTCATTTTGTGCGTGATACACTATGGGAAAACCCATTCCGTGGAAGAACTCCACAATTACGAGGCATACTGCATCATTGTAGGCAGCACTCCCCTCGCCCAGCCAGAACGCTTTGATCTTGAAGGAGATGAATCGATCGAGCAATTCATAGAGCGCCTTGAAAGCGATATTGAAGAAATGGAAAAAAAGTGATATACTATTTTTATATGAAACGCGTATTAGCAACTTCGCTTATCGTAAGCATCGCGGTCATCGCCCTTTTCGGCGCGCTTGCAATGCAGCACGCAAGCGAACATGGCCATGTGGGCTGTCTTGCCGCCGCCTCACCGGCACCCGCGTGCCCGGCGAGCGACGTCATTGCAATGTTCCTCTTTCATGCGGAGATACTCAAAAGTTTGCTGCTTGCGGTCGTAACCGGATATACGGCGCTTGCGTTGCTGTCGCTTCTTTTTGTCATTGCATTCGTTCTCATCCGCGAACGGGCGGGACCCGCGATCATCAGCCGATATCTCACCCCTCTTTTCCTTTTCGAAGAGCTTTCTCTTTCCATAGCGCCATTCACCCGCTGGCTTGCGCTGCACGAAAACAGCCCCTCTTTCAGCTAACGCGCTCAATACGCTGCGCCCACGTTAGGCGCATGACTGAGCGCACTCCGTCCCTTTCCACAAGGGATTTTTATTTATTATCATTAACGATATGAAAAACCAAACACGGGGTATCATTCTGGGAATTCTTGCGACAGTGATCGTTGGGGGCATCATCCTCTTTGCGTGGCAATCGACGCAAAAAAGCACCGCGACCGTGCAAAAAGAGTGGAGCGCAAGCGCGCTGGAGGCGGGAGAGACATTCTTTGACTTCGGAACTATTTCGATGGCAGCGGGCGGCGTACGCAATTCATTTGCGGTGCGCAACGCCGGAGCGGAGCCGGTGACGATCACCAAGATCACCACTTCCTGCATGTGCACGAAAGCGACATTGAAGAGCGGCGGTCGTTCATTCGGCCCGTTCGGCATGCCGGGGCACGGAGCCGTGCCGAGCATACGGCAGGAGATCATGCCGGGAGAAACCGCGGAGATAGAAGCGGTGTTCGACCCGGCCGCGCACGGCCCATCAGGCACCGGAAAAATACGCCGCATCGTCACGGTAGAGACCAACTCGCAGACAAAGCCGAAGCTTGAATTTTCTTTTGCGGCGGACGTAACTCCTTAACACACCGCTATGGATAAAAGAAACATAGTCATAGGACTCCTTGCGACGATCGCCGTGCTCTTGCTTATCGTTGGCGCAGCGGTGATGGACACGAGCACGAGCATCGTACGCCTGGAAAGCCGCATCGACCATCTCGACGAAGAAGTGGATGAAACGGCAACCAATGTGAAAAAGCTGCTTTCCCGCGCATCGTCTGCCGGAATGGAAAAAATGGCGCCGTCAAAAGCAAAAGCGGAAGTTGCCGTTTCAGAATATGACTTCGGGAAGATCACGAAAGGCGGGGGCAAAGTGAGTACGACATTCGCGCTCACCAATACCGGCAAGGACGCGCTGACGGTCGGAGACATTGTCACGTCGTGCGGGTGCACATCGGCAACGATAGATAAAACGAGCGTGCCTGCAGGTGAACGCGCGACGGTCACTGTAACATTCGACCCGAACTTCCACGAAGAGCCGCAGGGGCGCTTTTCGCGATCGGTGTTCATCCCTACCAATGACCCGAATAATCAAGAGATCGAATTAAAGATCTCCGTTGAAATTATCGGCTAATTATTATCACATATGGAAGATCAAAACGAACAAAAACCGCAAGAAAACATAACAATACCGCCAACAGAAAACCTGCTTTCTGTTGCAGGCGAAATAGAAGCGAAGCGCGAAACGGTGAAAGCGAAATTCTGGAAATGGGTGGCGATCGGCTTTATTGTCGTCTTCGCGATGAACCTGCTGTTTGAGATCTCGATCACCATCAAACCGCGATTCTCTTCATCGGCGCCGCGCGTTACCGCGCAATATCAATCGACAGCCGCACAAGCAAGCGAAGCGGCCCTCGACGAATCGGTCTTGCCGTCTGCCGGTGTTGCGCTTCCCGTCCGCTGGGGCGACCTCGGCAAGCAAATGATCGATGCAGGCGTCATTGACGGCGCGAAATTCGAAGCCGTCTATGCCCAACGCGGAGGCCTTGATGAAAATGCGAAACAGCTGCTCTACGACGCAAGCAACGGCGCGCTCGTGATCACCGAGCAAAACTCCGGCCTCTTGCTTAATCTCCTGTGGGCGCTCGGGCTTGGCAATAAGAATGAAATACTGGAAAAAGGCCCGATGACGGACAAGCAATACGGCGGCGCGGACCGTTTTGCCTCAACCGGCGGATGGACGCTTGCCAAAGGAAATGTCATGAATCACTACAGTATGCATACGTTCATGACGCTTACACCAGAACAACAAGCACTGGTAACACGGGTATCACAAAACATCTATCGCCCGTGCTGCGGCAATTCGGTTTATTTCCCCGACTGCAATCACGGCATGGCGATGCTCGGGCTTCTTGAACTGATGGCGTCCCAGGGCGCAACGGAACAGCAAATGTACACAACAGCGCTTGCGGTGAATGCATACTGGTTCCCCGACACGTACACCACGATCGCAAAATACTTTGCAAAACGCGGCGGCGCGTGGGCGCAGATCAATCCGAAAGAAGTGCTTGGCTCCGCATATTCAAGCGCGCAGGGATATCAGCAGATCCGTGCGGAAGTTGAACCTGTCCAGCAAAAGGGCGGCGGCGGATGCGGAGTATAAGAATGTCTTTATCTCTTTAACACATCATTATGAAAAACGCATTGTATATCATCATCCCGGTGGTACTCGTGGGAGCCGCGCTTGCGCTGTTCTCGCGCACGCCTGAAGTGCCGGCTGCGAAAACGCAAGCAACTGCCGTTTCGCAAAACGCGACGGCAAAGGAAAAAGTGTATGTCGCTCTTGAAGAAGAAGGAAAGATCGCGGTCATTGACCCTCGCATGAAAAAGGTCACTGCGCATATCGACCTCGTAGAGGAAAAAGAAGGGGTACTTACAAACTACATGCCGCATAACGTGCAAGTCGCACCAAATGGCCAGACGGTATGGGTGACCGCAAACGTCATGGAAAACGCCATGCAAGGCATGGCTATGGGGAAAAGCGATCCTACCGCACTCGACGAGGTTATCGTCATCGATCCTCGTTCAGATCGCATCATCACGCGCATCCCGATCGGCTCTGAAACGCACCTGGCACATGTCGTCGTGACGCCCGATAATGCAACGGCATATGTCACGCTGCAAAATACGGGTGCGGTGTATGCGATAAACGCAAAAACATATGCGGTGGAAAAGAAAATTGCGCTCGGAAAAGACAGCGGACCGCATGGCCTGAGAATGTCGGTGGACGGATCAAAAGCATTCATCGCGCTTCTTGCGGGAAAAGCGATCGCTGCGCTTGATGCACGTACCGGCGCGGTGAAACGCTATCCTATGAATAGCGGCGTGGTACAGACTGCGGTGACGCGCGACGGCAAATACGCATTTGCGTCGCTCTACGGCACAAAACAGATCGCGCGTTTTGATACCGCATCAGAGACGACCACCGCGATCGATCTTCCCGCAGAGGCGAAAGGGCCGGTGCAACTTTACGCGACACCCGATTCACAGCACCTCTTTGTCGCCGATCAGGGATATTATTTCGACCAGCCGGAAAGCAATAAGGTGTATGAGATCAATATCGCATCAGGCGCACTGGAGCGAACGATCACGGCAGGAAAAGCGCCGCATGGCATCGTTGTGGATAAACAGGGAATATTCGTATATCTCACGAATTTACTCAGTAACGACGTATCGGTGATCGATATCGCGCAAAACAAAGAGATTGCCCGGATCCCTGTCGGTAAAATGCCAAACGGCATCAGCGTTTGGAACAGCGAGCGTGGCGGTACCGAATAACACCACATCCTATGCATGACAAAAATAAAACGATCGCCATGGGTGTGATAATCTTCGGTATTCTAGCGCTTGCCTATTACGCGGTACCGGCAAATGGCATCAGTTTCGGCGGCACAGAAAGCACATCGCTTTCGCAAACCAAACAATCATTCACTCCTCCGCCCGCTGCGCCACCGCGTGGCGGCGGGGGCGGGTGCGGAGTATAATGGAAAGAGCTATTAGTAATATATTAACCTTTAACACTATGCAATTGAACGCACAAAAATTCGCGCTTGCGGCAACGATCACTATGGGGATCGCGTATACGATCTGCGCCGCATTCACCGCGCTTAACCCCGATCTTGCCATGAGGTTCTTGGGCTGGATCATCCACCTGACCAATGTGGATAAATTCACCTCGATCAACGTGACATTCGGCAGTTTTATCGCAAGTCTCGTACCTATTCTCGTATACACGTACGGCGGAACGTATCTGTTCGCATGGCTTTACAACAAGTTCACTAAATAACCGCCGCAGAGAACACCCCTCCCCACACCTTTAACAAATATGCGGGGAGCATGGTGTCTCGTGCCTGCTCTATGCTAAGTAAAGCGATTATAAAAGGAGTGATAGGAATGCTTTCACTTCTTGCGCTGTATTTCGCCGTTCTCACGCTTGTGTCCGGCTGGGAATTCGCAATGCGCCAATTCGCAGAATTTTGGTATTTTGTGACGGCGCTTGCGCTTGGGTTCGGTGTGCAGATCGGATTATACAGCTGGCTTAAAAACGCTTCCCGCGGCGAAAAACACCCGGGTGCGGCGCTTGCCGTTTCAGGAACCACCTCGACTGCCGCCATGATATCGTGCTGCGCGCATTACCTTGCAAACATTCTGCCGATCATCGCGACCACCGGAGCTCTTGCATTCATCGCCGGCTATCAAACCGAACTGTTCTGGATAGGGCTTGCCTTCAATGCCGCCGGTATCGGATACATCGGCAGAAAAACGTACCAATTCGTGAAACATTCACCGCCTCATCGAGTTCTGCACTCTTATGACCAACACCAATAAAATTATCGCTGTAGGAATAGTGCTGATCGCGCTCGTGCTTGGAGCGCACTATTTCATCCCTAACAGCGACATTTCGCTCAATAATACAACGCCGGTGATCCCGCCACCATTAGAGGCATCCTTCCTCCCGCTTGAAGCGCAGTCAATCGAAAAAGGAGGCGTGACCATCACCGCACTTCCCCGCATCGCGGAAGGTGCTGATCGCTGGGAATTTACGGTCACACTTGATACGCATACGATCGAGCTTAGCCAAGACTTTGCCGCAACCTCCGTCCTTCGCGATGAGCAAGGCGGCACATACGCGCCACTTGCATGGGACGGCAGCCCGCCGGGCGGACATCACCGTGAAGGAGCGCTCATATTTGCCCCCATTACCCCTTTACCGCAAACGATCATACTTGAGATCCGCGATACCGTGGATGGAAAAATGACAGCATTCGAGTGGGTGCTTCGTACAGCGGAAAAATCTTTTAATACCATTTCAAGTGCGGAGCTCGCGGGCATGCTTGAAAAGAAAGATTTCTTTTTTGTGAATGTTCATATTCCTTACGAGGGAGAAATAAAAAATACCGACGCGTTTATTCCGTATGATACGATCGCGGATAATCTTGATACGCTGCCCAAAGACAAAAGCGCAAAGATCGTGCTCTATTGCCGGAGCGGCCGCATGAGCGAAATAGCCGCCCAGGAATTGACCCGACTCGGGTACACGCAGGTGTCGCATTTGTCGGGCGGCATGCTAGACTGGAAAAAGAACGGATATGAAATCTATGCACGGTAATCACAAGAAATAAGGTATACATATACATATAATGGTCAAAATCATTCAAAACGAAAGTAAAGAATTATATCAGTGTGAGGAATGCGGCTTTCATTATGAAAATAAAATATGGGCCGAAAAATGCGAAGCGTGGTGCAAAGAGCACAAAAGCTGTAACTTAGAAATTATAAGCCACGCTGTCGAAAACAAATAATATGAACGACCATAATCACAGCTCACCGAAAGATTCGGGAACGGTTTATACCTGCCCGATGCATCCGGAAGTGAGAAGGAACGCACCGGGGCGCTGTCCTGCGTGCGGCATGGAGCTGATCCCGGAAACGAGATCACCTGACACTCATACCAAACACGATATGCAAACGATAAGCCACCGTGATCATGAGGCGGCGATGACAAACCCGCAGATCGCAAAAAAAATGGAAACGGATATGAAGCGACGATTCTGGATATCATTTCTTCTCTCTATTCCCATCATTCTGTATTCTCCGCTCGGGCGCACGTATTTCGGACTCGAACTCCCCTCGCCTATTCCCGTCAGCTGGCTCCTTTTTATTCTTACGACCCCGATCGTCTTTTGGACCGGCTCGATATTCATCACGGGAACCTATTGGTCGCTGAAAGCGAAAAAACTGAATATGGCGGTGCTCATCGCGACCGGTGTTTTGGCGGCATATCTTTTTAGCGTGTTGCTTACTCTGATCCGTCCGGAGTCAGAGACGTTCTACGAGGCAGCCGCTCTCCTTGTCACCTTTGTGCTCTTTGGCCATTGGATGGAAATGAAGTCCCGTCGCGGCACATCGGACGCTCTGCGCGCGTTGTTTGACCTCGTGCCGCCGAAAGCAAATGTCATCCGTTCAGGAAGAGAAGTAAACATCCCGAGCGCGGAAATCATTCACGATGATATTGTCGTGCTGCGCCCCGGCGACAAAGTGCCTGTAGATGGAGAGATCACGGAGGGTGAAACCGCTATTGATGAATCGCTTGCTACCGGAGAATCAATTCCGGTAACAAAGATCGTCGGCGCAAAAATCATCGGCGGATCGGTAAATCAAACCGGCACCGTAAAATTTAAAGCAACGCAAGTCGGTTCGGAGACAATGCTCGCCCAGATAATCAAAATGGTGGAGACTGCGCAAAATTCAAAGGCGCCCGGCCAACGCATCGCCGACAAGGCGGCCGCATGGCTTGTCGTGCTTGCGATCGGGTCCGGTCTTGCGGCATTCTTTGGCTGGTATTTCGGCGCTGATGCCGGACTTCTCACCGCTTTGACTTTTGCTGTCTCGACAGTGGTTATCGCTTGCCCCGATGCATTGGGACTTGCCACGCCGACCGCAGTCGCCGTCGGCACCGGCATCGGTGCGAGACATAATATTCTTATCAAAGACGCGGCAACACTGGAGAATACATCTCGTCTTACAGCTATCGTGCTTGATAAAACCGGAACACTCACGGAGGGCAAGCCTAAAGTTACCGACGTGATCGGATTTAATGGATTCGATCCCAACCAAGTTTTAGAGTTGCAGGCGGCCATTGGTTCGGCTTCCAATCACCCGATCTCTAAAGCAATAGTTGATGAAGTCAAAAGCCGAGCGTTACATATTGGAAAAGTTTCCGGGTTTGAGTCGATCGCCGGATTCGGTCTTAAGGGTATTATCGATGGTAAACAGATCCTGTCCGGCAAGGAAAAACTACTAACTGATAATGGTATCGATACGAGCGGTCAACGCAGTCAGATCGATGCTTTAGCCGCGCAAGGCAAAACATTAAGCATTATAGCGGTGGACAATACGCTTGCTGGAGTGATCGGCGTTGCCGACACCATAAAACCGAGTTCTAAAAAAACGATCAGTGCACTTAAAGCGTTAGGTCTTGAGGTTGCTATGATCACCGGTGACCACACTAAGGTCGCAGAAGCGGTTGGGGAAGAATTGGGTATTGATCGAATTTTTGCTGAAGTTCTTCCACAAGATAAGGAACAGCATGTGAAAAAGTTGCAGGACGAAGGTAAGTTTGTTGCCATGGTCGGCGATGGCATTAACGACGCCCCGGCTCTGGCCCGGGCTGATATCGGCATCGCCATCGGCGCAGGCACCGATGTCGCCATCGAAACAGGAAACATCGTTCTCATGAGATCGGATCCGTATGATATCGTCCGCGCGATCGTGCTCAGTAAAGCAACGGTGCAAAAAATGAAACAAAATCTTTTTTGGGCGGCGATCTACAACGTCCTTGCTATTCCTGTTGCCGCGGGCGTGTTCTACACGTCGTTTGGCTGGTCGTTGCGCCCCGAATTTGCGGCTCTCCTTATGTCTGCATCATCCATCATCGTCGCCACCAATGCCGTTCTCCTAAAACGCATTGAGCCGAAACTGAGATAGCCCTTCCTACAAAATCCGGACCTAATTATTTAGGTCCGGATTTTTGTTTTGACAAAAATATGTTTTTGATATATAAAAGCAAACATAAAAAAGTCTGTTCGTTAAAAAAATTCAAACGCTCTGTGAGCGAAAGGAGGATGTAATGTTCGGCCTTATTGCGGTAATACTCGTTGGAACGCTTATCATTATCCTCGGCGTTGTTGTTGTGTGGCAAGAAACCAAGAATCACGTATTTCTCCTCTTTTGCCTAATCGTTGGTCTTTTTGCCACTTCTTTTGGCTTCTTTGAGCTAGGGGAAGAGATGAGAGGAGGAGCTCCGCTGCGCACCATAGAGCCAGGAAAATACATGATTGAGGGGGTAGTAAAAGACGAATCCTTCGTCACCGATCAAAGCTCCCGCACCCTTCTTATCGCAAAGAAAAGCACGGAAAAAGACGCTAAGTTCTATGCCCTCCCAACAAATGAATTAGGAGGAACCCCAAAGGAGGGACAACACCTTGAAGTCTTTGAAATACCGGCGTCAAAAAAAATGATGCTCGTAAAATAGTTTTACCTGTCGAGCCGGTGTCTGGATAACCCAGGTGCCGGCTTTTTTTATTTTTACGCCCTATGGGGTATAATACTGAAAAGAATTATTAAAGATTTTATATGGCAAAGATCAAAAAGATCGTAGTAGACAGAAACTTGTGCATCGGCGCAGCAAGCTGCGTGCTTACCGCAGACACCGTGTTTGAGCTCGATGCGGAAAACAAAGCGATCATTAAGCTCAAAGGCGGCGTAAAGAGCGCCGACCCCGCGGAAAAGACAGCGCTTGAGGACGAAGCGGTCTCGGACGACACCCTGCTCACTGCCGCACAGTCATGCCCCACCCGCGCCATCTTTCTCTACGACGAAGACGGCAAACAAGTGTATCCGTAATCATAAATACCTAATTTTTTTCGCACGAAGGGTGATTTTAGTTCTGCAACCTGCGGAGCAGGCGAGCTCGGTGGTTTTGGTATAATATGGAAAAGGTAAAATATCTCATCATCGGCGGCGGCGTGGCCGGTACCACAGCCGCAGAAACCATCCGCCAGCAGGACCCCGCGGGTTCATGTGCTATCGTGTCGGATGAACCGTACCGGCTCTATTCGCGCATCATGCTTTCAAAACCGAACTTTTTTCTTGAAAAGATCCCATTTGACCAGATATGGCTGAAACAAGATGAATGGTACCCAAAAAACAACATTACGCTCATTGCGGGCAAAAAAGCGACTGCGCTTGATACTGCGGCAAAAACGGTAACGCTCGATGACAGCACAAGCATCGTATACGATAAACTACTCCTTGCCACCGGCACCTGCGTGCGAAAATGGAATAGTAAGGGCGCCGATAAACAAAATGTCTTTTATCTCCGCATGCTCGATGATGCAAAGCAGATCATCGCAAAAGTAAAATCAACCAGAAGTGCGGTCGTGGTGGGCGGCGGATTCGTGGGGTTTGAAATGTGCGAAATGCTACGGCTCGCCGGCATTGATGTGACACTTATCATCCGCGAGCCTCATTTTTGGGATCCGTTGCTCGATAAGCGCTCAGGCACATTGATCGAAGCGGCGCTTGAAAAGGGCGGCGTGAGGATCAT
Organism: Candidatus Azambacteria bacterium; assembly: GCA_016234725.1. Classification (GTDB taxonomy): domain Bacteria; phylum Patescibacteriota; class Minisyncoccia; order GWC2-36-17; family WO2-46-25; genus MEYI01. The sequence continues at coordinate 77,468 of JACRAK010000025.1, read as the reverse complement.
GCGCAACTCTCAGGTAAAGGAAGTGATAGGAGGCGAAAGCGTCGAAGGCGTAACACTCGCCGATGGCGCCACGCTTCCCGCCGATATGATCGTCGTCGGCATCGGAACATACTGTAGGGTAGAATGGACCGCCGGCAGCGGTATCAAAACGAACCGTGGCATCGTTACAGATGAATATCTTGCTACGAGCGCGCCCGATGTGTGGGCTGCGGGCGATGGCGCAGAATTCAAAGATGTTATTTTAGGCGAACAGATCCAGCTGGGCAACTGGGCGAACGCGCAAATGCAAGGGAGGGTTGCTGCGCGCAATATGTGCGGCGCGCATGAGCAGTTCCGCCTTGTATCGTTTTACGTGACAGGCGGATTCGGTATCACTATCGCGTTTGCGGGCGACATACGTCCGACCGAAGGGCTCAGTCCTGAGCATGTCGAAGGGCGCGAGGTCATTGCCCGCAATGCGGCAGACGGCAATTCCTTTTCACGTATCATATTAAAGAACGGGAAGATCATCGGCGCAACGATGATCAATAACACCAAAGAGCTCACCGCTCTCACGAAGCTGATTGAAAAAGGCGCCGATATGGCGGATAATAAAGATAAGCTTTCTAACGCATCATGTGACCTTAAAACACTCCTATGAACGACGCCGCGCCGCAAAATCCACAAAGAAAGATACGTATCGGATGGTTCTCATTCTCTTGCTGTGAAGACAACACCGTCATCATGACGGAAGTGATGAACGATCACTGGCAGGAATGGAAAAAATTGTTCGATTTTCGGCATGCGCGCGTACTGAAGTCGCATAATGTACTTGATGAGCTCGATATCGCTTTTATCGAAGGAGCGATCGCGTCTGAAACGCAGGCGGAAAAAGTAAAAGAGATACGCGCAAAATCAAAGATCGTCGTGGCGATCGGCGCATGCGCGGTCGTCGGCATGCCTTCTGGCCAGCGCAATACATTCACCGAAGGGCAAAAAAAGGAAGTGGAATTCCTTATCGCCCGCTTTGGCGCACTGCCTAAAGTGCTAAAAGTTGCCGATGTCGTAACAGTAGATGCATCCGTCGGCGGTTGTCCGATCGACCCCGATAAATTCCTCGCCGCGGTGAATACTTTGGCAAAGCAATTCCAGCAGTCATAGTTTTACGTTTTTCGCTTTAATGCTCCATGTTTCATGTTTTACGCTTCATGATTTCTTATGCATACATTTGATCTCAACCTAGAACACATCACGAAAGTCGAAGGCGCGGCGGCGCTGGAACTGCGCGTGCGCAATAACAAGGTTGAGCACGTGCATTTTAAGATCACCGAACATAAACGTTTTTTCACCGAGGCGATGAAGGGAAAACCGATCGCGGCTCTCCCCCAGCTCTTGGCGCGCATCTGCGGCACGTGCTCCAATGCACACTTACTCGCAAGCATTGAGGCATGTGAAGATGCTCTCGACATCACTCCCTCGAAGCAAACCATGCTCCTGCGCTATCTCACGATGTACGGTCTCATGATCCGCGATCACGCACTGCATTTGTATCTTTTTTCGATGCCTGATATTTTCGGCAAAGACGCATTCCTCGATTTTGACGAGGACGATCCTGTCCAGCATCAGCATTTGCACGATGCGTTCGCTATTAAAAAAGTAGGCAATGAGCTTGCCTTGCTCGTATCCGGCCGTTCGGTGCACGCGATCTACCCGACCATCGGCGGATTCAATCATTTCCCGGAAAAAGAAGCTATCGTTGATATCATAAAGAAATTAGAATCGATACGCCCCGCGGTATTGCGGCTTATTGACGTATTTAAAAACGCGCCGTTTCACTTCGACCGCAATACGAGTTTTATGGCGCTTACCGCCGATAAATTTCGCTTTCTGGACGGCTGGATAGAGACAAGCACGGGCGAGCGCATTCCGGAAGAAAAATATCGCGAACACGTGGAGCGTGTCGTACTTCCCTATTCACAAGCGTCCGCATACAAGCACGAGGGCGGTTCCTACATGGTTGGCTCGCTCGCCCGGCTCAACCTCGCCAAAGACCGGCTCCACCCGCGTACGAAAGAAACGCTCGGCGCACTCCTCAATATGTTCCCATCCACCGATATTTACCACAATAATGTCGCACAGGCGGTCGAAATACTTCATTCCATCGACGACGCGATAGAAATACTCGCCACAAACACATTTACGCCCGAACTGGTCATGAAACCACAACTAAAAGCGGGCGTCGGTATCGGCGTCATCGAAGCGCCACGCGGCACGTTATATCACAAAGTGGTCATTGACGATAAAGGCATCGTGCAGGAAGGCGAGGTTATCGTGCCCACGGGGCAAAATCAGGTGAACATCGAAGAAGATATCTGGCGGCTCACCGATGAATTACTCGCAAAGAACGCGCCGAAAGGAACGATCGCATTTGAAATCGAAAAACTCATCCGCGCCTACGACCCATGCATGAGCTGTGCGTCGCATTTTCTCAAGATCGATTGGCAGAAAGCATAGCAACAACCCCCGCAAATGCTTCATTTTCAGAAATGGCCGGCGGCACGCCGATGATCGTCACCTTTTTTATTTTCCCGAGCTTTTGTAAATACCGAAGCTGTGCAAGCGCATCAAAATCATGCATCGTCACCCGCGGCGCCGCGACAAATTTCTCAAGGCCATTTAACACTGTTACTTTTTCTATTCCCATCACCGTATCGATAACGACGATGTCCTCCGGCACATCCCATTCTTCATTGGGATCGACCACGACAAATCGCATGGCGGAAAATTGCTGTTTTAATCGAGGAAGTATTTTCAGCGGCAGGGCATCTTCCGGCACATCAGAATTTCCAAATACGAAAATATTCATACATACACTGTAACAAAACGGCATACAAAAGAAAAACCCCGCACCATAGTGCGGGGTTTTTGCATGCAAAAAGAACTACTGCGCTATGCCCAACAGCATAGCGGTGCCGGCAATGAGCGCAACGGCAAAACACACAAAACATGGGTAGACTAAAAAACAATGGACCCGGGGTGCGCGAATCCCCGTAAACAGAAAGAACGCGGAGACAAACAGAAAAAAGAACGGGATGGCAAATAGCAAATGAAGGGAGCGGATTGTGCCATGCCCGATAGAACCTTCCAACTGCTTTACTATCTCAACTGCCGAAACTGCAATGACCATAAGGATGCAAGAGGTCACTGCGTATCTGGTGTGAGATAAAAGAATGCCTTTGTCACGCTCTTTCCTTGTTTTACCGCTTTTGACATACTGCCGCCCGCGCACAGCAGTAAGAAAAAGGGAAACACCTAAAAAAGAAAATAGCGAAAGAACAAAATACCGTCCTGTCATTGCACCCCTCCTTGTGTATTAAGTTGTTTCCTCCACTATTCCGCACCTACCACAAAAAGTCAACGCATGCTATATCGTTTCATTCGCAAGTCGGATGTGGCGCAATGTGTATTTTTTCAACATCGCGGCATGCAGGGACGTGATTACTTCGCATGGCACGCCCCAATGCATGGTTATGATATCCCCTTCTTTTGCCTCATCAATATCGATTGGCGCACCGAGGCCGCGCGCGATCTTTTGTATGATAGGCGCACCGAGCACCAGCTTTCCACCTTCATAAACAAGCGGCTCTGTTTCCACCTCAAGAAACATGCCGTCTGTTTTTTTTATTGTTCCCCAGCTGATGATGCACGACGCCATGCTTTCACGCGTATGCGGCCGCGCAATATGCCCCGTCCTTTTCCAGATATCGAGCACATGAAACGAGTGGTGCGGCACCGCGCCTTTTCGTATTTTATCTTCTACAAGCGCGAATGATTTTTTGCCGATGCGTTTGTCTATTTTGTGATCGTTTTTCAAATGCTCATAAAAATCTTTTTTCTCCACATTCTCTAAAAGCTCATTCCCTATCCAATACGCCTCCACGACGCGCACATCGAAAGGGCTTTCGATGCGATTCGCCTCCGCTATTTTTTTCAGATACGGATACATGGTTTGGAACTGCGTAAGAAGCGTAGCAAGCGCAGGGTCGCTTTCGCTGTGTTTGATGTGCTCGGCTATCTCGCTTGATGCATCGGGGCCGCAATAGTGCAGCCTGTTCGGCCCAAACGCGTAGCGCGAACACCGCAAAAGCCCGTCCCAACGGCTTTGCAATGGAGAAATAGTGAGAAACATGTTAAACGGATGCTCTGGCAGATATGATTGTCGGCGTTATAGCCGTTGCTTTTTTCGCAAACAGCGAGACCAATATTGCTCCCAAGATAAGCAACGCCATTTGCGTCAACTGCACCCCGTTGAGCGTGTGCGTGATAAAAATAGCGGTCAGCGCGTTCGTCACGAGTGTTGCGGGCACAAGCAGTGCCGCCACATATGTTGCGGGTGCATGTTTAAGCGCCGTGTACCATGTGAGCACATATCCAAGCAGCAATACGCTCGTAAGCGCCGTCCACCCCCATTGTTCAAGCGAGAGCGCAGAACGCGGCACCGTACTCCCCTTGCCCAGCACGAATGCAAACAAGATGAGCGAACCGACTATCATGCGCGCGCCGGCGACCGTAATACTTGAAATATCTTTAAGTGCAACTTTCGCGATGACATTTTCAACGGCCCACAACAGCGTCGCGCCAAGCACCATCAATTCTCCCATATTGAAATTAAATCCTTTGAATCCGCCGACAACGAAATTTGCCGCAAACAGCGCGCCCACGCCAACCCATTGCAGCAATGAGAATCGCTCTTTTAAAAACGGCACCGCGAGCAAAAGAACCCACACAAACAGCGTCTTATGGATAAGCCCCGCGTTAAGCGCGCTTGTTTTCATAAGCCCGGCAAAGAATAACGCGAACGGCACCGAGCCGCCGATAGCTCCGATAGCGAGAAGGCGAAGCATTTGCCCCCGCGTGAGCGATATGATCTCCCGCCATTTGCCAAGCATAAGAATGATCCCGATAAGAAATGCCGCGACAATGGCGTTCTTGAGCGTTGTAAATACGATCGGATCTTTTACCGCCGTCACCGCTATCTTCGTCAAGAAATTATTCGTCCCCGAAATGACCGCCGTGATAAGCGCAAGCGCAGTGGCATATCGATAGGGGTGATTCTTGAGAGTTGCAAACATATAGCGGTAGTATACTATACTTTTTATGATCGCCATACTCCACAACATTCGCAGTGCGCATAATGTCGGCTCAATGTTTCGTACCGCCGATGGGGCGGGCATTGAGAAAATATATCTCTGCGGCATCACGCCCGCACCGGTGGACCGCTTCGGCAGGCAAAACAAAGAGATCGCAAAGGTGGCGCTTGGCGCGGAAAGCGCCGTCGCATGGGAAAGAGTGAGCTCAACCGTAGCGCTTCTTAAAAAACTCAAAAAAGAAGGGTACGAGATCGTCGCGGTTGAACAAGACAAACGATCTATCCCGTACCATCGGACACGACTTGGAAAAGAAAAACGCGCGCGGACCGCGCTTATTATGGGAAACGAAGTGGAAGGCATCTCACCTGCACTTTTGAAACAGTGCAATACGATCCTGGAGATCCCGATGCATGGCACGAAAGAATCGCTTAATGTCTGCGTTGCGTTCGGCATCGTCGCTTTCCGCCTTCTTCACCCCCGCACTCATATATGAGTGCGGGGGTTCACGGTTGGCAAAAGAAATGCTATGCTGACAGAATAATATAAGGCGTTTATTTATGAAGAATCTCATCGTATTCGGGCTTGTTATAGCTATTGCCGTAGGCGCCGGTTATTATTTCTTTTTTGCGCCGGAACGACCGGAAGCGCCGGAAGAAAGATCATCTTCGTTTCCCATCGATGCCATTGCTGAAAATGACACCGTAAAAGGCGCACGGGATGCAAAAACAGTCCTTATAGAATACAGCGACTTCCAATGCCCCGCATGCGCGGCATATCAGCCGCTGGTAAAACAGCTCGCGCAGGATTTTGAAGGAAAGATAGCGGTCGTGTATCGCCACTTCCCTCTCCCCCAGCACAAACATGCGAAACTCGCCGCATACGCATCGGAGGCCGCCGGCAAACAGGGGAAGTTCTGGGAAATGCATGATATGATCTTTGAAACGCAAAAAGAGTGGTCGTCAAAAAACGACGCGCGGGACACATTTATCGGATATGCGGAGAAGATCGGGCTTGACCGCGCGCAATTCATTGCTGACATCGATTCACAAGAGATATCAGAGAAAGTTGATGCGCAGTACAAAAGCGGCACCAGAGCGAAAGTGAACGGCACGCCGACGTTTTATGTGAATGGTGAAAAGCTCGACACGCCCCGCACATACGACGACCTTAAAACAGTGATCGAAGAAGCGATCGCCAAAGCGCAATGAACCCCGTTAGAAATCATACCGTTGGTTTCGCGAGGTAGCATTTATAGGACTAAAGATTCTTAGTTGAAAGGGCATGCAATTACAAGATCAAAAAATTTCTAACGGGGTGAATCAGACGCTGAAAACAATTTTTATCGCCGCGCTCGTTGGCGGCATCGCGGGCAGCGCACTGACGCTTATTTCCTTGCGCCAACCCCAGCCAGCAGCCGCACCGACGACCGAGCAATTGATACAAGAATTCTATCTTGTTGAAAATGCGGTACTTGTGAGCCCGCACGGCCTGCGCGGGAAAATGGACAAAGGAGATCGATCATATATACTCGTCGACCTCCGCAGTCCGCAGGAATACGAAAAGGAGCATATTATCGGCGCAATAAACATTTATGCGTACAGTGATCCCAACACGCCGGTATACGAAGAAAAAGACCGGATCGCGGAAGCGTTCCGGGCATTGCCGAAAGACAAAGACATCATCGTGTACTGCTACAGCACGCCGTGCATGACCGGCCGTAAGATAGGCAAGATGCTCGCCGAGAATGGGATATATGTGAAACACCTCGGTATCGGGTGGAATGAATGGCGGCATTTCTGGACCTCGTGGAACCACGAGCATGAATGGCGCACCACGCGCGCGGAAGATTACATCGCAAAAGGCAAAGAACCCGGCACGCCAAAGATACGCGAGCTTCCTTCTCCATGCGGCGCGGGAGAGCTTGGATGCTAACTGATCTCATGATATACTAAAAATAGTATGAGTTGGCAGATCTTCCTCACGTTTTCCCATATCATCGGCACCATGCTCGGCGTCGGCGGAGCGACATTCGCCGAGTTCTTTTATCTCAAAGCGCTCAAAGACGGCCATATAGACCCCGAAGAGGGCGATTTTTTGAAAGCGACGTACCGCGTCCTGCGCATCGGCATGATATTACTTATTCTTTCCGGGTTCGGTTTTTTTATACTCTATCGCATCAACGGACATGAGGAACTGCTGTACGATCCCCGCTTTCTGGGAAAGGTCACGCTGATCGCGATAATCTTTTTCAACGCGATCCTCCTGCAAACAAAAAAAATGCCGCTGTGGCTTGGGAGCGCTCTTTCGTTCACTTCGTGGTATGGGGCGCTGGTGCTTGGCGCGTGGCGCAGCGTTGACGCGTCGTATCTTGCCATCATGGCATGGTATGCCGGGGCCGTGCTTGTTGTCGCTCTTATCTTGCATATCATCAGAAAACTCTATCTTAAACCTCTCCCCGCGGCTTCCCAATGAACACATTTTTTAAAACATTTCTCGCGTTCCATGTCATGATCGGCGTAACCGGCGTCATCGCGTATGGGGCAGTATGGATGAATCTTTTAAAACGCATGGTGCCGCTGAAATTCATCACGTGGTCAAGCGCGATCGGCTTTGTCGCCTTTATCGTTTCTTGGTTTACCGGGGGATATTATTACGCGATCTACTACGGCAAAGCGGTGAAGCCGATCATCATGAAAGGACAATACCCGTGGGCGCATTCATTTTTTATGGAAGCGAAGGAACATATCTTTCTTTTTCTTCCTTTTCTTGCGGCGGCACTGTTTATCGCTATCCTTTTTCTGGGCGAGCGCATTGAAACGGAAGCACCTCTCAAACGAGCACTTACATGGCTTGCGGGCACCATTGTTGTGCTTGGTGTCATGATGGTCTTTTCCGGGATCATTATTTCGGGCGCCGTACGATAATATATATGGAACTCTCACACATCCGTTTTACCATCATTCGTGCAACGACATACGCCGCCGCACTTGCCGTGGCCTTCGTTACCGGCATCACGGTTACCGCAGATCTTTACCTCCCGCTCAAAGATTGGCTGAAATTAACATTCTCCCACCACTGGGTCGGAAAAGGGGTCCTTGCCGCCGCTGTATTTATTGTGGCAACGGCGGTATTTTCGCTCCTTCCCGTTCCTGCAGATGAACTAAAAGCGAAAACGCTCGCGCAAAGCACCCGGAAGCTCGTGATCGTTTCGCTGGGAGGGACGCTCGTTATTATTTTATTCTTTATCTACGAAGCATTTCTTAAACACTAATTTATGGAAAAGAAAAAAATAAAGATCCTTGTTTTGTTTTACACCCGCGGCGGGTGCACCGCTGATTTTGCGCGTGAAATAGGCAAAGGCGCAGAGGCGATCGCGGGCGCGGAGGTCTCGATCAAACGCATCCCCGAGATCCTTTCGCGCGAGGCGCTTGGGCATGATCCGGAGCGCGCCGCGCGCATGGATGCGATCGAAAAAGAATTCCCGGAGGCGACCATCGAAGACCTCATCGAAGCGGACGGCGTTGCATTTGGCACGCCGGTTCATTTCGGCTCGTTCGCTTCTCAGGTAAAGCACTTCCTCGACCAGCTCACTCTGGCATGGCACCAGCAAAAGCTCGTCAACAAGCCGGCGGCGGTGTTTTGCGTCGGCCACGGCCTGCATAGCGGCGAAGAAGCGGCGTTGCTCTCGCTCATCATCCCCTTGCTCAACCTCGGCATGATCCCCGTCGGAATTCCCTATCCTATTCAAAGCGACGCACATGATTTTGATGCGGGAAGCCCCTATGGCGCGATCTTTATCTCTGCAAGCGGCAAGCGCGAAATGAACGATATGGATAAAAAAGTCGCCCAGATCCTCGGCCGGCGGCTCGCTTCCATGGCAACGCTGTTAAGCTGCGGGTGCGATGCCTGCGGCGTCTGCCAGGAACTCACTCGTACGCTGAAGCACCCGTAACCATTCTTTCTCACCCTGGTTTTTCGCAGCGCCATACAACGCATAAAGACAAGCGATCACAAACTCACGCGTACGCGTGAGTTTGTGATAAAACACTTTCTCTCGTTCAATTGACACGAACACATCGCCTATGGTATTCTCGCGATAGCCAATTTCGGAGTATTTTGGTCGGAATATGATCTCACGCAAAACGGATTACAGCTTAATACTCATGCAAGCGCTCAAACCCACATTTACGTCGGGCGGTTTTATGACGCTTGAAGGCATCGCGAAGCACTATCGCCTGCCCCACGCATACTGCGAGAAGCTCGCGCACAAACTCAAAGAGGCGGGGATACTCGAATCGCGCGTCGGCAAAAACGGCGGATATCGCATCGTTAAAGACCCTAAAAAGATCAGCGTGCAATCACTTGTCGATGTGTTCCAAAAACAACCGGCGGTGCGGTGTCTTCTTGCGCCGAATGCGGAAAAAACGTGCGCGCTTGTCGCAACCTGCCCTACCAAAAGAGGGTGGCGCCGCATTGATGCGGAGATCAGAAAAACGCTTACACGCCTTACCATAGCAAATATATAAGCCATGTCACTTGTCATAAAAAACATCACGGTTGAGGCGGACGGCAAAGAAGTCGTCAAGAATTTTTCTTTAGCGATACGGAAAGGAGAAATTCATGCGCTCATGGGTCCGAACGGCTCCGGTAAAACATCGCTGTGCTCCGCCATACTTGGGCACCCATCGTATCGCGTCACGAAAGGCGATATCATATTCAACGGCAAAAGCATCCTCGGGCTCCGCACCGAAGAGCGCGCGCGGCTTGGCATATTCCTGTCATTCCAGGAACCGCCGGAGATCCGCGGCGTCTCGATGTCCTCTTTTTTGCGTACCATTGCGAAAACGCATACCAAGGAAAAAGCGCAGGATACCATGCTCCGCATCTCCGACCACACCAAAAAGTTCGGGCTTGGGGCGCACTTCCTTGACCGCTCGGTAAACGACGGGTTCTCCGGCGGAGAAAAGAAAAAAAGCGAAATACTCCAGCTGATCGCAGCAAACCCGCGCATTGCGCTCTTAGATGAAATCGATGCCGGTGTGGACGTTGATTCGCTCGATGCAATGGCGCGCATGCTCAAAAAAGCTGCTTCGCAGGGAATGGGAATGCTCGTTATTTCGCATAGTGCGCGGATATTCAAGCGCTGTGCGCCCGATTTCGTGCATATCATCGAACACGGCGTGCGCACCGCATCAGGCACGCGCGCCCTCATAAAAAAAGTTGAAAAAGAGGGGTATCGGAAAAAACCATGAAACAAAAATACCAATACGGATTCCACGACAGCGTCACTCCGCTGTATCGCGCAAAAAAAGGTCTTTCGGAAAGAGTGGTGCGGGAGATTTCGGCGATAAAGCAAGAACCGCAATGGATGCAGGACACTCGCCTGCGCGCGCTTGCTATTTTTAACAAAAAACCGATGCCGACGTGGGGCGCCGATCTTTCGCATATCGATCTTAATGCGATCACGTATTATGCGCGCGCATCCGACAAGCCCGCGCATTCGTGGAAAAAGGTGCCGAAAAAAATAAAAACGGCGTTCGAGCGGCTTGGCGTGCCGCAAAGCGAGCGAAAATTCTTTGCCGGCGTAGGGGCGCAATACGACTCCGAAACCGTCTACCACCACATCCGCAAGGACCTCGAAGCGCAAGGGATCATTTTCACCGATACCGATACGGCGCTTCGCGAGTATCCGGAGCTTTTTAAAAAATACTTCGGCACCGTGGTCCCCATCGGCGATAATAAATTCGCCGCGCTCAACTCGGCGTGCTGGTCGGGAGGCAGTTTTATCTATGTTCCCAAAGGCGTAAAAGTTGCAATGCCGCTGCAGGCGTATTTCCGCATCAACGAAAAAAATATGGGCCAATTCGAGCGCACGCTCATCATCGCCGACGAAGACAGCGAAGTGCATTATATCGAAGGATGCACCGCGCCCGTCTACACCACCGACGCGCTCCATGCCGCAGTGGTGGAGATCATCGCGAAACCGCGCGCCCGCGTGCGCTACACCACTATCCAGAACTGGTCGTCGAACGTGTACAACCTCGTCACAAAACGCGCGCGCGCGGAAGAAGGCGCGTTGGTAGAATGGGTCGACGGCAATCTCGGTTCCAAAACCACCATGAAATACCCCGCGGTATTTCTCGCCGGCAAGGGCGCACGCGCCGATATTCTTTCGGTATCGCTGGCGGGCTATGGCCAGCACCAGGACGCGGGCGCGAAAGTGGTGCATCTCGCGCCCGAAACCTCTTCCTCTATTATTGCAAAATCCGTATCATTTTGCGGCGGACGCACAAGCTACCGCGGGCTCGCGCAGGTCATGAAAGGCGCGCGCGATGCGCGCATCAAAGTGCGGTGCGATGCGCTGGTACTTGATAAAAGATCGCGCTCAGACACCTACCCGACCATTAAGGCGGAGGAAAGCGACGCAATAATAGAACACGAAGCAACGGTATCTAACATAAGCGAGCAGGAACTCTTTTACTTAAAATCGCGCGGCTTTTCGGAAACGGAGGCGGCGTCACTTGTGGTCTCGGGGTTCTTTGAGCCGCTCGCAAAAACGCTACCGATCGACTATGCGATCGAGCTCAACCGCCTTATCCAAATGGAGATGGAAAGCAACGCGAAAGGCGCATGAAATCTACACATGGAAAATCCATGAAGATCCCAAAAACACGCATCAATACAGAGAAATCGTGCACTATCGTCACTTTTTCTGGCGAATGCGGAGAAACGCTCAAAAAACGCATTATCCTCAAAGCAAAAAACGAGCGAATGCGCTGGCTTTTGGTCTTTGAAAAAACCGCTCCGAAGTCAATAGATATCGCGGTCACGCTTGCGGCAAAGGGAGCGCGTGCAGATATCGGGTTTGCATGGCACGGCACCAAGAAAATGACGAGCGATATCGCGCTGACCGTATCCCATGAGGCGCCGGAAACCGAATCGCGCGTGGTATTTAAAGCAGCGCTTGAAGACGCGTCAAAGGCGTCTTTTCGCGGACTCGCACGGGTCGCGAAAAAGGCAGCCGGTTCGCGCGCACATCTTTCGGCAAAAGCGCTCATGCTCTCCCCTCACGCGATCGCATTCCTCAAGCCAGACCTTGAAGTTGCCACCAGCGAAGCCGTTGCAGGGCATGGCTCGAGCGTCGGACGCCCAAGCGATAAAGAACTGTTTTATTTCGCGTCGCGCGGCATTCCGGAAACACATGCAAAAAAAATGTTGTGCGAAGCATTTCTTAAAGATATCGTATTACAATAACCACTATGAATTACGAAATGCATTTCTTACGTGGTTATAGGCGAGCATCCTCAACCCTTTCTTTAATCCACTCACGCCCTTTTTTATATAAAAATACAACAATGAAGGGCTGCGCTTCCGCCTGCCTACCGGCAGGCAGGTTAAGATAAAAGAAAGGGTTGAAGATGCTCGCCCAACAAAGAACTTGATTCGTCATTTCGTAACGCAAAAATAAACACTATGCCACTTGACTCGCAAAAAATAAAAAAGGACTTCCCTGTTTTTACCGCACATAAAACGTTGGTGTATCTGGATAGCGCTGCAACAACGCAAAAGCCGCGAGAAGTGATCGACGCGCTCACGCGCCATTACCGCACAAAGAACGCGAACATCAAGCGCGGCATCTACTCTTTAAGCGAACAGGCGACGGAAGCATACGAAGAAGCGCGCTGGAAGGTCGCGCGATTTTGCGGCGCACCGTGCGCCAAACAGATCATATTCACCAAGAACGCCACCGAAGCGATCAATTGCGTCGCACACAGTTTCGCGCGTGCCCGCTTTACGCGCGGAGACGAAATATTACTCACCGTGATGGAGCATCACTCCAACATCGTACCGTGGCAGATGATCGCGAAAGAAAAAGGGCTGAAACTGCGGTTCGTGAGTGTCACCAAAAACGGCGAACTCGATATGCGCGATCTGAAAAAAAAGGTGACGCGTCGCACGAAGCTCTTTGCCGTAACACACGCCTCCAATGTGCTGGGCACCATCAACCCCGTGAAAAAACTTGTCGCATTCTTTCATGCGCGCGGCATTCCCGTGCTTGTTGACGGCGCGCAAGCCATCGGCCATATGCCGGTCAATGTTGGCGCGTTCGGATGCGATTTTTACGTGTTCTCCGGCCATAAGATGTTCGCGCCCACCGGCATCGGCGCGCTCTATGTCCATCAAAAATATCTCGATACGCTTCCGCCGTTCCTTGGCGGCGGCGACATGGTATTATCGGTATCGGAAACCGGCGCGACATTCCAAGACGCGCCTGAGCGATTCGAGGCCGGTACGCCACCGATAGAGGCCGCCGTCGCACTTGGCGCGGCGACCGATTATTGTAATACGCTGGGCATGGAAAATATTCGCCGGCACGAAACGGAACTTACCGCGTACGCGCTGAAAAAACTTGCGCGTATCCCGGGCATCAGCGTATTCGGGCCAAAGAGCGCGGCGCACAGAACCGGGGTGATCGCATTTGCTTTCGACGACATCCACCCGCACGATCTTGCGTCGCTTCTGGATGAAAAAAACATCGCCATCCGCGCGGGGCATCATTGCGCCATGCCGCTTCACCGCTTCCTTGATGTCACGGCAAGCGCGCGCGCAAGCTTTTCCGTATACAATACGAAAAAGGATGTTGATGCGTTATACGCAGCGCTCGCCGAGATCACCAAGGCATTGCACGCACGCCATGAACATTGACCGCTTCAAAAGAATATGGGAGCACGCACAACTCTCACCCTATGCGGGAGCGTTAAAGCGCCCCACGATGAGCGGCATGGGAGAGAATCCATTGTGCGGCGACACGCTCCGCATTGATCTTATCGTAAAAAAAGGCATCATCACCGATGCAAAATTTATGCATCACGGATGCGCGCTTTCGGCAACGGCCGCGTCGCTCCTCCTGGAAAACATTATCGGCACACGAGCCGCCGCGATACAAAAACTTGATGAGTACGCGCTCCTCAAGCTCATCGGCGCGCCGGTAAGCCCCGCCCGGATTACCTGTGCTCTTCTCCCCCTTCGCGTTCTCAGATCAGCCCGCAAAAAGTAACATTTTCCTATTTATTTCGTCTTATTGTATACTGGAGAGCCATGGCTACGCACGATACACAAGGCAAAGAATTCATGGCGCTCTACGACCGGTACAGCGACTCGATATTCCGTTTCATGCTCTTTAAAGTGAGCAACAGAGAAACAGCGTGGGACCTTACCCAGGACTGCTTTTTCAAGACGTGGCAGCATATTGCGAACGACAAAAAGGCTATTTCAAACACTAAGGCATTCCTCTATACGGTCGCCCGGAACCTCGTGATCGACCACTGGCGCGCGAAAGAAAAACATGCCACCGTGGATATCGAGGCGGCGTCCTACGTCATTGACGACGGTAACGATGTCCACCGCGAAGCCGTCTTACGGGATGAAGGGCGATACCTCCTACGCCTTTTAAAGAACCTCCCCGAAGAAAGCAGGGAGATCCTCACGCTCAGGTACACTGACGGCCTTTCTTTTGAGGAGATCGCCGCGATCGCCGGCAAAAGCAATATCGCCGTACGCGTACACACCCATCGCGCCCTTAAGAAATTAAGATCATGTGCGAAAGAAATCGATATACAACGATCATGAACCGCATCAAACACCAATTTAAACTCTTACGATCGATCGCTCCTGATGCCTCACGCACAGCGAATTTTCGACGCATACTCGAAAGCAAAGTCGCGCTCGAATCGTCCGCGCTTCCCGCACGGAGCGTATGTGCGTTTCTCGGGCGGGGTATGCGGACGGTGCCCGCACTTGCGCTCGCCCTGATCATCACGCTCGTCGGCTCGGGAAGCGGCGTGTCTTTCGCGGCGCAAAACGCGATCCCCGGCGAAACCCTGTATAGGGTAAAACTCGCTACCGAACAGGTACGCATCGCTGTCACGCCCGGCAAAAAAGCAAAGGCGGAGCTTCACCTTGGCTTTGCTTCGCGGCGTTTACAGGAGATCGAACAGCTCATTGAACAGAACGGCGGCTCGCGCACCGCGGTCAGCGAAGCGCTTACGCGGTACGAAGATGAACTCGACGAAAGCGAAGCGCTTGTGATACACAATCCTTCGCTTGCGCAAGATATTGCCCCGATCATCGGAGAAACCACGGAATCACATAAACGGACCCTGAAACGAGTCGCTGAAAAAGCGCATGAGAGATCGTTTAACGGCGGCCTCGATGATGAACTCGATGATGCGTATGAGCACGCCGAGTCAAAGGACGATGCGGTACTGTATGCGGCACTTGCGGCAACATCGACGCCGCCCGCTATGATCCCCCCGGTGATCAAAGAGAAATCCCGCAAAAAATGGGAGTCTCTCGAGCGTGAAATGAAAAAAATGGAAGCGGCGCGCGCTGTCCCGGTCGCTTCAGAAAACAATGCGGTGATCGCGACAGGAACGGCTGACGCATTCACCGCCGCGCAAACGCGCGTTGGTGAAGCACGGACGCGCTGGGAGAACGGAGAGTATCGCGCGGCGCTCGAGCATTCCATCGAAGCGCGCGAGCTTATGAAAGAAGCGGAAAAAATGGAGAAAGAGAAAAAGAAGGAACGGGAGCGCGAACAGAACAAGCAAAAGGAAGAAAGCCGCAATGAAGACGAAGACAAAAAAGACGATTAGAACTCGTTTCTAAGCATCTGCGAATTGCAAAATGTCAGATTCGAGGCGCGCCGAGAATCGAAGCCGAAGCTGTACTATATAAGTACAGCGAGGCAAGAAGCGGAGACGGAACGAAGAAGATGGCGTTTTGCAATTCGCAGATACTACCGGGTCATGAAGTCAAACACAAGCAAGATCGACCATCCGATGAGCAACACGAGCCATCCGATGATCAAAATGATATCCATCCGTTTGTTGAACGAGAGCGAAAAATTCTCCGCCGCCATCGTATACACATCGCCAAGCGTCTCAAATTTCTCCTTGATGTTCCGCCTCCACTCGTCGAGGTGGAACTTTTTTTCTATCAAACTGAATACTTTCGCCGAATACCAATCCCCTATCAGCTTGATATTGCGCTCCATTGATTCGAACTCGATGATCGAACGCGACCGGGCGTGAATGATCTTGCGCACCACTTCTTTGATGCCGCTCGAACGGAACATGGTGAACAGCTTATTTTCCTGCGCGTGAAGCAGGTGCGCAAGCTTGTTCAGCCGCCGATCAAGCTCAAAATCCAAAATGCGATACCGCAACAGCTGGAGATTGCCAAGCTCAAGCAACCCTATCGTTTCGTCAAATTGGCCCGTCTTGTTGAAGATAAATGCGCCGTCCCAATCCACCACCAAAAGATCGTCCTTGCCGTATTTGATGCTTGCTTCGAGCGTTTGCGCCACCTCTTTTTCATCAAGCTGCTCTCGTTCGCTTTTCAAGAATGCGGCCGCATGCGGCATATGCTCAAAAAATCCCTCCGGGCTGCCCTCGTACCGCGACACGCAAAAGATGCCGTACTCCTCTTCAAAATCCTTATACGTTTCGTATTTGCTTAAAATGCCCTTTGACGCGACGAGCATCTCCCGTTTTAACGCCAGCACCGCGTCATCAAAGATATCCTCGACATCCGCGGTCCCTTCGACCACGATAAGATTCGGGGAATACCGCTTCACGCGGAAGCGAACCTCTTTTTTCCCCACATGCTGCAGCAACACCTCTACCAACGACGGCACCGGGACGGCGCCCACATAATTCGGCGCGGAACGAGCCTCTTTGATCCCCTCGACGGGAACGCCGCTCCAATTCTTTTTTGCTTCGCCGACGAGCAATGTGACCAATTTTCCCGGGGTTTGCATGTGAATATTGACAAAAAATTACCTGTATACTACCCTGCTCAAATAGTACATTATTCAATTCTCCGTAGGGGCGTAGCTTAATGGTAAAGCGCCCCGACTATAATCGGGGAGACGGGGGTTCGATTCCCTCAGCACCCTACCAAATTTTCAAATAAAAAGCTCTCATCACAGGGGCTTTTTTATTTTACCATAAAAAAGAGAACCGCGATATCCTTGCCGCGGTTCTCTTTTTTAAGATCACTGAAAAATTAATACCGGCTTCCTCCGAAGCGGCTGCGGCCTCCGTGCGGACGGCCATGCGGACGAGCACCGCCTGACGAAGGGCGACTAACGCCTCCCGAAGGGCGTCCTTGCGGGCGCCGCCGCGGCTCATCATCATAGGTATATTGTTCCCGCGGGAACGAACGCGCAGGCGGAAGCGCAGGAAGTTTTGATATCGGCAATGTCTTGCGGATGAGCCGTTCAATAGAATAGATCTCTCTCCGTTGATCCGGTGCGGCAAACGTGATCGCATGTCCGCCCGCGCCGGCGCGGGCCGTACGGCCGATGCGGTGCACATAATCATCCGAGTTCGAAGGCAGATCGTAATTGACCACCAGTTCTATTCCTTTCACGTCAATTCCCCGTGAGGCGATATCCGTCGCTACGAGTACCCGATACTTACCCGATTTGAACCCGTCGAGCGCTTCTCTCCGCTGGCCCAATGTCCGATTTGAATGGATCTCTGCAGCAGACACGCCTATTGAGCGCAACTGCTGTGCGATGCGCCGCGCGCCGTGTTTTGTCTTGGAAAATACGAGCGTCGACCCGCGGCGCGTTTCGAGCGTCTTTTCCAGCAATCCGAATTTCTGATCCCGCGATACGATAAAAAGCTCCTGCGTCACGCGTTCCGCGGTCGTGCCCGCCGGAGCGATCTCGATCCGCATCGGGAGCTTCATATGCGCCGCCGCCATCTTCATGATCTCGGGGGGCATAGTTGCCGAAAATAACATGGTCTGCCGCTCTTTGGGAAGCTCTTTGAATATCCGTGAGATCTGCGGGAGAAAGCCCATATCAAGCATGCGATCCGCTTCATCAAGCACCACGATCCGCACTCCATCAAGCCGAAGCGTCCGTTGTTCCAGATGATCAATAAGCCGGCCGGGTGTTGCGATAATGATGTGCGGATTTCTCCCGAGCGCCTGCTTCTGCGGCCACAACGACGTTCCGCCGATCAATACTGCGGTGCGCAGGCCAAGGCCCTGTCCGATCTTTCTCACCGCTTCATCCACCTGCAGTGCGAGTTCGCGCGTCGGCAACACCACGAGCCCCTGCCCCTTTACCTGCGAAAGACGCTGGATCATCGGGATGCCGAACGCAAGCGTCTTGCCGGTGCCGGTCTGCGCGATCCCCACGACATCCTTCCCTTCTATCGCGATGGGAATTGCCTGCTCTTGGATCGGCGTCGGCGCCTTGAAATTAAGCTTGGCCAATAATTCCAAGAGTGTCGGTGCGATACCGAGCCCGTGGAAACTCCCGCTTTTTTCTTTTGTATGCTGCTGCATAGATGTCAGTTAAAAAATTAATAACGGGACTCTCGTTTCTCCTTCAGATACACGATAAAGGAATCAAATACCCCGAGCACGAACTTGAACGGGGTCTCGATGATGAGATCCATGATAAGCACGAAGAGATTGATAGAAGAGAATTTCTTGCTCAGCCACCCGCCCGCGCGTATGATAGGGATCGTTACAAAATGCCACACGATGCCGAGCGCCCCCTCGTCTTCAGGCGTAACACTCCATTTCTTCGCTTTGTGCCGTATTCTGATGCCGAAGTAGCTTACCAGAGTTAGGAAAAAAAGAAAGAGCAGAACGCTGACGATGTTGAATTGAAGGGCCTTCAATACCCCTAAAATAGCCCCGAAACTGAACACGAACAGCGCGAAATAAAAGAGTCCGAATATGGTTTGCAACACGCTGTCGTTGCTTTTTGGCTTGATATGGATGGTTTTGATGTTCTCATCGCTCACCATGCTCACAACGCCGGCGATGATCTGGTTTTTGTTCTTCTCCCCCGGCATGCGCGCGGATCTCACCATGAGAAACAGCACGAGCGGATGAAAGACGATGTTGGTGCCGAGCGAAAAATAATTGACGGACCCGAGGACGAATTTCTCATACGGCAGCTCAAGCACGAACGCTAAAATGATCTTGGTAAGAAAAATATAGGCGATCGTGCGGGTTCCGCTTTTGCGCACGATGGCTTTTTGCTGTGCGTATTTTTCATTCAACACCTCTTCTATCTGCGTTTTCAGCCGCGCAGGGTCGGCAAGCGTCGCTTCCGCCATGACCCCGTATTGCGCGATGATCTCCTGCGCCATCGAAAAATATATCGCGTGATTCCTCAATTTATAGGAAATGCGCCATCCCAGATGATCTTCAAGCTCCCGTTCGATCAGCGCTGCGGTGCGCGAAAAACTCGGAAGGAGATGCGTAAGCTCCTGCTCGGTGCCGCCATACTGCGGCAGTTCCGGAAAATATTTCGTGAGCAGGATATAGAACAAAACATCCTGGTCGTCGTCCAGCAAACTCCTCCTGCACCCGATATACGTCTGGATCCGGAAATACGCATCATCGATCGCGCCCGCGTAGTGCATGTGCTTTGAAACGGTCTCATAAAAACACTCCGCCATGAGATCGCTCAACAATTGCGGATACAAGAACCGTTCTATCTCGTTGGCCGCCGCGCTTATCGCGCGCGCATATGACAATGCTCCTTTCGCTTCCAAAAAAAGATACTTCGCCGCGATCGCCTGGATCTTTTTCGCAGTATGCTCGGATACGTTATCGTTCGGCAAATATCCTCCGCTCACCAGCTCCTGCAGTAAAGAAAGTCCGATGTCCTCGCGCTGGCCGTTGAGTATCTTCCTTTTCAACACACGCCCGATCGCGCTCCGTTTGATAGCATGATCTTCTTTATAATCGATGAGATAGCGTACTTTTTCGTAGAACGCGCCTACGCGTTTCGTGAATTGATTCACCGAAATACGAGGATTATCGAGTTCCTCATCGCTGCGCGCTTCCTGCTGTGCATGCAATTTTTCCAATACACGCCTAAATTGCGGAGAGACCATATAGGCCTAGTATACCAGCTTCATGCTGTTTCGTCTTGAGGAGAAGGCCTGAAAATGGTACGATAATGCGCATGAATATTCACCCTCTTTTTGTGCATTTTCCTATCGGTCTTCTCGTACTGTACGCCGTACTTGAAATACTGCCGCTTACGAGGTGGTATCCTCAAGCGCCATGGGGCGCGGTAAAAACAGTTCTCTTGATCTTTGGAGCGGCTGGAGCGGTCGCTGCCTCCGGGACAGGAGAAATTGCGGAAAAACTTCTGGCAAATGAAGGCGCGGAAGAACTCATCGAGGTGCATAAAAAATTTGCGACAATGGCAACGCTTATCTTCGGCGCGCTTGCGTATGCTTACTTCGTCCGATGGATCTCCGAGCATCACAGGATATTCGAAGGACGTCTACGTCCTCTTTCCTTCCTCAGGACGATCGCCGATATCATTATGATGCGCTGGGCTGCGGTCATTCTTGCGCTGATCGGCCTTATGGCTATCACGATCACCGGCGGGCTTGGCGCCGCTATCGTCTACGGCCCCGATGCCGATCCGCTAGTAACGATCATCTATTCTCTTTTCTTCTAACTGCTCTTTTTTGAGTCCGTCTTTTTGATGATGCGCCGTATCGTCGTAAGGCGTCCTTCGAGATGCGACGCGAACTTCTCAAGGCGTGCGAGCTTGGTAAACGTCACCGTATCGTCTCCCACGCCAAATACCAAGAGCTTATCCCCTTTTTTAAGCTTCCTCGCATCGCGCGCTTCGGCGGGTACTACCACCTGCCCTTTCTCGCCGATCGTAGAGGTCCCGAAGAAATGCTTCTTTTTGGTTTGACTGGTCTTCATGATGCTGTGGCTAAATCCTACAAGTAGGAAATGTATGATTTCATGCTACTGCTCCCACTGTGCGGCGTCAACCCCCACGCTTATGCATGAGTGCGGGGGTTGACCTCTTTTTTGCCGATCTGCTTTTTGAAAAAATAAAGCGCGACTGAAATGAACGCGATGCCGCTCGTGACCGCGCCAACCAAGATCAACGGTTTTCTGTCGATAAGCGCTTCGCTCGCATACACCGTAACGATCGCAAACGGGAACTCCGCAATGAATGTAGCGAGGAAATACTTCGCAAAGCCGTATCGCACCGTGCCAAGCACATACCCGGGCACTTCGGCGGGCATCGCAAGGCGGAACAACAGCACCAGAAGAAATTCCGATTTTTTAGAGAATTTGTGCGAATATTGCTCTATCTTTTCAAATGCAACAAATTTTTTTGCGACAGGGTACCCCGCAAAATACCCCAGCGCGTACGTAATAACATGCCCGCCGAGCCACCCCGCTGCGAGAAACACGATCGTCCATGCGCTTCCCCACAGCATGATCGCCACAGGGACAAACGGCACACTGCTAAACGGTGAAAGCATTGCCGACACCCCGGCAAGCGCCATGAACACGAAAATGCCCAGCGTCGGGTGTTCCCCCGCGTACGCCTCGGCAAAAAAACCGCGGCATAAAAAACATCCTGCAGCGTTACGGAAAACCAGAACACGACGACCGCGAGAGCAAGAACCGCCGCCGAGGCTGTTTTTCTGTGCTTGATAAAATCGAGGATAACCCCCATATTTTATTTCTCCTTCTTTATTTTATTGAGGATCACGGTGACGTTCTCAAGCGCTTCTTCGTCATGGATGGATATCGCAATGGTGTTTTTGTTGAGTTTTTTGAGCGCTGCAATTTTTGTTTTTATTTCTGCGGGAGCGGCCATATCGCTTTTGCTCAAAAAAACATACTCGGGTTTCGACGCAAGCTCCTTGCTGTATGTTTCAAGCTCTTTCCTGATGACCGCATAATCCTTCGCGGGGTCTTCCGATTCTGCAGAGATAAGATGAAACAAGGTCTTTGTCCGTTCGATGTGCTGGAGGAATTTCACCCCAAGTCCCTTGCCGCCCGATGCGCCTTCAATGAGCCCGGGAATATCAGCCAAAATAAGCTCGTAATATACGCCTAAACTCGGCTCAAGCGTCGTGAACGGGTAATTCGCCACTTTACTCTTTGCGCCGGTAAGCTCGTTGAGCAAACTTGATTTGCCCGCGTTGGGCATGCCGATGAGCCCCACATCAGCGATAAGTTTAAGCTCAAGCCGGATCGTAAATGCCTCGCCCGGCGTACCTGTCTGAAACTGCCGCGGACTTGTGTTGGTCGGCGACCGGAATTTAAAATTTCCCCGTCCGCCAAGCCCGCCCCTTGCCGCCAGGATCCTCTCGCGCGTATGCATGATCTCGCGCGCCTCCCCCGTCTCGACAGTATACATAACCGTTCCCACCGGCACCTTGAGAATGAGATCTTCTCCATCAGCGCCGTCTTTGAACTGCCCCCTCCCGTGCTCGCCGTGCTTCATGAAGAATTCTTTCTTGTGCCTGAATTGCGCGAGCCCATTGAGATCGGAAATGCCTTCAAAATACACACTGCCGCCGTTGCCGCCATCACCCCCGGCAGGCCCGAGCGCCATGAGATTTTTGTTGAACGATACGGACCCTCGCCCGCCGTCCCCCGCTTTTATTTTAATGGTGACATCATCGATAAGCATATGTGAAATGTGATAATAAAATTGTTTTGCTTGGCTGTCACTCGTAATTCCTTCTTTAATCCGCTCACGCCCATGTATATAAATAATTAATGAAGGGCTGCTCTTCCGTTAAGATAAAAGAAGGAATTACGAGTGACAGCCTTTCAACTAAAAATATACATAGTAAGTATACCCAGTATATCAACTTCGATAATGAAGTGGGTCATCTTCTGAAATACTGGCACCTCCTGACTCACTGTTTCTATCGTGAAATAATAAACGTTTTCTGCCCTTTGGGCAATCGAAGTTGTATTACTGGGATACCAAAGTACCAGATACAACACGAATAGACAAGCGCTGTAGTTTGTGCGAACATTTACACATTGCCATGCCTCATTTTGAAGAGCGATTCAAAAAACTGAATGCACAGCAAAAGCAGGCCGTCGAAGCGATCGATGGGCCGGTCCTTGTCATCGCCGGCCCGGGAAGCGGCAAGACCGAGATCCTAAGCTTGCGGGTGGCAAATATACTCAAAAAGACAGACACGCACCCCTCAAGCATACTGTGCCTTACATTCACCGATTCTGCGGCGGTGAATATGCGCACCCGGCTTGCGGGACTCATCGGCCGCGATGCATACCGCGTCGTTATCAATACGTTCCATAGTTTCAGCGCGGATATCATCGGCCGCTACCCTGAATATTTCTATGAAGGCGCTTCATTCTCCCCTGCCGACGAACTCACGCAGATCGAGATACTCGAAACGATATTCAAAGAGCTCCCTCACGACAACCCGCTGCGCAAAGAGCATCCCGAACAAGGATTCACCTACCTTGACTCCGCACAGCGCGCGATCGGCCAACTCAAAAAAGCAGGTATCACTCCCGATGACTTTACCGCGATCATACGGTCAAATTCGGCGGTGCTTGCGGCTATTAATGAACGCATCGGGATATTTGAGGCGCGTTTGAGCATGAAACAGCTTCCCTCGCTCCGCGAATTCGCGGTGTGGTGCGCATCACTCACGCAGGAGCTTCCGATAAAAGGATATGTACCGCTCGGACACGCGCTTGTGCGATCGCTGACCGATGCGCTTAACCGCGCCGAAAACGAAGATAAGACCGCGCCGATATCCGCATGGAAAACGGAATGGGTGAAAAAGGACGAAAACGGCGCTCGCGTGTTTAAAAATACGCTGTATCAAGACAAGCTCCTGGCGCTTGCGGGCGTGTATCAGGAGTATATCGCGCGCATGCACGCGCGCGGCTACTACGATTTCGACGACATGCTCCTTGATGTGCTTTCAGCGCTCAAACACAACAACGCGCTCCGCTACGAGCTTCAGGAACGTTACCAATACATCCTTGTCGATGAATTCCAAGACACCAACGACGCGCAGATGCGCCTGCTTGAATTCCTGACCGACGCGGAAGCGCACGAAGGAAAGCCGAACATCATGGTGGTGGGAGATGACGATCAGGCGGTCTACAAATTCCAGGGCGCGGAGATCTCCAATATTCTTGAGTTTCGCGGCCGTTTTGAAAATCCGGCGATCATCACGCTTACGCACAACTACCGTTCGCGTCAGGATATTCTCGATCTTGCCCGCCATGTCATACTGAAAGGTACCGAGCGGCTCGAACGGCTCGTCGAAGGGCTTCGCAAAGACCTCGTCGCGGCCGGAAAAGATATGGAAGAAGGAAAAATAACAAGCCGCTCATTCCCCTCCCACGCGCACGAATGCCACTGGATCGCGCAAGAGATAAAAAAGCTTATAGCGGGCGGCAAAAACCCCGACGACATCGCCATCATCGCGCGCCAGCACAAAGACCTCCAATCGATCCTCTCGCACTTAAGCGCGCTTGGCATCCCCGTCGCGTATGAGCGCCAGCGCAACGTACTGCTTGAGCCGCACATTTACCAGCTCATCCAGATCGCGCGATTTATCTGCACACTTTCGCGCAAAAACAAAAGCGAAGCGGATGAATATCTCCCCGAGATATTAAGCTTCCCATTCTGGGGGCTCGACCGAAAAACGATATGGGAGCTTTCAGCGGCGGCTACGGCGAAAACCCCATGGCTCGGGGTCATGCTGAATCACACTGATGCGCGCTTTCGCACGATCGCCTGCTTTTTTCTCGACCTCGCAACGCGC
Source organism: Candidatus Azambacteria bacterium (assembly GCA_016234725.1). Classification (GTDB taxonomy): domain Bacteria; phylum Patescibacteriota; class Minisyncoccia; order GWC2-36-17; family WO2-46-25; genus MEYI01. The sequence continues at coordinate 52,696 of JACRAK010000025.1, read as the reverse complement.
GCGCAGCACGAACCGGCGGAATACGTGCTTGATGCGATCATCGGCTCACATGAGCCGAGCGCACACCCATCCTTTGTGAGCCCTTTCCGCGCCTACTATTTCAACGCGGAGAAATTCGAGCATCACAAAGCGGAATATCTTGCCTTTCTTTCGGCGCTTCAGGTTTTTGTGAGCGCGCTCCGCGAATACAAACATGGACGGTACATCAAGATCGACGACCTCGTCGCGTTCGTTGATATGCATGCAAAGAACAACATCCCTATCACCGACCAGAGCGCGTTCATGGCGGCGCAAAACGCAGTGCACTGTTTAAGCGCGCATAAGGCAAAGGGGCTCGAATTCGATACGGTGTTCGTGATGAGCTGCCAGGACAGTGTGTGGGCGGGGTCGCCGCGGGGCTCGATGCTTCCCTTTCCGGCAAATCTTCCTATCGCGCCTGCCGGGGACACGCTCGACGACCAGCTTCGGTTGTTCTACGTCGCGCTGACGCGCGCAAAGCACGGTCTTTATCTCACCTCATATGAAAAGACCGATACCGGAAAGGACTCGTTGCGTTTGCGTTTTCTCACTCCCGAAGCGGACGGAGAAATAAAGGAGAGCGTACGCGCCGCGCTCATGGCCGAATCCGTTCACGACGATGAACTGCCCGAACCGACCGCGATACTTTCTGCGCATTGGGAACAGTACAATCGCGCGCCGTTTCTTACTGACGAAAAAGCGCTTCTGGGCACGCTCGTGGAAAATTACCAAATGAGCGTCACGCATATAAACAACTTCCTTGATGTCGTAGGCGGAGGCCCGCAAATGTTTCTGGAACAAAATCTTCTCCGTTTCCCGCACGCAAAATCCCCTTCCGGCTCCTACGGCTCGGCAATGCACAAGGCGATAGAACTCCTCTACGCGCATTTTAAGCACGAAAAAACGCTTCCATCCACCGAGCAGCTCATCCTGTGGTTCACCTATGCGCTTGAAAAAGAACGGCTCGCGCCGGAGGACTTTACGATGTACAGCGAAAAGGGCACCGATGCACTCGCGAAATTCTACGCGGCAAAAAAAGAACAGTGGAGGGAAAGCGATATGATCGAAATGAATTTCAAGAATCAAGGCGTGCTAGTGGGTGACGCGCATCTTACCGGCAAGCTCGATAAAATGGTCTTTCTGGAAAATACCCGCGAGATCGAAGTGCATGATTTCAAAACTGGCAACCCCGCAGATGAATGGGAGGGCGAAGGCGTATACGAAAAGAAAAAACTATACGGATATAAACGCCAGCTTGTGTTTTATAAATTACTCGTGGAACATTCGCGCGATTTCGGCGGGAAATACACCGTCAACAAGGGTGTAGTGGAATTCCTCGAACCGTATCGCGGGAAAATGATAGACCTCCCGCTCGTTATCACGCAAAAAGAGGTCGAGCGTACGCGCGCACTCATCAACGCCGTCTACAAAAAGATCGTAGCGCTTGATTTCCCCGACGTCTCGAAATACTCAAAAGATGTGAACGGCATCATCGCATTTGAGGATGATCTTTTACGCGAAGCAGGAGCTATTCACGTGACGGATTCTATGCTATGATTTCCCGCATGGAACGGACATATATCAAAGACCTCAAAGAAAAGATCGGCGAGGTCGTACGGCTTGACGGCTGGGTCAATATCCGCCGCGACCACGGCAAGCTTATCTTCATCGACCTGCGCGACGCGACCGGTATGGTGCAAATGGTTGCTCTGCCAAACCATACTGACGCACACCGTATCGCCGGCACCATCCGCCCGGAATGGGTCATCGAGGTAACGGGAACAGTGAATGCCCGGCCCGAAAGGATGGTCAATAAAGACGAGCAGAATGGCACCATAGAGCTGGAGCTCCTTTCTGTCGTCGTACTCAATGAAGCGCAGACCCCGCCATTCGATATCCAGTCAGACGGCAGAGATATCAATGAAGAAACACGGCTTAAGTACCGCTACCTCGACCTCCGGCGGCCGCGAATGCAAAACAATATCAGAACGAGAGACACAATCATCTCGTTTTTCAGGGACTACATGCATAAAAACGGGTTCGTGGAAATAGAAACGCCGATCATGATGAAAGGTACGCCCGAGGGTTCTCGAGAATATGTCGTGCCATCGCGGCTGGAAAAAGGGAAATTTTACGTACTCCCCCAATCGCCCCAACAATTCAAACAACTGTGCATGGTCGCGGGGTTTGAAAAATATTTCCAGATCGCGCGATGTTTCCGCGATGAAGACACTCGCGGCGACCGTCAGCCCGAATTCACCCAGCTTGATTACGAAATGTCTTTCGTCACGCAGGAAGATATTCTCGCGTACACCGAAACAATGTTCATTGAGCTTGTGACGATGCTTTTTCCTGAAAAGAAAATTTCGCAGACCCCTTTCCCGCGGCTCACATACGCGGAATCGATGAAACGATACGGCTCCGACAAGCCGGATATGAGAACGAACAAGGAAGACCCTCATGAGCTTGCATTCGCATGGGTGCTTGATTTCCCGATGTTTGAAAAAGACAAAGAAGGGAATATCGTCGCCGCGCATCATCCATTCTGTTCAGCGAAAGAAGAAGACATGCCTAAACTCATGAAAGGCGAAGACCTCTACTCCATTCGCGCAAATTCATACGACCTCGTGCTCAACGGATATGAATTAAGCTCGGGCAGTATCCGCATCCATAAGGCGAATATCCAGCAAAAGGTGTTTGAACTGCTCAATATCAGCAAAGAAGATCAGGAGAAAAAATTCGGCCACATGATCGAAGCGTTCAAATACGGCACGCCGCCGCACGGCGGGTTCGCGCCCGGCATCGACCGGCTTGTGATGATCTTACAGAACGAACCAAACATCCGCGAGGTCATTGCATTTGCCAAGACCGGCGAAGGAAAAGACCCGATGATGAACGCCCCGGCAGAAATTGACCAAAAACAACTCAAAGAACTCGGCCTGACGATAAAAAAGGACTAACAAAAAACTCCGCTCGATCAGCGGGGTTTTTGTATGATTATGACGATTATCCTATAGCGCCTCCAGATCAAGTGTTTCGTCGATGCGGATCTTTTTTACGAATGACGGCACATGGCTCACGAGGATCATTGCGCCCTGATACGTATTAAGCGCCTCGGCGATGAGTGGGATATGGCGGAAATTGATATGATTGGTCGGCTCATCAAAAATGAGAAGTCCCGGCTTTTGCAGCACGAGCCGCGCAAACGCGACCAGTCCTTTCTGCCCCTCCGATAAGCTTCCGATCTTCGTACGCATAGCGTCTGCCGTGATAAGAAAACCGGCGGCAACCGAGCGCATTTCATGCTCGTCCTGCTTTTGCATTACAGATAAAAGCGAATCGTACACCGTATCGTCAAAATTAAGCGTGGAAAAATCCTGCCGGTAATACCCGATCTTTACATCGGGCGCCACGGTCACCCTTGGAGACGTGCCTTTCGCGATAACCTCAAGCAGTGTGCTTTTGCCGATACCGTTGGGGCCGGAAAGCAACAAATGCTCATTTTTCTTCAATGAGATTTTTGCCTTATGCGTTATGGGTTTATGATTTTTTAACGTGGTGAACGAGGTGATGCGAATGATCTCTCCCATCAAGTCCTGCTGCATGGGTATGTGAAACGGACGGATCGTTTTATCTTCTCTTCGCACGTCCACTTTCTCTTCTTCGAGCGCATCCGCTTTTTCACGCATGCGCTTTGCCACCATGCGCATCCCTCCTCCTTTTTGCGCGAAAAAATTCGCCTTATCCTTATTCTCCTGGATCTCTTTTGCAAGCTGGGCGTTCTTACTGTTCTCTTTTTCTATGCGCGCGGATATATCTTTCACCACATCAAGATAATTCCCCGCATAATACTCGATCTTTTTGGTGAACACATCGAGATACAAAACGCCGTCGGTAAATGCATTTAAAAATCCGGCATCATGCGAAATGACGATGACCGTCTTTTGATATTTTTTAAGAAAATCCGTGAGATGCGCGATGCCCGCCTTGTCCAAGTTATTGGTCGGCTCATCGAGCAGTAAAATATCAGGATCCTGAATGAGCGCGGACGCAAGTAACAAGCGCGCCTGCTGGCCGCCCGAAAATGACTTGATAGTCCTCTCGTGAGGCGCGGAAAGATGCACCACCTCGAGCACCGCATCGATCCGCGGATCGATGTCATATACTTTCTTTGGAAAGCATTTTTCAAAGAATTCCCGCACCGTCAGATCCAATTGGTCGCGCGGAATGACCTGGCGCGCGGTCGCGATGGAAAGTCCCGCATCAATGCTCACCTTCCCCGATTCCGGCCTCGCCTCCCTTGTTATCAAAGAAAAGAGGGTGCTTTTACCCGCGCCATTCTGCCCCATAAGCGCGATCTTCATCCCCCGGCGCACCGAAAAACTCACCTCATGTAAAATGGGCTTGGTGTGTCCGTATTCAAAGGACACCTCGTCAAATCTGATAATGATTTCATTTTGAGCCATAACGAAGCAGAGTTACAATCCCGCAAAAAAGCGGGATTTTCAGTACATATGTATCTAGTAAGCCCACATACTAACACACTTTCTCTCAAAAAAGAAAGGGTTATGCGCCGGACTTTATCAGCGCAATTTTCTTTTCTCTGGGCCAGCGTTTAATCTCAGCTTCTCGCCGGCGCGCTTGCAAAAGCGTTTTCACCGTTTCAGAATACGCGAGCGTCACCGGCCGCCGGATCTTCGTATAATGCGCACCCGCCTTTGCGGTGTTGTGCTGGAGAACCCGCTTTGCCAGATCATTGGTCGAACCGACATACAGCGTGTCATCGGCGCATGTAAGGATATAGACGAAATGATCTGGCTTACTCTTTCGCATTACCAATTTTCAAGCGCGTACACATCCATCGCTATCTCTTCGTAGGGGTGCGCTGCTTTAATAGCGGCGATCACCTTCCCTATCACGTCAGGTGCGCATGTCACTTCGATGCGTTCTTCTTCCACCTGTTTGATCCTTCCGACCTCTCCGATGTGCGGGTTCGCTCCCGCATCAGGCCGGAACCGCCCCATACCGCGCACCGAAAAACTGCACAGCGAATAATTACCCAATTTTCCGCCGCCCGCTTCGCCGATCGCCGCGCGCACCGCATCCGCATGCGGAAGCGGCACATACACCACGATCTTTTTTGACCCTGCCATCTCGTGAAACAGTTTTATCATAGTAATAGCATACTACACCGCCGCCATAAAAATAAAACTATTCCTCGCCTTCTTCCTGCATGAAACCGCTTACTTGGAGCTGCCAGAGTTTCTGATACAAGCTTCCTTCTTTCTTTATGAGCTCGTCATGCGTTCCCTCTTCACGGATCGTGCCGTGCTCCATGACCACAATACGGTCCATCTTTCTGATCGTCGAAAGCCGGTGCGCGATGACAATGGTCGTGCATCTGCGCATAAGCGTATCGAGTGCGTCTTGAATAAGAGATTCTGAATGAGAATCAAGTGACGATGTCGCTTCATCCAAAATAAGGATCGGCGCGTTCTTCAAAATAGCGCGGGCAATGGCAACGCGCTGGCGCTCCCCGCCCGACAATTTAATGCCGCGCTCGCCCACGAACGTTCCGTATTTTTCCGGCAATTGGTCGATGAACTCGTCGCAGTGCGCAAGCTTCGCCGCGCGCATCACTTCTTCATCTGTCGCATCGCGCCTGCCGTAGCGGATATTTTCCATCAGCGTTCGGTGAAACAGCACCGGATCCTGCGGCACCAAACTCACATGCGCGTGCAAGCTTTCCTGCGTCACTGTTTTTATATCCTGCCCGTCGATAGATATCGCGCCTTTCGTAGGATCATACATGCGCAAAATGAGCCGGATGAACGTCGTCTTCCCCGCGCCCGACGGCCCCACGAGCGCGATCTTCTCGCCCGCCTGAATATCCGTAGTGATATCATGAAGCACCGTCCGCGTTTCGTTGAAATTGAACGATACGTTCTTAAACGCGATCGCGCCGGATGAGACAACGAGCGGCGCCGCATGCGGCGTATCCTTCACCTCATAGGGCAATGAAAAAATATCTACCATTTCCCGCGAATCCGCCATACCTTCATAAAAATCGCGCATGACCCTGCTGATGCCCCACAACTGCTGTGACAAGCCGATGATATACGCCTGTGCAAGCACGAACACACCGATCGTGATCTCTCCTTTTTGCCAAAAGAAAATAGCATAATAAAACACCGCGAACTCCACCGCATACACCAAAAGCATCTGCACCATTTCCACCCCGGCGCCCAGGTTCCATGAAAAACGCGCCCTTTTTGCTTGGTCCTCCGTTACCGTTTTAAAATAATCCACCTCGTGCTGATACCCGGTAAACAGCGTTATCGCGTTCTGATTGGTGATGCTGTCGGCGAGCACGCCGGTCGTTTTTGAATCCGCCGCCGCGACAAGCACATCATATTTTTGCTTCCACCGGGCAAACAAAATATGAAACGGCACGAAAATGGCGATCCAGAGCACGATGATCAGCGCAATGGCCGGCACCACCACCAGCGTCACCGCAATAGCACCGACAACCGCAATAACAAGCGAAATAACATTGAATGCTATCGTATCGGCAATGCGCTCAAACGACCGGCTGAACCGGTTCACCCTTTGCACCAAACTCCCGGTAAAATTGCTCGCGAAAAACCCATACGAATGGAGCATCATATAATTGAATGCGTCTTGCCGCAGGCGCGCCATGATCTTTGAGGTGGACGTGTTATACAAAAACAGGCCTCCCCGATATAACACAAAACTCAACCCGTGCAGCGCCGCAACATACACCACGATGCGCACGAGCGATGGAACCGCAATGCCTTTATCAATGCTTGTGCTTAATACATCGAAAAATTCCTTGTATAAGATCGGCACGAACACATTCACCGTCATTCCCACGATAAAACCGAAAATACTGACAAAAAACGGCCATTTATACGGCGAAATGCCCCGCCAAAATGCGGTAAATACAGCACGTGATGAAATGTTTTGACCTCGCTTCATACTAGCCGCAAATTATACCGCTTTTTCACGGAAAAATCAACCATATCGGCGCCTGCGCATTGCGCAAACGGCTATTGCAAAAATATACCGCATAGTATAGAGTAACAGCACACATCATCATTTTTCTGGTTTATTCCTTTTGCCTCGGAAAACCGAAGGGTGGTGTAGCGCACACATATTTTTCACAAAAGCCGCTCTCCCCCTTCGGGAAGCGGCTTTTTTGTTTGATATACGGCACATTGACAACACACTATAAAAAGGAGGGGGAACATGTACACCGTCACATTTCTTGGCCCTTGTGGGGCAACATTCTCGCATAATGCATACCGCATCCTTGCGAAAATATTCGATGCGCCGCCGATCACCGATCAAAGGCGCGTGCGATATATACCGGCATCGTCAAACGGAGATGTCCTGGCGCTTATCGCGCATCACGGCGGATACGGCACCATCGCCATGGAAACATTGGCGGAAGGCAGGGTGGCAGAGCCGCTCGAATCTTTCATTGATCTGCTCAAAGCATATGCAAAAACGGATGATTGTCCGTTTCGCATAGTCGGAGCGATCCGCCTGCGGCTTCATTTCTGCCTCATGGTTCGTCCCGGAGTTTCTCCGGGCAACATCACCACGATCATTGCGCATCCCAAGGCACTCGGCGCATGCGCAAAAAGGATCGCCCTGCTGGGAGCGACAACAGCAAATGCGGAAAGTAACGGCGAAGCTACCAGGCGTATCGCTGAAAATAACGATTACGCCGGCTGCGCCGCGCTCGGTCCGCGCTCGGCCGCAAAGAAGTATGGCCTATCCATTGTACACGGCGCATTCGAAGACCGAGAGGCAATAACGACGTTTTTCCTCATCGCGCCCTCGACGCACCCGATATCGCCCGGAAAACAAAATCGCATGCTCATCACCTACAAGGTGCCGCACACGCCGGGCGCATTGGTAAGATCACTTCAGCCATTTGAAAGGGAAGGACTGAATCTTATTCAGATCCACTCCGTTCACACCGGCAACCACACCTACAACTTCGCCATTGAAATAGAAGTGAAGGAGCAAGAGCAGGCCGCCGCACAGCGCGCTATGAAAAAATTCATTTCCTGCGTCGACAAATACCTCTCCTTTGGTCCGTTCCCGGTTCTTTCCCGATAAAAAACAGGGTGGCATTTTCGCCGCCCTGTTTTTCTTTTTCAGAAACCGAGATGCATGCCGATACAGCGCGCTACGCTCAAAAATTAAGGGTGTTGAATTGTCCGTACAGCGACTTCATGAATGCCGTCGCGATCCAGATCACCGCGACGATCGCACACGCTGTCAGCGCCAACGAAACGGCCCCGATCGTCCGCGCTTTTGCATCGGGCTGTTTCAGATATATGAATGCGTATCCGAGCCCAAATGGCGCAAGAAAAAAACTCACCAGATAAATAAATATCTGCTTTCCGACCGACGTTGAAAGCGGAGCATTTTTTAACTTTTTCCCGCACTGCGCGCAAAAGTTCGCTTCAGCAGGAGCAACCGCCTGGCACGAAGAGCACACTATGATTTCCGGCATAGCATCCATTACGCAAATATATAATCCAAGGTTTTTCTTTCCAGGTCGCCGCCGACGACTTTTATTTTCACTTCGTCTCCGATGGAATATTTCTTCTTGGTTCTTTTTCCCACAAGAGAATATGTTTCTTTATTGAAAATATACATATCGTCTTTCATATCTTTGAATTTCACCATGCCGCTTGCCTTCGTGCGCGACTCCTCCACATACACTCCCCAATTCGTGATGCCGGAAATTACCCCCTCGTACACGCCCCCGACTCTCTCAAGCATATATTCCACCTGCTTGTATGCGATGGACGATCGTTCTGCGTCGGCGGCGTCAACCTCCCTCTGCGATAACGCCTCCGCAACGCTGTGGTATCGCGCGGCCTCCTGCTTGCCAAGATGCCCGCCATGCAAGTGCTTTTGCAATATGCGGTGCACCAAGATATCGGCATATCGCCTGATGGGCGACGTGAAATGCGTGTAATGTTCGAGGGCAAGCCCGTAATGCCCGATATTTTTAATGGAATACACCGCTTTTGCCATAGACCGCATCGCGACAGTCTTCACCAGCGACTCCTCCGGCATGCCTTTTATCTTTTTGAATATCTCGTTCAATTCTTTCGATGAAATGCTTTTTCCTTCGGTCATTATCTCATGCCCCATCATCCGCAAGAAAAACAAAAGCTCTTGTACGGCTTCTTTTTTCGGCACATCGTGCGTACGGTAGATCGAAGCCCCCCTATTTATCCGCTTTATTTCCCTGCTTAAATACGTTGCCACTTCCTTATTGGCCAAGATCATAAACTCCTCCACGAGCTTGTGCGCATCGAGTATCGGCTTTTCCTCGATGCTCACGGGCTTCCCCTTCGCATCGAGCTTGAATTTCACTTCCTCTTTTTCAAAATCCACCGCGCCCCCCTCCATTCTCTTTTTTCTCAATAGCTTCGCCAGCGTATTCAGCCGATGCAATTCAAGATAATATTCGCCGGTCTTTGCATCCAGCGTTTTTTGCGCTTCTTCGTATGTAAATCGTTTGTTTGAATTGATGATAGTCCTCCCCAGCCACACTTTTTTGATATGTCCGTCCCCAGACATCGTCATCACGGCCGAAAACGTCAATTTATCCTCGCGAGGATTCAAACTGCACATATCGTTCGACAAAACCTCCGGCAACATCGGAATGGTCCTGTCCACAAGATACATGGAGACGCCACGACGTATCGCCTCCGCATCAAGCTCGCTTCCCTCTCTGACATAATGCGACACATCGGCGATATGCACGCCTATCTCAAACATATTCTCGCCAACGGCGTGAAGCGAAAGCGCGTCGTCAAAATCTTTCGCATCGGCTGGGTCAATGGTAAATGTGGTGGCCTCCCTAAAATCTCGCCTCTGTTCGACATCTTTGTGCGGTATCGGTTTTGAGCTTTTTTCGAGCGCCTCAGCCTCACGCTCAACCCTGTGCGGGAAGCCCATCTGAAACCCTTTTTCAAGCACAATGGATTCCATCTCCACGTTATTGTCTCCTTTTTTTCCGAGCACTTTCACAATTTTGCCTTCCGGGTTTTTTCGCGGGTCATTCCACCGCACGATCCGCACCAGCACCTTCACGTTGTCGTGTATGCGTTTTGACTCGGCGGGTAAAATGAGAATGTCCGTATACATTTTCTTGTCATCGGGGACGACAAAACACAAAGTTCCTTCTTTTCCTTTGTCCACGGTTCCCACGAATTCCGCTTTTGCCCTCCGCAACACCCGTGTTATCTCACCGGTCATCTTTTCTTTGCTCGTTTGGGGAAACACGGCAAATTCCACCTCGTCGCCGTTCAGCGCGGTGTTGAGAAAATGCGGTTCGATAAGGATATCCGCATCGAACCCGGCAGAGGTCACATACCCCGTACCCGTCGAAGCGATACCGATGATCCCTGTGTTAACAATTTTCTTCTGCTTTCCCCTCATTGTTTCTTTTAAATAGCTTTTCTGAGATGACTTTAGTATAGCAACATAAGGCATCAATAAACAATCTGATCAAACGGCCAATTTTTTATTGAAACATGATCCTGTTCCTTTTTAATTCCTTTCTCAGCTCGGCATGGTCGGGCATTGCCTGCGCTACAAGTGCCCAAAACTTTCTTGAATGATTGAATTCTCCGAGATGGCACAATTCATGCACGATGATATAGTCGGTGAGTCGCTGGGGTAACAATGCTATCTTATAATTAAAATTCAGATTCCTGTTCCGTGAACAACTCCCCCAGCGCGTCTTCTGATTTCTAATAGTTATCCGGTTAAACCGAAACCCATACATCGCATTGAAATGGTCCACGCGTGCACAGGCAAACGCATGCGCGTCTTTTTTGTATTTCGCATAATCGGCTTTGGTATGGCGCACGATAACCCGCCCCTCAAATTGTTTAAAAAAAGAGATCTTGGCAAAAAGCCATCGCGCCTTTTCGCGGATGAACCGTTCCGCAACAGACTCCGCAAACCCAAACGGCGTCGTCACCACGACGGACCCGTCGCAGCCCACCGAAAGGCGCATCCTCCGCGCCCGCCTGCTTGTGCGCAGGGTATAATCAACTTTTTTATCGTGCAATATAATGTACCGCTGCATATACCCGCCATTATACAGCAACATTGAAAGATTCCTAAGACATATTTCTAGTGCGCGCTTTCCCGTCGCACTATGGGAGCACTGTGGGCCTCAAACAAGTGCCTTATTAAATTTACTATGTGTATTTTTTGCACATACTTACCGTCTAAAACAGTTATACAGCTCATCCCACATCAAACCTCCCGAGGAAAATCATCACCTCAAAAATAAACGGATAATACTATAAAACACTATGATGACGCTTATATCGTGTAGAGCGACCCTGTCCTAGCCGCTCAATGAGCCCATGCTCCACTAATCGCGATAATGCTTGTTTTACTGTTGCAAGTGAAATATGCGTTACCCGCTGTATCTCTGATGCGCTTAATTCGCTATCTGAAATAAACTGATCATAAATTTGCTTTTGCATTTCAGAAAGAAGTTTAACAGGATCATTCCCTAAAAGAAGCTTTAATGCTTGTTTTGTTTGTGTAAGCACGCAATCCAAAAAAAACAACAGCCATGGTTCTATATTTTCATTATCGGTTTTATGATTTTTTTGCGTTTCTCTCAATGAGATATAATATTCCGACTGTCTGCTTTCAATGATCTCTTCCAGTGATACATACGGGACAAATGCATATCCTTGCTGTAAGAGCATAAGATTTATTAATGCGCGCGAAAGACGCCCGTTTCCATCTTCAAACGGATGTATCGCAAGAAATTCAAAAATAAAATTTGAAATGACAACAAGCGGATGAATATCTTTTTTCTCTGTATTTTCCTTCACCCACGACAGCACATCGTCCATTTCTTTTTTTACAAGCCATGGCGGCGTTGGATTAAAAAGGATCTTCTTGACCTCTCCTTTTTCCACGATCGCTACCGTATTGTCCTGTATCTTATACTTTCCCCTATGGCGCTCGTCTTTTTTAGAAAACTTCAGCATAAGATCATGCAGGTGCAGTATTCCGCCCTCTGTTATTTTCAGTGAATCATAATGATCAAAAATTCTTCCGAGAATATCGGCGTATCCCGCAACCTCTTCTTCGTCTCGCCCTTTTGGAGCATTCTGATTTAATCCTCGCAAAAACCGATCAACATCTTTATCGGTCATTCGCGCGCCCTCAATACGCGTTGAAGAACCCGTGCTTGTGATGATCACAGAACGCTTTAACTGCCCCAAAATGCGCGGATTTAAAGCAAGTGAACCACTCCACTTTCCTTTCAGCTCGTCTATCTCTGCGATTTTCAAAAGGATCTTATTGGAAAGTTTTATTCTTTTGTTCAATCTATTCTCTAACATATATTTTCAGATATATATGATTATATACAATAATATCCGTAAAGTCAACATAACCGTGAAAAACGCTAAAAAAGTACCTGTTTTCACGGTTATGAGGATATAAATGAGCAATCGCGGTACCCTATCGCAAATGCGTTTTTAGGAATGTAAGCGTTTTTTCCCATGCGTCCATCGTTTCTTTCGGAGCATAGTTTGCGCCGGAGGGGTTGGCAAATGCATGCCCCACGCCTGGATAGATATATATTTCATTGGGAATGCCGAGTGTATTGAGTGATACTTTAAATTGCTCGTCGATTTTGATCAAACTATGACCACCTGATTCATCTAAAAACATTACCTTCATATTGTGTTTTTAGTTATTTCAGTCCAAGCGCTTTCTTAAATATTTTTTCTAACGATAAAATCAGCCCGGGCATTTCCTTACTTGTGGAGTCCCAAATTTCTTTATATAAGCGCGTTATTTCTTTTTGTGAACCTGGGTCGTTTTTAATATCATTTTTATAACGGTAACTATTCCATGTTTCAAAAAACTTATTCGTTATTATATCTATATTCTTTTGCTCCTCGCTACTAAAAAACAGTTTCTTTGTGTCAAGATAAATAAACATGTCATTTGCTTTGCTGACAAAATCTTTTTCCTTCTCGCTCTCGCTCAAATCACCAACTTCTTGCAATGGAGCGGTCAGCGATCGGAAAGAACGGTTTACCAATTTTAATTTAGAATACGCCTCCTCTATTACTTCTAATCTCCTTTCATGTATTGACTCAAATTTAAATTTCCATCGTGCAAATAAATAGCCAACAACGAGGGCAACCACCCCATCTATTTTTAAGAAATAATCAGCAGTGTATTGTAAAAAATATCCTAGAAAATTCATACTTTGTCTATTTCTTTCATAATTCTATTAGTTTCGATAAGGGCAACGATAATTTTCTGATAGTGCTCAATATCGGAATTTGAAAGCGTGCGGCCTTTGCGGTCTTTGAGCCATTTTTGGGCAGGCTGGTAGCCGCCGATAAAGAAATTCCATGCTATCTCCGGAACATCACCAAAATATTGCTCTAAGTTGATAAATACCTTGCCATCTTCATATGAGATTTTTTCAACAGTATCGGAACCGGAAACTGGATAGGTTGTGATGAATTGGCCAACTTTTGGAGATTCAAGCAAATGAATTTCCCGGAGCTCGCGCCCTAGCGCGACTAGCGCGTCAAATTGTTTTTTATCTTTCGGATACGGCACGCGCGGAAAATCTATTTTGAGAAATTCTTTATATTTTTCTCTGTATATCGGCGAGTGCAAAACTGCGTAAATATAATCAAAAATATCCTCAGGCGTGACTTTGCCAACAGTTTTTTCTATTTCAGCAACAATTTCTTTCTTGAGATTCGGCGCACGAGAGCCGTCATCCATATACAGGTAAAGCGGCATATTTATTGCATTGGACGCCGTGATGCCGGACAAAAAGATGACCTCAGAGATTGTGCGGGTTGCGAAAACGTGATGGTAATCCGCGTCTCGGAGTGCTTTGGTAATGAGAAACCCGACGTTCTCTCTAGTCACGTAATGTCGGCCTATCCTCTCGACCGGCCACCCCACAAAACCACGCGCACGTCCTGTATAGTATATAAACCGAGTATCAAACGGACGGTAACTAATCGGCACGATGTTTTTTTCAGAAGGGCCACTTTTCAGTAAATCCTGCTTCGCCCAGTCGTATTTCCAATCGCGAACATCAGCGGGTATTTTGTATTTGCTTCTAACTTCTGACTCTGGAAGATCGAGAAAATCTTGAACCGACTGCCATACAGCTTCGGGTGATTCTTGGATGCAAAGTTTATCTCGCTTCGTTACAACGCCCGTATTTTTCAACTGAAAGAGTTCGTTCAACGAAAATCCCCTCTCATATTCCGCTCGAACTTTTTCATCTTGTTCTATCCATGCGTATTTCGGCGCCGTTGGTATAATTTCCTGCCAAGAAACACTACCGAAAGAGCTAGAGTCCAAAAAGTTGAATTTTGCTTTTCGCGAGCCGAAACACTCGGCACGAAAAATTTTAGCAAGTTTTTCATTCGACACTTTTCGGCGCTTAACACCAATCAGAATCGCCACCCCAGTTTTGATATCAAATACATTCTTATCTTCACCGCCGTCAGGCGCTTTCTCCTTTTTGTTCGCGTTTCCATGCAAGTCGAGTAAATAAATATCATCAAAAGTTTGCATTAAATGCCAACGCATGCCTCTAAATGTTGGGTTATCTAGATAGCCGTGAGCTGTAATCATAGCCGCGATGCCTTCGTCATTTTTTTCAATGTAAGTCTCGGCGAGACGAATAAACTTTACATAGTCATCATTCAGCCACTTACTATTTTTTTCCTTGAGTTTACCGCCCATTGGCTCTGTCTTGTAGACATCGTGTCCTGAGTAAAATGCATTGCTTGATTCTCCGGAGTATGGTGGATTGCCGAGCACAACCATGATCGGTGTATCATTCTTGATGACCGCCGCTTGCTTTGCTTCCTCCGCGATGCTTTCGGCAAATCCAAATGATAAAAGATTTTGCTGATTTGCTGACTGTTCAAGAGAGTTGGTGAGGTAGATACCCAAGCGACGATGGAATTTCCAAAAGCCGGTTTGTTTGAAGGCCAAGCTTAATTTCAAGTGAGCGATAGTATAGGGAGCCATCATCAGCTCAAAGCCGTGCAGTCGCGGGAGAAGCTCGTTGTGAACATATGCCGGCCAACGCCCCTCCTGTTTCTGCGCAAGTAAGCGTTCGTAAATTATTCGGATCGTGGCGCTAATGAATGTTCCTGTGCCGACCGCCGGATCAAGAATTTGCACCTTGTGTTTTCCATCGGCTAATTTAGAAGTATCTGCGAGTCCTTGCGCAAGCCCGAAATCCTTTCGCAAAATCTGATCAACCGAACGGACGATAAAATTCACGACCGGAAGCGGCGTGTAATAAGCCCCCATTCGTTTGCGCAACTCGGGGTCATATTCTTTTAGGAAATCTTCGTAGAAGTGAATGATGGGGTCGGCATCATCCATATATTCTTCAACGAGTTTTTTTGTATCGGCGTGCTGAAAAACCTCACATAATTCGTCAACGATATAACTCAAACGCTTATCAAAATTTGGTCCCGCAATATGGTCAAAAAAGTGCTGCAAAAACGGATTTGAAGCCGGAACAAGCTCACGTGCTTCTTGGCGAGAAAAAGTATCGGAAGAATCGTCATAATAACGAGCAACAAATAATCCATAAACAAGCGTCTGCGCGTACATATCTGCAAATGTCGGAAGCGTTAAGTCGTGTACGAGCATTTTCTTAATCGCATCGTACACTCGCGCGAGCTCCTTGTTTTGGTCTGAATCAATAGCAAGAAATTGGCTAACATTATCTCTGATTCTTTGCGCTTTGCCGCCCATTATTTTAGCAAGGTGAGCGCCGGATTTTATCGGCTCTTTGTGAGATTGCGCGAAATCAATCAGAGTTTTTGCAACTAGCTCATAATTTTCAGGGATGGCTTTTAAAGTTCTTTCTTTAAGGTTGTATTCTCCGATTTTGATTGGCTCTCCGTAAGATAGACCGTTCCTATAAAAACGAAACTCAAGATAATCAGTAAGTACGAGGTTTGAATATCCAAAATAACGAACCATCTGCTCTGATTTTTCTATTTTATCCAGAGAAACGCCAATGTCTTTTGCTTCAATATAAAGAATTGGAATATCGCCTTTTAGAACAACAAAATCCGGTTTGTTTCCTTGCTTTGCCCGGGCATCGTGATCAATGCGCTTGACATTAATTGACTCAAAAACACCTTTAAGGAGTATTTCAAAATCGGCGCGATAACCCATCTCGCTTGTCTCTTTATGAGAAAACTTGCTTGAGATTGATTGGATGTAAGTTATAAACAAATTGCTCATATTTATTTATCAATTTCTCAACTGAAACGTTAAAACCCTTTTATTATAAAGGAAATCGACTCTTTTGCGCTGTTTTACAGAATAACATTGAGATTACCATACTGTGCATAAACCATTGACTCTTAATTTTAATTTGTATATACTGATGATGTCTTTCGGTTTACTCATAACTGAAAGGGTATTACATCCAAGAGTCACCCTCCTCGCGGAGGGTGACTTTTTTATATCCCTTTTTCCAGTTCCCCTCTGTGTTTTAGCTCTCTACCCCATATACCATCAATACCCAAAATATCGGTATATCCATCTGCTCCAGTCCTTAATTCTTGAGATATATTATTCTTTGAGGAAAAAATAAATACCTTTTTCCCGTGATTTCTTAAATAAGTTACAAGGGCAAGGAAATCAGAATCACCAGTAAAAAACACCGCGGTGTTATATTTTTTGAAGTGGTGAAGGACATCAATTGTTATTTCCACATCCATATTCCCTTTTTCCTCTATTCTTTCTCCATCTTTATTCACAACCTTAATTCTTTTGAGCTCTTTCTTAATCACAGCAAATCCTAATCCTTTTTTCAGATATGTAAAAAATTTATGCTTCTCATCTAAATTGTATGTTCTTGTTCCGTCTGCGGGATATGCAGTGTAATAAAAAGTTTTGATAGTGCTTGCGCCAAATTCTTGATTGATATGTTTTATTGTGCTCTCATAATCAATAAACCTTCCTTTTGCCTTAAAGGCCTCCCATAAATTTGATGCGTCTATAAAGACAAAGACGGTATTTTTTACATTTTCATTTTCCATATTCAAAGTTGTAGTTGTTTCCAATTATCCCAACTGCCTTCTTGCGCAACTTCTCCGTTGCCCCCACAAGCCATCCACTGGCCAGTGAAGTTGCGGGGGAAAATGGGGACAAGGACAATATTTAAACCGACGATTACATTCCCATCATGCCTCATTTCCCATCATTTTACAACCAAACATAAAGCGGCTTTCGCCGCCTTTTTTATGCATCATGTCGTTGTGTTTTCAGCCATTGCTTGTATTTCCCCGCCATATCTTCGAAACTTTTTTTATTCGTGGCGATCGTCTTTTTCCCGCTGACCATTTTTATATCCGCACCCAACTGCACCTTCTTTGCATACGGCTTCACTTTCTGAAGCCGGGCAATCCTTTGCTTACCCGTGCGGACGATCTCGCCGATGGAAGCGGTCATATTTTTTAACAGCGCATCTGCGCTCAACTTTTTGCCTATTGCGAACTGGACGAATTCATTGAATGTCTGTGCCGAGCCAAGCGCCCACACGCGCGCCATTTCTGCACCCACCCTTGGATTATCTACAATGTAGCCGTACTTTTTGTAAAAATACTCTCGCCACTGCTTCACGGCGATCTCTGCAAGCCCGTAACCGTGATACGATCCGGAACTTTCCCATGCATAAACATGCGGCACAGTAAGAGCATATAGCGAATCTTCCGACCGATCGAAATATTTCTTGAAGTTTTTCTTCGCGATCGTCTTTACCTTCTCCGCATTCAGATCTTTTGTTTCATATATTTCCCGTTCGAAATTGGACACGAACATAATGCCATTGATGCCAAGCGGGCGAAGCGGATGCAGTTTTTTTGTTTTTCGCTGAAACAGTTCAAACGGATATGGCTCGCCTGCGGCGTTTACCGCATAGCGATTCCGCCACTCGATACTGCCAAACATTGCATCCATGAACATGCTTTGCGTTTCCGCCCACGCCATCGACATGGGCGCGTATTCATGATTCACGCATACATCTTCCTGTTCGCTGTTGAGCATATGCGCCGCATGTCCGCCTTCGTGAAACAGCGTATGAATGCCATTAAACCCCGAGCCAACCTGCCCGAACACGACATTGCAGGTGAAATTCGAGCTTCCCGGCATACGTTTTCCGTTTTTAAACGACACCATATCGGGCCAATGGCAAAAACCATTGTTCCACTTCCCTTTTCTATCTAAAAGGTCGAGTTGCAGTTTTCCTCCTTTGAAATCAACGCCGAGCGCGGCAAACGACCGACCCCAGCGGGTCAGCGCCTCATCAAATTGAAAAAACGGATCTTCTTCTTTCGTAAAATCGCCCGCCATCATATAGCCGAAGTTCCATGGTTTGCGCAGACCGGGCATGGTCTTTTCCAATGCCCTGATATTCTTTTTTGCGTATTTTGTTTTTTCGTAAATGGCGGTAAAGATCGCAAAGAGCTCTTTTTTTGTCATGCCGTCTTCCCGCTGAACCTTATAATCATAAAAATCCTGATATCCGAGCTTCTGGGCGTATGCATTGCGTAAATTCACAAGCTCGATGTACTCGAGAATAAAATCGGTGGCGAGCTTCTCGCGCGCCATAAAACACGCTTTGCGCATCTTTTCATCGCTGTGTGTCGCAATGATCATAGCCATTTTCACGGCCGATGCGGGGACGAATTTTTTGGTATACGGATCGATATACCCTTCCTTTCGCTTTGCCTGTTTTTTCAGCAGTGCGGATTCGCGCGCGCTTATTTTATTTTTCAGCGGCAATGCGTCTTTAGGAGCTTGATAGCAATCGAAAAATTTCAACCACAGCACCAGACGCTTTTTTTCCTGAGCAGTGGCATCAGGGAAAAGCGCTTTTATTTTTTTGACGTTTTTTTGCTCTGCGCGGAACGCATCGCGCTGTGCAAGCGCGCGGTCTTTTTTCGCATTTACCGACTGATCGCCCATATACGAGATCCAAAAATACTTCTCGTATTCTTTATGCAACGCAAAATACTCCGTATTCAACCGATTGAGAAATTGTGAAGCTGGTGATCGTTTCATAGATGTTATCGGCAATTTACTCTCCCAATTCTTCAAGCGCGGCATGCGCGTATGATCTGATCTGCTCGGATATTCCCTCTTCGTTCTTTTCAAGATCTTCTTTGTTGAACCATTTGCATCCGTTGCTCTTTTCTCTCCCCTCATCGACGATCGCGTCTGAATGTGATCTGGCAAAATATACCAGCGATATATGCTGATGGGTCGGCGTTATCGCATGAATATTCATGAACCGCGGCGGAGTCAATTCTTTTCCGGAACCCCATTCTGCTTTATGCTCTATCGGCGCTCCCGCCAATACCACATCAAGACCAACCTCTTCTTTTACCTCTCTGATGGCGGCTTGGTTAGGATCTTCATCAAACTCGATATGTCCGCCCACTGCAAGCCACATATTATGTTTGTCATGTTTCCGGATCAAAACCTTGTCTTTGTAGACCACAAAGACATCTGCGACAAAATCAATTTTTTCGTGAATATGTGGCATGAAAATACTAATGTTGCAGGGCAGGATGGATTCGAGCTCTGATAAATACCTTAATCTATCTCCCGACAAATTCCACTTTGAGATCGCGTTTAAAAGCAACTGCTATTTTTTGCAGGGTGTCTGTCGTAAAATTCTGTTCCCCTGCCTCCATACGCGCAATATTGCTCTGGCTGGTACCGATTCTCTTGGCAAGCTCCGATTGAGACATCTTTTCTTTCTTCCGCAGTTGCACAATCTCATAGGCAATTTCAAGCTGCTTGCCGTATTCATGGTAATGCTTTTTTACTGTTGCGTTTTTTAATTGCCCTGAAAGATATTCCTGAAAATCTATAGTTTTTTTTGATTGTTTTTTCTTATGCATAGATGTTTTTATTATGTATCGCATCATTATAATTTTCTTCGGCGCGTCTTATTTCACTCACCGGTGTTTTCGCGGTTTTCTTTAAAAAAGCGTGTAATAAGATAATCGTTTTCCCGATGAACGTAAAATAAAAGATCCTGTGCCTGCTTTTCGCAAAATCCACCCTTAATTCTCTTATCTTTCCTGTAATGTGCTTTGCATATGGCTCATCCAGCACTCCTTCATGTTCCCTTAAAAATTCAATATATTTTAAAACCTTCGCCCTTTCCTTAGTAGAAAGATCATCAATATATTCTAAGACAGGAATATTACCGTCGGCATCTTTGTAAAACCTTACAGAATATTCGTTGTTTTTAGTATATATCATATATGATATATGTCAAGTTTGTTGCGATGCTCTTACCGAGAATTAGAGGCTATGCGCGATATTAAAGCTTTACTCGAGCCTTAATAATCTTTTTTACAATTGAATCAACAAAAAGCCTAAATGCGGGTCTGTTTTCTTTTTCGTAGATTGTCTTAACTCCTACTAAATGACCTTTCGGACACGTTAAATCTTTTCTTACGAGAGAGACTTTTGATTCGATAATTCGATCTATGTACATTCTCCGTAAATTTCCTGAGCCATCTTTCTGATACAGACAAATTGAAGAATCACACTTTTGACAAGAAATACTTAACAGCCGAGAATATCCTCCTCGCGCTTTTTTATATTTATCGTGCTTAAGTTTCATTTGTTGCCGGGCAGGGATTCGGACCCCGATAAACGCCTTCAAAGGGCGCTGTCCTACCGTTAGACGACCCGGCAATATAAGCCTATTTCTCGCTTATCTTCATCAGCGCGAGCTCAAGCGGGAGAAGAGGCAGAGATGTCCTTTTTGCGTTCTCCTGCGCTTCGATGAGCGCCTCGCACATGCGGCGCAGAGCGGCGAGTTCAAACCGCTTGGCTTGCGCCACCATAGCGGAAAATTGCTCCTCGGTCAATTCGGGAACCACGCTTTCGCGCATGTCTGCGTCTATCTTAAGCAAGGTCATTTTGCGCGTGTATTGTGCAAGCGATTTCAAGAACTCCTCCGCGCTTCCGCCTTCGTTGTGGAATGTGTTGATATACACGAGCATCTCTTTTAAGTCCCCTTTCGCGATAAGATCGATAAGATCGCCGACCTGCTTGAAACTCGCCACGCCAAGCACGCTTTGCACTGTTTTTTCAGTGAGCGTTCCTTGCGTGTGCGAAAGCACTTGAGTAAGCATTGATTCTGCGTCGCGCAGACCGCCTTCCGCCGCGTGCGCTATCATGCGCACCGCGCCCGCTTCCGCTTTCACTTTTTCCTGCGCGAGGATCTTTGCGAGCTTTGCCTCGATCTGCGCCACGGAGAATTTCTTGAAATCGAACCGCTGAACGCGCGAAAGAATGGTCGGAGGCATTTTGTCGGCCGCCGTAGTGGCAAGAATGAATATCACATGCGCGGGCGGTTCTTCAAGCGTTTTCAGCAATGCGTTGAACGCTTCTTTGGTGAGCTGATGCGCTTCGTCGATGATATATACCTTGTATCTCATCTGCGTCGGCGACAGGCGCGCGCCTTCGCGCAACTCGCGTATTTCATCAATGCCTCTGTTTGATGCCGCGTCTATCTCGATGATATCAAGCGCCCTGCCCGATGCGATATCTTCGCAATTCTGGCACGCATTGCACGGCTCGCCTTTATGCTTTGCCGCATTCGGGCAATTGACCGCCTTAGCGAGGATACGCGCAAGCGTGGTCTTGCCGGTCCCCCGCGGCCCTACGAACAGATACGCATGCGCTACCGCGCCCTGTGTAATGGCGTTTTTGAGCGTTTGCACGATGTGCTCCTGCCCGATGACCTCATCGAAGCCGGTGGGGCGATATTTCCTATACAACACTTCTCCCATAAGATAGAAACTAAAAGTTAGAAGCTAGAATCTAGAAAAATCCAGAAACCAGGGTATTACTTATTAAGAAACGTATTTAAAATTCTCAACACTTCTGACAATAACCCCTCAACATCCTTATAGTGTAAGTCGGGGAACAGCGCTTTGGCAATCTCTATTTGGCTCTCAAGCTCGGAGCCGGAACCATAGGCGATCGCATGAAATTGTCGTTTTTCCTTTACATGAAATCGATGATAGCCCTCGGCGATATTGGAAGAAATGGAAACAGCAGCTCTTCTCATCTGATTCGTTAAGCCGTACATCTCAGACCTCGGAAAACCATCTGTTAAGTGATATATCCCAACCGCCAGATCACGTGACTTTTGCCATACGATCAGGTTTCTGAATGATTTTGTTTTTTCTCCCATTCTAGATACTAGATTCTAAATGCTAGATTCTATTTCTTAAATACAAAGAATTTATACCCCACAAAATTCCATAATAGGCCGATGACGGACCCCACCGCGACGCCTATCGTGCCCCACAGCGCCTCGGAAGCGCCTTCAGGCCGTAAGGCGAATGCCACGGAGAACGCACCGCTATTGATAAGCAGGCCGCCCACGCTGATCACGAAAAACCCGACATATTCTTTCTTTGCGGTTTTCACCTCTTTCTGACCGAATGTCCAGAATTTATTCCAAAAAAAGCTATGCGCATTCGCGCCGATGAATGACAGTATTTTGAAGAACGTCCACGTCGTGAGCGGGATAGAGAATACGGAAAAAAGATGCTGTGACTGCGCCGAGCCCGAGAGCGCGATGATGACATGAAACACGCCCGTATCAACCACGAAATTGGTGAACCCCACGATGCCGAACTTCCCTACCTGATACAGCACCAGCACCACTTTGCTTAAGAGCGACGCGATATAAAGCCCCACAAGCGACGCGAGAGGAAACGCAATGATAAGATAGTTCTGCATCGGGACGCTTTTTCCTATCCTGCCTAAAATGAATGGGATGAGCACGCCCATGATAAGCCCGAGCGCGACGCTTGCGATGGCGTCGGTCCTGGTGAATGCGATAGCTTTTTTTCCCGGCACTGCGATTTGTTGTTCCATATGTACCCTGTTAAGTGCGAAGAGTTTACCCTGTTAAATACGATTTGAGCCTATTTTTTATAAACATTTTCCCATGGTACGTTTTCAGATATTTTTCTCTATGCGTGGCATCTTGTTGGTTCAAACATGCTTCGTAGTAAATTAACTTAAGCGGTCTTCTATCCTTGGTTGATTCGCTAAGTCCTTTATTATGTTGCTCAAATCGTGATTTTAAATTCTTAGTATACCCCGTGTAAAATTTACTATCCTTTAAAGATTGTAAGACATAGGCGTAATAAAACATAGCATGGAATTTAAAATCATTTAACAGGGTGAATTATTTAGTAGGCGGAGGAAGCGGAGAAGGCGCAAGCGTCCTGAACCGTTCTTGGATCTCAAGCTCCACCTGCTTGTGGTCGCGCCCGTATTTGAGCCGCGAGAGTTCTTTGAGGATAGCCCCGACTTCCGGATTCCCCTGCTTGGGGAGCGGCATGATGATATTGAACGGCTTCACCGCCTGCCCGTTCACCAGCGCTTTCACATACGCATTGAGATTATCCAGGTTGGCGATGTCGTTTGCTTCAAATTCCGGCGCGAACTGCTTTTGGAGGAATTCCGCGTCTTCCGTGCCCACGCGAAACACCATCATCGAGCCGACATTGCCAAACACCGCCTGCTTGATATTTTCCTTCAGCTGGCCGATGAACTGATGCGCCATGGTGAGCGCAAGCCGGTACTTTCTCGCCTCTGATAATATCACGGAAATAGAATCGGTCGCAAAATTCTGGAACTCGTCGATGTAGAGATAAAAATCTTTGCGCTCCGTTTCCGCCACATCGGCGCGCGACAGCGCCGCCATGAGCAGTTTGCCGATGACGATCATGCCGAGCAAGTTGCTGTTGATCTCGCCGATCTTGCCTTTCGCAAGCGTGACGAGTAGGATCTTTTTGTTATCCATGATGTCGCGGAACTTGATGGTGCTGTGCTGCTGCGCGATGATCGGGCGCACGAATTCGTTTGCGATAAACGTATTGAACTTGCTGGTGATATACGGGGTCATATTGGCAAGCGACGCATCACCCCCTGCTTTCTCCGCTTCTTTTTCCCAGAAATTCTTCACCACTACATCCTGCACTTTCGCGAGCTTCATTTTGCGGAATGTCGGATCGGAAAAAACGCGCGGCACTTCGAGCAGCGTGGAGCCGCTCTCCGGATCGGCCATGATGAGCAAGAGTGCATTGCGCGTATATTGTTCGAACATCGGCCCTCCCGTTGCTTTCAGATCGTACAGCTTGTCAAAAATACTGATGAGCTCATTCACAATGAATGTTTTTTGCTCCGGCCTTGCAGGATCGTATTCAAGCATGTTTAAGCCGATAGGACGTTCAAGATCTGCCGGGTCGAACACCACCACATCGTCGGCGCGATGTTTCGGGACTTTCGCGAGCACCGCTTCCACCGTTTCGCCGTGCGGGTCTATGAAGCACACCCCTTCGCCGTTTTCGATATCCTGCTGGATCATGTTTTGGAGCGACACGGATTTACCGGTGCCAGTCTGGCCTACAATATACATATGACGGCGGCGGTCTTCTGTAGACAGCTTCGCTTCCCGCTCCTCCCCGCGATACACGTTCATGCCGATCACCAGCCCCTCTAGAGGCATGTTCGTCGGCAATGGCGCCACACGGCTCTTGAGTGCTTTGATCTTTTTGGTTTCCAGATACGGCGTCGGGAAATGGAAAACGCTCGTAAGCTCTTCGGTGTTGAGGATCATCCGCTGGCCGGTGTTGAAATTGCGGAATGAAAAATCATAGATAAGTTTTGCAAGTTGCCTGCCCGTGGCGCGTTTGACGATAAACCCGTTGAGGTTCGGGTTTTCAAATTGGGAGAATGAGCTTTCGATGCTCGAGAGGATCGCGTCTGCGCGCGTCTGCGTCAGCGTCGACACCACCATGCGGACATTGATGTCAAACCCGACTTTGGACGCTTTCTGCTCAAGCGCCTTGATGGTCGCATCATCCACGGTGCGGAATCGCTCCTGCGCTTTTTCCTTTTCCTGCTGTGCTTTGCTTATCTCTTCTTTCGCTTTTGTCTGCAATGATTCAACAAGCGCCTGCACCGCGCCTTTTGTCACATGCGCGTACGCCTGCTTGAATGTCTTACCGCTTTTCATCTCCCATATTATTTTGTGCGCTTCCTCCTGCCATGATCTATTGGGCTTCACAAGCACCTGCAGGGCGCACCCTTCGCCCCGGAACTCGAGTTTCGACATCGCGTTGGTGATGAAGTTAAGCGGGTCGATCTCAAGCTGTTGGTACGTCTTCACGGGAAGATAGAAACTGTGCGAAAGCGTGAGCGAGGATCCTGCGCTGACGCCGACCGGATTGAAAATATTGTAGTCGTCCACCCGTTCCACTTTTGCCTCGTTCAAAAAACCGGTGATCTGCTTTTCCGCCGTTTCAACGTATTTGCGCGGTACGCCGATGTAAAAATGGATCTCCTCACCGATCGCCGGCAGGACGATCTCGTACGACAGCGCCGATGACCCGGAGAACATCCCCTTGAGCCACCCCTCCTCTACGCGCACGATGCCCGCGTAAAACTGCTCCATCACTGCGATGAGCTTCCTGATCTCTTCCACGTTCGCCTGCTTCGCTTTATGGAGCGGCAAGGAAATGAGCAGCAGCGCGAGATTCAGCGAGTAGTCGATCTCCTGTTTCCTGCGGACCCGCAGCAGATACGGCACAACAAAAAGAACGGCCCCGAGGGCGATGACCGTCACTATAATGAAAAAATAAAGCGAAGCGCCGACGATCATTTCAGTTCTTCTAATTTATGCTGCGCGATAAGTTCCTGGTACAGCTTATCGGTGAGCACGTCATGGAACGCATCGAGCAGATACGGGTCGTTCGCTTTCCGCGCCTGATCGATGGCCGTGAGAAGCCCCTGCTCGAATGCGAGATCCACCAGATGCTGGAGTTTTTCCTGCATTGCTTTCTGTGCGTCTTCAGATAATGGTTGTTGCGGCATATGTGTTATTTAAAAATGTCTCCGTATGTTTTTTCAAGTAATCCGATCCTCGTGGCGATGGTTTTCTTGAGGAATTGATATTCTTTCGTGTCTTTGTCTCCCGCCCTTTCCATCGCAGTAAGTATGCGCTGTCTGATCCCCAGATCATCAGCGGTCATCTTTATCTTCTGCTCGATAAGATATGATCCCCCTTTCCTTCCGAGGATCTTTTCTCTCCACCCTTCCTTGAGCACGGAATTCCTTAGCTCATCGGCTCCCCCAAGTTTTGTACCCCCTTCGTGCCGAAACCCTGTGATCTCATTATTCTCATTATACGAGAATTTTCCTTTAAAGTCGCCCGCCGGACCATTATAAATGTATTCGTTCTCCCCGGTTTTTAAAACGATCTCGGGAACATCGCTTTCGGCATGCGCGGCCACCTCCGGCAAACGCTCCGGCGGCGATATCTCGTGCGCAGGAGCTTTTACTTGCTCGCGCGCATCAACATCATCAAGCGCATCATCGTGTATCGTAAAGCGCTCTCCTTTTCGTATATCCTCGCTCCACGCGTCGGGAGCGATACGCTCCTCGGGTGTTTTTCCGTCTATCGGCGGCCAATCCGTTTCGCCGGGGATCTTTGCGCGCTCAATTTCCTCCGGCGCATATGCTTTTTCCAGCGCCTCCGCCGCCGCCTTGCGCCCCTCAGCCGAAACAAACTGTTCCCGTATGTCCTGAGGAACTTCTTCCGTGGCAAGTTCTTGCTCTGAGCCAAGCTGTTCACGAAGCACCGCTGAAATCTCTTCTCCCGTCATCCCCTTGGAAAGCTTGCCAAGAAACATCTTTTTCCCTTCTTCATCCAATGCATCAAAATCAGCTTTCAGCGAATTCCATGTTTCTTCTATTTCGCTTGCCTCCGCGCGCGAAACTTGCCCTTCCCAATGCCCTTCGCCTTTATTCAGCGCATTCTGAAATTCGGAAGGAACTCCTTTTTCATCAAGCCCCTGCTTGATCGAATCATACACACCCTGCAAGCTATGCTCGGGATTCACCGCACTATCTGATGTCTTAAACACCGTTATCGTGCCATCGGCATTTTGCGCGACCGTATCTCCCTCATGCACCAGATTCGCATCAAAATCTTCAAGCTCCGTCCCGTCAGGATTCACCACCGTCACTTTCGCATCAGGCGGCATCGAAGCGCCGAGCACCTCACTGATGCTTTCTCCTTTTCCTATGACCGCTGTTTTATCTGCGCCCAATATCTCTTCGACCCGTTCAGCGCTCATCGTTTCATTGGACAAAAGAGAACGTACGGCATCATCATCAAGCTTTTCCGCGGCTTCCGGAGTATGCGCGAGGAACATGATGATGTCCCGCGTATTTCCCCCAAATCCTCCCGCCTCCACGCCGTTGACCAGCAATTCCAGCTCCACCGTATCAAGCTCCGACTCGGCAAGATCATCCATTGTCAGATCGAAAGCGCCCAATTTTTCTTTGAGAGCGAAATCGATAAGCCGTTCTTTGCTTTCACGCAGCATGGTCTCCGCCTCTTCACCCAAAAGGATCTCTCCTGCGGGCGGCTGGGTATGCGCACTCTCAATGGAAGGAGCCGTCTCGGGAATGGACATCTCCTCGCTGTTCTGTTCCGTAAGCGCCTCAAGCGCCGCTGTTCCGCGCCATGCCAGTTCCCCGAGCGTTTCAAGCGCTACGAGGGTCGCGGCGGCCTTACCTCCTTTTTCTACAAGCCGACTCCCATATGCGATCGCATCGACCGCGCCGCCATTCCCCACTATCCGGTCCATGTCTTTCAAAAAGCGCTCGTACTTCTTGATAGTGCCCGCTACTCTTTTTTCTTTCTGCTCTTTTGAAAGGGCGCTATCTTTTTCGATCTCGCTCAGTTTTCCCTGTATCCTTTTCGCAGAAAGCTCGATATCTTTGCGCACGATCATCTGCGCGCATTTTGCAATAAATCCTTCGGTCCCCGCATCCCGCGCCAAGCGGTCGATAAGGTCCTGCGGCAATCGCTCTTTATACGTCTGCATAAGCTGTTCTTTCGTCACCGCTCCGTCTTCTGATTTTTCTTTTGCTTCCGCATACAACTTCCGTGCTTCGTCTTCCGCCGCATCTATATCGTGGACACGCCCTTCTTCAATGACATCTTCCGATCTCAGATGCGCTTCTTTCACCATCTCACCTCCCTTCCCGAAAGCGATCGCTGCGGCAGCGAACGTCCCCAATGGGGTGCCAAACCCGCCGATAGCTCTTCCCCACGTTAATAATGTACCTGTGGCGCTTATCGCGCTCTTTGTTATACCTTTCGCCCCGCCTTCTTTATTAAATTTCTCGCGATCATTCTGCGCTCGCTCGGCAAGATCGCTGTAGTTTTTACCATATGCTTCAAACAGCCGTTTCACGAACGGTTTTTTTTCAAGCTTGCCTTCCGCCTTTCTTTCTCCGATCTTCTCTGCTACCCCCGTGAACACCTTCGAAAGAGTTTTCCCTTTGAACTTCTGCACATCATATCCGAGCCCCAAAAATCCTCTTATAATCGACTCGCGGTCTTTTTCCGGCATTTCGGCAACAGCATTTTCCGCTTCTTCGCGCACCTGTTCCGGCGCATCGTATTCGCTTTTTAAATAATTCTCCGGTATGCGCATATACCCCGCGCCTTCGTTCTTGTTCTCCGTTTCCCCGCGCTCGAGCTCTCCCTGCGGCTCCGGTTCGTTTTCTGCTTCCGGAGTCGGCGTAGAAGGCAAGCCCCTGCGAACATTGTCATACCATTCGGGCTGGACGGAAAGAGGGTCTTCTTCCTGTGCCGCTCCTTCTGACGCCGATTCCTCCGGTGATTCAGTTTCTTCTGCAACGCTTATATCCCATTCCTTTTCATCTTTCTTTTCGTCAGCCGTTCCCGCCGGTGTGATATCGAATTCTTTTTCTTCTGCCGCACCTTCGGATGCCTTTTCTCCTGAATATCCTGATTGTTCTGATGATCCTTTCATATATTATTGCGCGGTTGCGTCTTTTACGATGTTATCTATTTCAATGATCACTGCGCTTTTAAGCTCGCTGATAGCGTCCTTTGCGCTT
The DNA here is from genome assembly GCA_016234725.1 of Candidatus Azambacteria bacterium. Classification (GTDB taxonomy): domain Bacteria; phylum Patescibacteriota; class Minisyncoccia; order GWC2-36-17; family WO2-46-25; genus MEYI01. The sequence goes on along the minus strand of JACRAK010000025.1, from coordinate 23,560 downwards.
CGCGACGCTTCGATCGCCTGCTGAATGTCGTCATGTGCCGCGTATGAGCGCCCCGTCGCCATCCCCGTGTAGTTATCAATATCGATAAGCGATTTTGCGCTCTCGTTCTTAATGAGTTCTTTTGTTTTGTTTGCGAGCAGATTTAATGCGTCTATTTCCATATCACATCTCCTTTAATTTCTCTTTCAGATCTTTGATCTTCCGCTCATCGATCGTGCGCAAAATAACATTAATCTTCTCGCGATGCGCCTTCTTCGCTTTCGCGACATCGTCGAAAAACCGCTCGTATGCGGCTTTTATTTTCGGCGACGCATCATCGCTCGCCTTTTGCGGCTGGGCGGTGAATTGGGATTGGAGCACCGGGTTATTTCCCATTGCTTCATTATACGGCCTCATGGACTCCTCTGCAACGCTCGTACACTATGATATACTGGACCTATCGTATACATATATGCAATTCATCGATCATGTCGCAAAGGGAGCTGCCCTGTATAAAGCATTTTCGTGGAAGATAGCGCGCGCCGCCGCGCTGCTTTTGTTGTTCGGGATGTTTTTGCTGATGTACGTGACCGCGCCGCAGGAGGCGGCCATCATGGACGAGATCGCGCACATTCCCGCCGGCTATTCGTATGTCGCATATCAGGATATGCGCATCAACCCCGAGCATCCGCCGCTGCTCAAAGACCTTGCCGGCCTTCCGCTTGCATTTTTAAACCTCAATTTCCCTGAAACCGCCGCCTCGTGGCAAACAGACCTGAACGGCCAATGGAAGCTGGGCGAACTGTTCTTATATGAGAGCGGCAACGACCCCGACCGTATCCTTTTTTGGGCGCGGCTCGGCCCGATGCTGCTCACTGTGCTTTTCGGCTTTTTGCTGTTCCGGTTCGGAAAAGAATGGTTCGGCGCGCGCGTTGCCTTGCTTGCGCTTGCGCTGTTCGCGCTTTCCCCCGCCCTGCTCGCACACGGCAAATACGTCACCACCGATGTCGCGGCGGCATTCGGCTTTTTTCTTGCGATCGCCTATTTCATCCGTTACCTCTACGCGCAAAACCGGCATAATCTTATCGCCGCCGGGCTTGCGTTCGGCGTTGCGCAGGCGCTGAAATTCTCGCTCGTGCTTCTGGTGCCGTTATTCATCGGTTTCATCATTCTGTGGGCATTCGCCCACCACGCCGGACGCTCATGGAAAGAAATGTTTAAGCCGCTCTGGCGGCTCGCGACGCGCACATTTCTTATTTTCATCATCGGCTACGTTGCCATCATCTGGCCGCTGTATCAGATCCACGTATGGAACTATCCCGTCGCGCCCGCAACCCAAGCGGAACGGGACGAGATCGTGGCATCTGCATTGTCGCTTTGCAGAGACCTCGATACCATAAAAATACCCGTAAGCCAGTATCGGGACACCGTGTGCAACCTCAAAACGTTCCGCCCGCGCGTGATCGCGGAAACATTCATCTGGATGTCGGACAAGCCGATTGTGCACCCGTTCGCGCAATATGCGCTTGGCGTGCTCATGGTCGGTCAGCGCGCGGTGGGAGGCAACACGACCTTTTTCTTAGGCAAGGTCGCGCGCGACGCGTGGTGGTATTATTTCCCTGTCGTATACCTTCTTAAAGAACCGCTTGCGATGCACGTGCTTTCCCTTGCGGCGTTGCTTATTATGCTCGGCGCGCTTCGCACACACATACGCAAAAAGATGTTTGCCGGCTGGCGCACCTGGCGCGAACGGCTTGCGGCATTCACCCGCACGTATTTCATAGAAATAGTCCTTGCGATATTCATCGCGTTCTATTGGGCCTCAAGCATCGCGGCAAACCTTAACATCGGCATCAGGCACGTCATTCCGACATTCCCGTTCATGTTCCTTCTGGTGTCGCGCATCATTCTCGGCCACCTGCGCAAAAAACCTGATTTCGCATTCACGCTTGAACCCAGCATGATGAAGCGGCTGATATCGTTCTACACGCGCAAAGCGTGGAAATACGGCATTCTTTTTGCCATCGTTATGTGGTATGTGATTTCCGTGCTCGCGCATTATCCTTTCTACATCGCGTATTTCAACGAGCTTGCCGGTGGTCCTGCGAATGGGTACAAATATGTCGTTGATTCAAATCTTGACTGGGGGCAGGACCTCAAGCGGCTTGCGCAATTCGTAGAAACCAACAACATCGACAAGATCCGCGTGCACTATTTCGGGGGCGGGTCGCCAAAGTATTATTTAGGCGATAAATTCATCCCGTGGTGGTCTTCCCGCGGGCCGGAAAGCGGCTGGTACGCGATCTCCGCCACGTTCCTTGCCGAAGCATTCGGCACGCCGGTGGGCAGATACACGCGCACCGAACAGGATTCATATCTCTGGCTACGCGGCAAAACACCCGTCACCGTCATTGGCAACTCGATATTCGTGTATAAAATAGATTGATCTCAAGCAAATAAAAAAACGGCGGACCTCGTATGAGGCCGCCGTTTGTGTTTTGTGCGGCGTTACGCCGCGATGAGCGACTCAACTATCGTGAAAAACTGATTCGCTTTGTCTCCCGCGTTAGGGTGCTTGATGTAATCGGCATACGGATAATCTTCCCGCCCCATGCGCACAAGCGTCTGCCACGGCAGAAGACGCTCCCGTATCTCATGGTAGGTCTGAAACCCCAGCGCAAGACTTCCGCTTTCAGTATAATCATCGACAATGATTATACTGGGCACTTTCTCCTTGAAGGATTCCAGTGCCCCAAGATGCGTTGTCTCTATTATCTCCGCATCTTTTCGTATGACCGCAAGATCTACAAGCGTTCCCTTTTGAGACACGACCAACACCTTCTTTTTCATTGGCATTACCTCCCTTTTGAATGAACAGCGATTTTCCCACTACAATACCGTAAATACAAAAAAAGTCAAAAATTAAAAGCGAAACGCACAAAACATAAAATCGGTCTTTTCTGAAGCAAGTTCATCACCAATTACCTGTATAATATGCTATAGCATATTATACAGGTAATTGGAATCCTCTTTATTTAAGCTTATAATACGCCCTGTTCTCCACCCGCAGGTCGATGTATTCAAGATCGGGCGCTTGATCTTTGATCTCTGCGGCAAGAAGATTTTTGAGCACCTGCGCCTGATATTCCGCGTCCTGATTCATGCTGAACCATATCGTGAACCCTTCTTGCGTGCGCGCTTCCACATCACCGTATTCATTCAAAAATGCAAACGTTTTAATAGTGATGCCCGCCTTCTCGCGCACATGCCGTTTTGTAAGCATAATGAAATTGATGGCGTCACCGGCATATTTTTGCGCGGGGAAACCGGTAATTTCGCCGAGCGATCCTTCTTCGATGCGCAGCACCGACGCGCCGACGATCCGGGGCGCCACCGCAAATACCACACCACCCTTATCAAGATACATGCATGCGTCCTGTTCCATTTTCCCGCACACAATGCCTACGGGTTCGCGTTCCGCGATAGCAACCGCAACGTTCGCCCCCCATATTTTTCTGGAGACGTCTATGCTGTCGATAGCGGGGAATTTCTCTTTGACCGCGCGCGCCGCCTCGTGCGCGGGAAATACAAGAAAATTTTTATTGCTGAAAAGAAACAGTGAACGCTCATTGAACACGCCCGCAACGACCGCGCTTACGTCATCCGCCCGGATCGTCTCCGCCCCCGAAACAGTGATGCCGCGGATATCGCAATACCCGCTAAAAAAAAGAAAATAAAAAATACCGATGAGAACGGAAATAAAAAAAGAGCTGTACAGTATCAGCCTCCTTTTTTGCTTGTGGGCCCTTTTTTGCCTGAGATGATCGTGGACGCTTACATGATGCGTCATACCGCAATATTATCGCTTAATTTCCGTGATGCCGCCCATATACGGCACGAGCGCATCCGGAACGAGAATGCTTCCGTCCGCCTGTTGATAATTTTCCATGATCGCAATAAGCATCCTGCCGATGGCGAATGCCGTGCCGTTGAGCATATGCACATATTCCGGTTTCTGCTGGCCGCTCCTGAAGCGCACATTCAACCGCCGCGCCTGGAAATCGGTCGTGTTCGATGTGGAATGCGTTTCACGATATTCACCCTTCCCGTCGTTCTGCCCCGGCATCCATGCTTCGATATCGAACTTCGCCGCGGCAGGCATGCCGAGATCAGCCGTGCAGATATCAAGCACATGATACGGAAGCCTGAGCGCCTGCATCATGCGCTCCTCAAGCGCAAGCAACAGCTTGTGCTCTTCTTTTGAACGGTCAGGGTGGCAGAAACTGAACATTTCTACTTTATCAAATTGATGCACGCGTAAGATCCCTTTCGTATCTTTGCCGTATGAACCCGCCTCCCGCCGAAAACACGTGGAAAACGCGACAAACCGAAGCGGGAGTTTTTCTGCGTCAATGATCTCGTCTGCAAGCATCGGCCCCACCGACTGCTCCGACGTACCCACCAGATACAAATTGTCTTTTTCAAGCAGATACGTTTCGTCCCTGTCCTCGCTCCGGTCGACATACCCCATGCCGCGCATCATTTCTTCTTTCACCATCACCGGCGGCACCACCGGTACGAACCCCTCCTTGCGCGCGGTATCGAACGCGAACTGCACCAGTGCGAATTCAAGCATCGCCGCTTCTCCTTTCAAATACCCGAATCGCGCGCCGCTCACCTTCGCCGCACGCTCCGTATCGATAATGTCACATTGTTCTGCAAGCGCGAAATAATCTTTCGGCGTGAAATCAAACACCGGTTTTGCGCCCACTTCGCGAAGCACCACGTTCTCTTTATCCGACTTCCCTAGGGGCACTTCCGGAAGCGGCGGATTCGGCATTTTGCGCAGCAACTCCGCGCGCTTCTGCTCTGCGCTCGTCAGTCCCTCTTCTTTAACCTTGATCTCTTCTTTTAATTTCTTCGCCTCCTTTACATTACGCTCATTCCCCGCTTTTTTCTGCCGTGCACGCAGCTCGTCAACCTCCGCGGTAAGTTCGCGCCATTGCGCATCCTCCGCAAGAAACGCATCAACAAGCAATGCGTCGCCGTTTTTTGCCGCGATGCCTTTTTTTATTTCTTCAGGATTTTGACGAATACTATTAATATCGAGCATATTTATTCTTCCTGCTTCTGCTTACAAATTTCTACGTGCTACTCGCTACTCGCTACTTTCTACCCTTCTTCGGCCGCATCGTAGGAAACAGCATGACCTCGCGCACCGAATGCACGCCGGTCACCAGTGCGACCAGCCGCTCGATGCCCACGCCCACGCCCACTGCGGGCGGCATGCCGTATTCAAGCGCATCGATAAAATCATGGTCCATCGGCTGCGCTTCCGCGTCTCCTTTCTTGCGCAGCTTGTCTTGCGCCTTGAAGCGCGCCAGCTGCTCCGCCGGGTCGTTAAGCTCGGAATAGCCGTTCACCATCTCTATCCCCGCGACAACAAGCTGGAAGCGCGCCGCTTTTTCCTGATCGTCTGCCGCGCGCTTGGCAAGCGGCGAGAGTTCGAGCGGATGATGCGTCATGAACGTCGGGTGGACCAAGTGCGGGCGCGCGAGCTCTTTGTACAGCTCATCGGCGATCTTCCCCTTCCCTGCGCCTTTGGGGAATGCCACGCCAAGCTGTTTCGCTTTTTTCGCCATTTCCACGGCGCTTGTCGTATCGTAATCGATCCCCGCATACTTTTTGAGAAGGTCGTTGAATTTCACCACCGCAAACGGCGATTGAAGATCGATCATCTTCCCGTCGCGCTCAAGCTGTAAATGGCTTTCAGGCAGGGCCGCGGCGAAGATCGCGCGTATCATCCGCTCGGTGAACGCCATGCCGTCTTTGTAGTTCTGGTATGCGGCGTAGCACTCCATCATCGTGAAATCGGGATTATGCGTCGCGTCCATCCCTTCGTTGCGGAAACATCTGCCGATCTCATACACCTTCGGATACCCGCCCACAAGCAGCCGTTTAAGATACAGCTCGGGCGCCACGCGCAAAAAGAGATCCATTTTCAGCGCATTCAATCGCGTTTTGAACGGCAGTGCGATGGCACCGCCCGCGACGGTCTGCAAAACCGGCGTTTCCACTTCCATGTACCCTTCTTCGTCCAAAAAATCACGGAGCGCTTTCATGATGACCGCGCGCTTCACGAAGATCTTTCGCGCATCTTCGTTCATCAATATATCGAGATATCGTTTCCGGAACCGTTCATCGACATCGGCAAGCCCGTGCCATTTTTCCGGCAGCGGCATCAGTGCCTTTGCGATCACAGAAAAAGAAACCACCTCTTGCGTTTGCTCGCCGCGGCGCGTGATAAAAAATGGTCCGGATGATTCAACGAAATCACCGATATCGATATAGTCGATCAAAAAACGGTATGTATCGGGCCCAAGCAGGTCCTGCTTGTAATGCGCCTGCATCTTCGCCGTGCCGTCAAAGATATCGACGAATGTCGCGCCGCCATGCTCGCGCTTGGCGATGACGCGGCCGGCGATGCGCCCTTTTTTCTGGCTCACCGCAAATTCATCGAATTGCTTGAGGATCACTGCGATCGGCGTGATCGTTTCTTTCGTTTCCGGATACGGCTCGACACCGGCTGCCCGCAATGCGGCAACTTTCTCTGCTTTAACTTTTTTTATTTTGCTCAGATTCGTTGCCATCTTTTTTCTCCCCCCAATACTAATGCGGGAGCCAGGGGAATCGCCCGCCTAAATTTTTGCGGGGGCACGAGGAGTCGAACCCCGATTAACGGTTTTGGAGACCGTCGTTCTAACCATTGAACTATGCCCCCATTCTCCTCCGCAAAAACTTAGGCGGGTTGGAGACAGCAGGTATACCACTTACCTAAGCTCCCACGACGCGGCCCTCAGGCCGCTATTTCTTCGCTTCTTTGTGTGTCACGTGCTTGCGGCACGCTTTGCAGAACTTCGCAAGCGCAAGCTTCGTGGTCATGGTCTTTTTATTCTTGTGCGTCCAATAGTTCGTGTTCTTGCACGACGGACACTGCATCTTGACGATATTTTCTTGTGCCATATTATTTTAACAAACTACCAGCTTTTAACACATAACTGATAACAAAAATTATAAGTTATGCGGCGGTTATTAGTTGTAGGTTATGGGTTATTAATCATACCTGAGCCGTTGGCCGGAGTTGAACCGGCGACCTACTCCTTCGCTTACACCTCTCTTTTTTAATGCACGTATAGAGAGGGCTAGACTGTATCTTGGGCATACTTTGATTCAGCCCTCCTTGTCAGTCGTTCGGGCTTTATTCTCCAGAAAACACTAAAGGATAACGCCACGGTCTTAACTTTGTGCTAAGTTTTTAACCGTTATTCGGATTCATCAGCGAAGTTTCCCTCGCTACGGGCAGAAAAAACGCTCTACCATGGAGTTGCTCTACCAACTGAGCTACAACGGCATATTTTATAATTCCTAGCGAGTCCGCACGAAAATGAATTTTCGCGACGGGCGAGCGACGGAATTTCAAGCGATTCACCTCTTATGACATCGCTTATAATTTTTCAATCATCCCGCATAGTATATCACGGAGTTTTCGATTGTGATACTGTAATATTAATACTCCATATTTTGATTTCTGTCTATATGTGCCGATGCGCCCCGACTTCAGCACAATAACTTTGCCTCGTATCTGTTCCGGGCGAATACCCAATGCCGCAACCCAAAATCGCTTTGCCGCAGATACGCTGATATCATTAAAAATAAGGAGATTGAATGTAATAGCGTTTCGCGCCACTCCGCAAATCTCTTCTAGAAAATCCATGAACATCTTTATCAGCCTCGGATCCGTATTCCCTAATCGCAGCGACACCTTATTCTTCTTGTTCCCTTCGCCCCAATAAAGCCCAAGCCCAAGCCCAAGAAGTTTTACCTCACGGCTCGTTAATTGTTTTTTTACTTTGAAAGGATCACCGCGAGGGTGGTTTTTTACATAGATCGCTTCACTGATCGATCGTTTTGGAATAGTGAATTTCGCGAGCCAATAGTTTATCTTATGCTCAGAACAGCGAAGTGCCTTCGCAATATCGGAAACAGATCTGTTCTTTTTTATGTAAAACTTCTCAAGTAAAGAACGTGAAAGATCCATAAAAATAGCTTATTATGCGATTATATGCTATTTTTCTCATAAAGCAAAGCGACTACTGTGGAGAATATTAGTCTACCAGCACATAAGAAAACATTCTATCACGCACCTCCTACACGCGCTCGCCCGCACCGGTTCAATTGGTAATAGGTGCGCCTTCCTGGTAATAATCCCGCTCTCTCGGGTTAATGATAAAGACCTGATTAAAGGTATAGCCGAGTTGTTGGAATTTTGTGGCTGAGGTGTTAAACCAGCGCTTTTGGGCAAGCCCTTGGGCTTCGTTGATCTCAGAGAGGGAAAAGACCTTAGTATCCCCATCTGCCCGATAAAGATCGGATGTTTTAAATGCATCGAGTGTTTGTTGGTCTACGCTTTTAATTTCATTCCATTTGAAGTGACCGTACATATTGAAGATCGCGGGGTTAAAGATATGGCGCTTGTACCCGTGCGCGTTGATAATATACACCTTAATGCCGTCGGGGCCGCGAATGAGAGAACCCTCTGTGATAGATGGTGATGCGGTTGATTGGGTTAAAGGGTGAGTTGCCGGGGATGTGCTCATGCCTGAGGGAGTTGCAGGAGATGAGTTGCTCGCAGCCGGAGAGGGTGTTGTCTGCGAAGATGAATTCCCTGATGGGGTGGTAAAAGATGAGCCGCTGGAAGATGTTGGCGGTGTGGTAGGTGTGGTTATTGGTGTGCTTGCCGGAGGAGTGACAATGGGAGCTGGGGCAGAAACAGAGCCTTCATAATATTCGTATGCGCCGATGTCATATGCTGAGCCTTGAGGGCGGGAGATACCGTCATAGTCTTTATTAAAAATATCTATCATGACACCGACATCTTTTGCCGGACTTGAGGTGTTTAAATAAAAATCGTGCGTCGCACTATTTCTAAATTGCGGGTTTACAGATACAATCGCATTGGTAGTGGTAACATTTCCACCGCTATATTTGATTTGTCCGTGATTATAGAATAGGTCGTGATCGGATATAACGCTGCCTCCATTCGTCGCGCTCAAAACCCATCCTGCCGGGTTTGATGAATAAAAAATGTTGTTTTTTGTGATCCAATGGTCATTCACGCCAAAAGCGACAATTGCCCCCTGATCAACACCGTTGCTCCAGTCGTAAAACGTATTGTTGTATAAATATAAATTTCCGTTTGCTGCGGGCGCATTTCCGGCCAAAGCCTGAGAACGTATCCCTCCTTTCTTGTTGTAAAAATTTACCTTCTCAAAGATATTGTTGTAAATGTAAATATCTTTGACTTTTGCATACAGCCAAATCGCTTCTCCCGGCTCATCGTGCCAATAATTATCATGGATATAAAAATCGTGGGAGGTCAGCGCGGTGCCTGCTATCCATGTTTTAATGGCCCAGGATTCTGATCCGTTCCCCGCCGAGCCTGGTCCATTCATCGTTTCATTCCATGCAAGCGTATTATGATGGGATTCGGCACAATTTTGATATCCGTAATCCAAACATACTGAAGTGAAATAAAGATGATGCTGGAGTTGGGATTCCGGGTTTCCATTGTGATCAAAAACATTCCCCAATACCTCGGTATAGGCAGAATTAGTCGATGAAAGGGCGGCGGACTGGCTTGCGCAGATATTATCTTTTAACGTGTTGCCGACAATGCGCCAATAATTTCCCCAAATGTTGATCGCCTCGCACCCGGGAGACCATAGAAATTTTGAAAAAGTTATGCCATGTGATGGTATACCGCCGCCGTCCTGTTGGCGATTGTATATTCCCTTGGTATGCCCTTGATCGCCAAGCTGAGGAAATTCACCAGGGAATGCGGCTATCATGTAAGGACTATCCGATGTGCCCTGAACGTTATTAAACATAATAAGAGGGTCAGACCCGGAGTTGGGGTGTATCTCATTATAAATACCCCCCCTGACATAAACGATATCACCGGCATGAAAAGCGCTATTGTACGTGGGAGATGCCATATAGAAATGTTTCCATGGCCCTCCGCTTGCCCCGCTCACCGCCTTTTCCCCATTAAAAGAATCGCTTCCGTTTGTGCCATCAATAAAATAGATATTTCCTGCCCGCACGGTAAATGGGAGCGTGTTTGATGTCTCGCCATTTACGGTAACGGTAATACCGCCGGGTCCGTCGATGGAAAAATTATTTAACCAAAATGTAATTCTCTCTAGCCCCCTGGCGTTGTTCGTTGTCACCCCCCACTCTGCGTAATCGCTGGCGGCAGTAAGCTGGGCTCCATTGACCGTGACATAACTAGAACCTCTTGATGAGCCAAAGCCGCTGCCCCAAATAGAGACGGCCGATCCTTGAGTAGTCGATCCCTCCCAACCGGTCTTAGGGCCGGAAGTGAGATCGGAGAAATTGAGGACGGGAGTGCCGAAAGGTGTTGCGACAACCGGTACCGCCTGCGTCGTCGCTGATACGATCGCGGATCGAGCGGAATTGTTTCCGGCGGCATCATATGCGGAAACGGTATATGTGTAGAGAGTGGAAGCAGAAAGGCCGGTGTTTGCATATGAGTTGGTTGGGGAAGTGGCAATTTGAGTTCCGTCTCGGTAGATTGTGTATCCGGTGACTCCTATGGTATCGGTAGAAGTCGTCCAAGAAAGATCGATCTGCGCGGAAGAAGCGGCGATGGCAATAAGGCCGCTGGGTACGGTCGGCGCTTGGGTATCGGCGATTGATGAAGTTCCAAGATATCCGCCGTTAACGATATCCTGCCAATTATCAGTAAGCATTAACGCGTCGTATTTTCTGTAATGCTCCGGCGTGTCATAGGCGGGCTGGGCAATGGTCCCGCCCATTGTTATGTGTTCTATGGTTGGCGCGGTGTTTGCGGCAGTGATGATGTTGTTCCATTCCAGTATTTTTACTCCATCAAGATACAAGGTAACCGATCCGGTATTATCTGTAGCCAGCTTAACTGCCATAACGGCCGAATACCATCGTTCATATTCCAGTTGGGGCGGGGCGGCGATGCTATACCCGCTCTGATTGGGAGGAACCACCGTCCAATACGGATTGCCTTCAAATTGCGGATTGAGATGATAGGTCGGATTACCCATCCAGATGGTATAGTGATGGTCTTGATTGTTTGCAAGCGAACCCCAATGACCGGGACTCGTTATCCATCGTATGCCCGATCCGGTAAGTTCGATCCCCTTGTCGGCGCTATCGTCAACTTCATGCCAGACATCTACGCCATTGACCCGTGAATAATTAAAATAATAAGCCAAGTACATGGTGCTCCCTAATGGCGGATTAAAAGGAAATGTGCTTGGGTTATGAACGATGTTGTAAACAGAATGCTGAAGGTTGGCGATGTGCCACTGAAAATAGTTGGTTCCTTGCGGAGCGCCTCCGGCAGATTCGACCGTTCCTGTTTGGTAGCTTTCACCGCAGTCGGTCTGACAAAAAGGCGGGTTAGTAAGGCTCTCGCCCGCAGTGCCGCTCTCAGCATCAAAGTAAAAATAAGGAGCGGCAGAAACGGTATGGGAAAATACCGGTGATACACATAAACCAACCGCGATAAAAACGGCAAGGGAAACGAATGAAGAGAATCTGGCTGCTGTATATAAATTCATATGCTGTAGTATATACTATAAGACTACTATATTCATAGAAAAGTTACAGCCCCCGTCGTTATGACCGGGGGCCTTGTTTTTCATGCGGAGGATATCCCATGACGATCTCACGGTATGCATCCTCAGCCTCGAGAGTAAGAAGAGATCCGCAATAGCTGCACGCAAGATGCGGAGTTCCGTCGACATGCACCCATAAACGGGGGTTTGCGTGATGACCAAGTTCGTGTCCGGTCGCTCTCGCAACAACGTCTTCCAGGATGTCGTCCACCTGCTCACATGTTAACGTAACTACCAAAGTCAGGGTCACAGACTTGCCATTTACGCTGCGCTTATACTGCTCCATGATGCGCTCGATATGCCGATGCATCTGCTGATCATGCTTCATGCACTTTCTCATGTGCACCTTCCTTTCAAAAATAATTACAGTTTTTTTAATTTTCGCGCCATCTCGATCACCATATTGTTGAAAGAAGCTGCGCATGTTCCGCACGTAAGCGCGTGTCCCTGGCCAAAAATCGATGAGTGCCATACCACAGTGTGGCCTTTATGATGTGCCGCTCGATCGATCACGTCACCAAGAATACGATTGACGTCCCTGCACACAAGCGCAATGTGCGGTGAGCGTTGTATTTTTGGCGCATGAGTATCCATGTCCTGGCGATATGCATTGATTATTTTCTCAACACATTCGTGAATCTCTTTCGTGTGTGCGTCTGAACTACACCCCATCTTTCTCACCTCCTCGTTTTTAAAATGCCGAGAATAGAACTACTTGCCTCCTTTTTCCTTTTCCTCACTGAACTTCTTCAAAAGCTCAAGCGCTGCTGCTCTTCCCGGACCCAGCGGCTTCTTTTGTCCTGTTGGAATCGCCGGATTATACCCTAAATCTTTTTTTACGCCTTCTATCGTTGTTGCCTCCGTTTTCTTTACTCTCTTTTCTAACTCCTTATCTGCAAGATCATTCTCATCATTCTCTTCCTTCATCTCATCCTCCTCTACCTCGGGTTCATTTCCTTCGTCCTCATTATTCTCTCCGGGTTCATCAAGAAAGTTCAGTTGTTCCATTGTTCTCATATCTTTTTCCTTTCAGTGTATCAAAGATCGCTACAGCACGCCACTCCCTCGCGCCCTCTCTATCACTCTATCCCTAAAAGATCTGCCGCAGTTTTCACACATGAGATCGGGCTCATGGCAACACATCACGGGTTCCCACTTCAGCGCACATTCCTCCTTCGGGTGATATGCTTCCTCGGCCGCATACGCAAGAATGTCGTCTACCTGCTTGCAGTTCAGCATAATATGCGCCGGCTTATCCTTAAACGGCACCTGGATCATTTTCTGCTTACATGTGTTTATGATCTTCTCAATGCACTGATGGATCCCTGCTTCATGCTTCCTGCATGTGGTTCTCATCTCTCCACCTCCTTGTATTGTTAACGTACGTGATATCGATATAATGCCGTATAAAAGCAAACTATCGCTTTTGCAGCGATAGTAGCATGTATACCGATTTCGTCAATATTATTTTCCCACCCTTTCAACGTATGTTTTCAGCTGGGTGTTCACGCGGATGATGTCGCCTTCGTTCACGAACAGCGGCACCTGTATCTCAAGCCCGTTCTCAAGCGTCACCGTCTTATTGCCTCCCTGCGCGGTGTTGCCGCGAATAGCTGGCGGCGCCATCACCACCTTGTAATCCACCTTCACCGGCGGCTCGATGTTGATGATCTTCTCATCGAACTTCAGCGCGATCACTTCGAGGTTCGGTTTTAAGAACTCCGCGATATCCGCGATCTCTTCACGGGTGAACGAGAAGCGGTTCTTCGGATTCCCCGGCTCATCAAACCAGAACTCGCCGCGGCTTTCATACAAGAATCGCGCGGGCATTTTCTCAAGCACCGCTTCTTCCACCGATTCGTTCTGGTGAAACGTCCGTTCCTGCACTTTGCCGGTGATAAGGCTTTTTATCTTCACTTTTGCAACGGGCTTGCGCTGCTGCATGCGCAAAAATTCAAATTCTTCGACGACCCACGGTTCGTCGTCCAATAAAAGAAAAGTTCCTCTCCGTAATTCGTTGTATGTCAACATATGATTCTCTTAATAAAATTGGTGCGCAGAGCAGGATTTGCCTCTCGCACTGCTGTGCTCGAAACCTACACCCACTCTTTGTGGGTTGCGGCCCGCGGTTCAAATCCTCCTGAATCGACAGCAAAAAGACGCCAAAGAAAAATCCTTGCCTCCTTTTTGCTGTTGTGCGCAGAGCAGGATTTGAACCTGCGTAGCCCGTTCGGGCGCTTGATTTACAGTCAAGTGCGATTGGCCGCTCCGCCATCTGCGCATGTTGTTATGTAACTGAGCCACCTTTCGGATTTGAACCGAAGACCTACTGTTTATTCACCCGCCTATCTTTTATGCTCCGTGAGCCACGACTTCGCTGGACTGCGTTTTGTAACTTCGCTACGCTTCAGACAAAACGGGAGCCGATGGTCGGGATCGGACCGACGACCTACTGTTTACAAAACAGTTGCTCTACCACTGAGCTACATCGGCATAAAAAGATGGGCGGGCAAGAAACAGTTGCTCTTTACCCTCCAAAGTTTTGCTCCACAAAATTTAGGAGGGTGAACTGAGCTAAGGTGGCGCACGCGCAACAACACCTTATTCTTTCCGATGCGCATCGTTCCCTGCGTCCCGCCCCGCTTCTCCCTCCTGCGCATCGGAAGGAGCCGCCGATCGATGCTCTCGTTCCATTTCCTGCGATTTCTTCTTTGCGGTGTGCGCCATGGCATCAACGAACCGATGTATTTTAAAAGAAAGAACACGAAACATGTGCAATGTTTTCGCGGTCTGCGCGACCGCATACATCTTTATCTGGTGAGGATGCAGCGCGGTGAACAGTATCCTCGCTATTCGCGCCGCCCAAGCAAAGAATGTTTCTTGGTTGGGAAGCGACTCTGCGGGTATCCGCGCAAGCACAGGCGCCTTTCTCACCGCCATGAATATCGCGCCACCGAGTGAAGCGAAAAAGAGAATTGCAAAAACGAGAGAAAGAGAGACCATAGTGGAACCCGCTTCAATATTACATCGCGAACCGCGCGAACCTACCCACTTCAATGTTTTCCCCGAGTTTCGAGACGCTTTCCGCGATGCGGTCTTTCACGGTCATAGTGTCATTTTTCACGAATGGCTGATTCAACAAACACACCTCGTCATAATATTTCTTCACCTTGCCTTCGATGATCTGCTTCACGATCTCCGCGGGTTTTTTGAGTTCGCTTGTCTGCTCCTCGAACATTTTCATTTCTACGGCAAGCGCATGCTCAGGCACGTCTTCGGGCTTCGCATACTGAGGAGCCATCGCCGCGATATGGAGCGCGATGTCATGCGCAAGTTCCTTGAACTCTTCGTTCCTTGCGACAAAATCCGTTTCGCATTTCAGCTCCAAAAGTACGCCGATCCTCCCCTCGCCATGCATGTAGGAGGTGATGATGCCCGCCTTCGTTTCGCGCGAGGATTTTTTATCCGCGATGATCTTTCCTTTTTTCTTTAAAATAAAAAGGGCTTTTTCTTCATCGCCCTCTGCTTCATCAAGCGCTTTTTTCACATCGTTGAGAGACGCCATCGTCTGCTCGCGTAATTTTTGGATCTTTTCGAGTGCGATTGCCATATGTGGGTAGAAACTAGAATTTAGAAACTAGAAACTAAGATCATGCGATTCATTTTCTTCTAGATCCTGTTTATTTAATGACCGCCGCCTTGCCTTCTTTCACCGCGGCAACCAAGCGGTCAAGGATCACAGCCAATGACTTTGTTGATTTGTCGTTTGCGGGAATAGGATAGGCGACCAGCGACGGGTTAGTATTCGTGTCGGTGATGGCCACCACGGGAACCCCCATTTTCTTCGCTTCGCGTACCGCCGAGATATGCTCGTCGATGTCGATGAGCACCAGCGCATCCGGTTTCTTCTTGAGCGTCTTGATGCCTCCCATTTTCTTTTCAAGCTTCTCGATCTCCCGACTCATAAGCAACTGTTCTTTTTTCGAATACTTCGCGAGCTCTCCTTTGCTCTTCTTCGTTTCCTGGTCGATGAAATAGGTCAGCCGTTTTGAAAGATTGGAAAAGTTCGTCAGCGTGCCGCCAAGCCACCGCTCCACCACGTACGGCATCCCCGCTTCTGTCGCGGCATTTTGGATCAATAATTTGCCCGGCACTCGTGTTGCGACAAATACGATAACGCCGTTCTTTGCCGCGATACTCTTTAAAAACGCTGCTGCTTCTTCAAGCTTTTCAAGCGTTTTTTCAACATTGATGATCTGAATGCCCTGCCTGGTCGTGAAAAGATACGGCTTCATCTTCGGATGTCCTTTTTCTTTCTTATGCCCGATATGAACGCCCGCCTCAACCATTTTTTGAAGCGTTTCCATAGATGCGGTATTTGTTTTCTCCGTTTGCTCCATAATTTATGCTGCTTAAAAACAACGTAACCAATGGTACCATAAATAAAACATATTGCAATACCCGCCTAAGTTTTTACACTATAGTGTCCTCAAAACACAATAAAATCAGAAAGGAGCTCCAAAACAAAGAGAAAAAAGGAAGCGATGTCCTGAAAAGCGCGGTGTAAAAATTTAGGAGGGCAATACCCGCTAAAAAACGCGGTTATATGGCAAAACCTGGGATAGAGAGCCCCGGGCAATATGATGCTATGAACGACATTCGATTGTCACTCCTCTTGTATTTTTGACTTCATCATATACATCGCTTCCTCTTCAGACACCCCTTCCATCATCTTGCCCACCTCTTTTTTATGCACGGCCTGCCCGTGCGCGGTTATCTTTTCGATAACCCCTTCCTCCGTTTCGTCCCTGGCGACGAACGGACAGGTAAAACCGAAATCATTGCATCGTATTGTTTTCATGGATTTTTGGTCTTTAGTGATCGATAAAACGACCTTTGCGCTGTGCCAAGCATCAGGGCAACACCTGCTCTCCGCTTGAAGTCACGTACACCCCACGAGTGCTTTCCCGACCTGCCATATATCGCCCGCGCCAAGCGTCACCGCGACCGCATCCGCGCCAAGGCGCTTAGCTATATACGCGGGGATCTGCGCGATATCCTCGATAAATACCGCTTTTTTCTTCTTTTTATTGATCATTGCGGTCATTGCTTCCATATCTACCCCATTCCCGCTCCCTTCCTTTTTTTCCCGCGCGGAAGCATACACGCCGGCAAGCACGACGGTTTCCGCATCTGAAAATGCGGCCGCGAAATCATTAAATAACGCTTTTGTCCGCGAATACGTATGCGGTTGAAAGATCGCAACAATGCGTTTCTTAGGGTATTTCGCCTTGAGCGCTCCCAGTGTCGCCCTGATCTCGGTCGGGTGGTGCGCATAATCATCGAACACCGGCGCCGCATGCGACTCGCCGATGTATTCAAGCCGCCGCGAAGTACCTTTGAAATCCTCAAGCCCCGCGCGCGCGATGTGCGCCGGAACGCCGAGTTCAAGCGCGACGCGATACGCAAGATTCGCGTTCTGTTGATTATGCTCGCCGGGCGTTTGAAGCGCGAATGCCGCCATGTCGTCTTTGCGCATCACGATAACCTTGCACGCCGCACTCCGCGCGATCTCTGCAAGCGCCGCGTCGCTGTCGCCGATCACCAAAAAGCCGGTAGGCGCAATAGATGCGGCGAATTTCACAAATGCTGCCTGGTAATCTTCGGGCCGCCGGTAATAATCGGGGTGGTCGTAATCGATATTGGTGATGATCGCGCCTTTAGGGTGATAATTCAGAAATGCTTCTTTGTACTCATCCGCTTCAAGCACGAAAAGCGCATCCTGCTTTTTCAGATCGCCCGCGATGGCACCGCACCCCCAATTGACCACCTTCGAGCCGACGATCGATATCACATTGCGCTCTGCGTATTGTAAAAGATGCGAAAGCATTGCCGTCGTGGTCGTCTTGCCGTGGCTTCCCGCGACCGCGATGCCGTGATGCGCGTTAAAAAATTCCGCAACCACTTCAGGATATGAAAAGATAGGCATGTGCGCATCCTGAGCGGCTTTCATTTCTTCGTTATTTTCCGCGTTGTACGCGTTTGAGTGCACGACCGCATCACTTCCCTGTATATGTGCCGCAGAAAAATCGGTGACCGGCACGTTCAGCCGCGCAAGCACTTCGTCGGTCATAAAGTGCTCTTGTATGTCTGACCCCCGCACAAAAAACCCGTTTGCGAGCAATACTTCGGCAAGCGCGGTCATGCCGACGCCTTTTACGCCGATCATATGTATCTTTTTGTATTTCCAGATGCTTTTTTTCATACGATATCACTATCTTACTTTGAATTACGAAACCACACCTTTCTGCGTCGCCACCGCCCGCAATCTTTCTTTTATCTTAACGGAAGCGCAGCCCTTTAATAGTATTTATACAAAAGGGCGTGAGTGGATTAAAGAAAGATTGCGGGCGGTGGCGACCATAGCCAAGCAAAAATACATTTCGTAATTCAAAATATCTTATTGCGCGCTCTCCTCTTCATCCTCTGCCACCGGTGTCGGGCGGCGCCGGAACGAAAGCCACGCCAAAAGCCCGCACGCCGCTATAATGAGAAAATAGACATTATACCCGAACGCGCGCGATGCAAGCGCCGGCTGGGGCGCGTCATGTTGCGTATTTTCACCCTCTAACGGCGTTTGGTCTGCAGACGCGGTATTCTCGCTGATATCTTCTTTTTTGGCAACCTTCTTAGCATGAGCCGGCGGCTCGCCTGCCCTTTGCTCTTTCACGGGAGCACTCGATGCCTCTGCTTCGCTCGGCACTACTTTATCCTGCGCAACAATAGGCGGTTCAGTGGCAGCGGCAGTTTTTTGCTGTGTATTCACTTCCGGCGCGTTTGGCGGCGCACTGCTGCCGCTCATCGGAGCTATGGCTTGTTCCACCGGAGATGCTTGAGGAAGTGGAGCGGGAGACGGCGTGGGCGCGGCAGGTGGCGCGATTTGCTCTGCGGGAACAATGGATGCGCCTCCATTCTGTGCGCCCGGCGTACCGCCTTCGTGCGCGCTTTCTTTCCAATTTGCCGTAGTGCTGAACCGTTCAAGCGTCATGCCATTCCCTGCGCCGCCAAGACCTTTTTGGTATGACGCGCTCTCGATGGAAACGCCGTTGACATCAAAAAGAGTGAGCGTCGCTTCCGTATTTTTCAAACTCATCACGGTATCAATGACCGTGCCGGAAAACCCGGGGTGATCGCTTAAAAAAACCGCGGCATCATCGGCAAACACCGCATAACCGCCTGCGCGAACGACAAGCGACCCCTGTCCACCGTTTTTGGGCGGCGCGTTGAGTATATGATTCGAACCGTCGTTGAATTTCCACCCGGTAATATCGAAGTCTTTTGCGGAGCTATTGTATATCTCCACCCATTCGTGCGTATCATCCGCGCCTTTCAAGTCATACATAACCTCGTTGATAATGATGTCGCCCACGCCAGCGCCCAATACAAAAAACGGCACATAAAAAAATATGCCTGAACTTACAAGTACAAGCGCGCGCGTTATGGGGAAAGAAAATAACATTCCTTTCACTATACCAAATGCCACTATAAAGATAAAGAAAAAGCACGTTGTTACGGACAACGTGCAAACCTTATTTCTATACTACAGCCACCCTTTCATGAAATAGAGCAGCCGCGCGGCGATCTCGCGCGGGATGAAGCACATCTTGCTTCTCGTCCACGACTGAGACGACTGCGGGTCGTAGGGAATGTCTTGTACGTCTGCCGGAATCGCATGAAATCCGACGTTTTCCGCCACACGCACTACCCGCCACATGTGATCCGGATGCGCCACAACGATCGCTTTTGTCCATCCTTTCTTGCATATCTCCCGTGACTGCGCAAGCACCTCGTGGGTATCGAGATATTCTCCTTCGGTGCGGTGCCTACGAATGACGCCTGCCTTGTGCACGCCCGGCAAGCAGTCTGCTATCTCCCACTGCAATACAAGTGGAAGATGATAACACCGCCACAGATCGGCAACGACTTTTGTAAGCGCTTCGTTGCTTATGCCGGGCTTATCGCCCCGCAGACCGAACGACTGAGCGAGGATCACCTGCGCGCTGCGTAACTCATTTTTTGTTCCCGGCTGTACTTTCCAGGCGAAAAAACATCCGAGCAGAATAAAACACTGCACAAACGCATCTTTGATAGCGTCCCACACACTCATGGCGACCACCTCCTTATATTGTTAAACAGCTGCACGATACGTGTGGCTGTTGTATCACAAAAAGCTTATTCCGTCAACCCCGTTAGAGCTTTTAATATGGCAATATATGGTGTATGTGATAGCCGTAAGGCGGCTTCGCCTTATGATGTTAGTGAAACAACACGCAATGATGAAGCTCTACCAGGGTCAACTCTTTGCCCCCCACTAAAATCGCGAGATGTCTTCGAGTGTGATCGTGTTTTTTTCCTCTGCTGCTCCTGCCGTTTTTGACGGAGCGGAACGCATGCCTTCAAGCGATTGCGCAAGTATGTCGCGCAAGCCCTCCACATCGGGGCCTCTGCGCTGTTTCTTTTCTTTATCCGCTTCTCTTTTTTGCGCGGTGAATTTCTGCGGGGTTCCTTGCAGCGCATCGCCAAGCGACAATGCGGATGGCGCAGAAACGGCCATTTCGCGATGTGTTTCTTCCGGATGCGCCGCCGCCGTTTCTTTCTTTTTCGCGGCTTGCGCCTTCATTGCCGGCAGGCATGTTTTGCAATATGTTTTCCTTTTAGGGTCGGGCAAAAACGGCACCTGTATCGCTTTGCCGCAATTGTCGCACGTCGCATCATGGAACGTCAGGTCGCCTTTTTCCGTTTTCCGCTCACTTTTTTCAACAGGTCCTCTAGCGTCGCCTGAAAGGTGATGCGGAGCAAGTGCGGCCTCCACCGGAGCGCTCCATTTCTGGATCTCTTCTTCTACCGTACTGCGTGCCGTGCCGTATGTTTCGCGTGAATATTTGATGATCTCGTCTTTGAAACTTTTTTCCGGTTTTGGGATGGGGGGCAGCGTGTTTGCCGAAAACGCGCGCGAGGTCACCCCGTCGATCATCAGCTTCAGATAGATCTTTTGGTTCGGCAGATTCACCAGATCAAGCGCCATGATCTCCGGAGAAAATTCTTTTTCGAAAAATTCCGCGTCATCGGCGCCAATGCGGAACGTGATCAGCGTGCCCGCGTTGCCCACCACCGCATCGCGCACTTTTTCATCGAGCTGTGCGACGTATTGATGCGCAAGCGTCAGGTCAAGCCGGTATTTGCGCGCCTCTGACAAAATACCCGCGAACGATTCGGTGGCGAAATTTTGGAACTCATCGACATACAGATAAAAATCGGCGCGCGCTTCTTCGCTCATATCGATACGCGACATCGCCGCCTGCTGGATCTTCGTGATCAGCATCGCCCCCATAAGCATGGACGAATCCTCTCCCACTCTTCCTTTTGAGAGATTCATGATGAGGATCTTTTTCTCATCCATGATCTGGCGCATGTGAATGCGCGATTTTTGCTGACCGACGATATTGCGGATCATCGGGTTGGTGAGGAATTGCCCGACTTTGTTTTGAATGGGTGCCACCGCCTCCACCTCGAACTTCGAGGAATACTTGCCGAACTCATCAACCCAGAATTGGCGCACGACCGGGTCGGTGACGTTTTCGATCGCTTTCTTGCGGTATTCTTTGTCCGATAAAATACGCATCACGCCAAGGAGCGTACTGTCGGGCTGTTCCAGAAGCGCGAGGATCGCATTGCGAAGCACATACTCGAGCCGCGGCCCCCATGAGTCCGCCCATATTTTTTTAAAAATGGAAATAAGGCCCGACGATACGAGATGCCGCTCCTTCACCGCGACCTGTTCCACCGCATTGAACGCGATAGGATAATCAAGATCGGCGGGATTAAAATACACCACGTCCTTAATGCGGGTTTCAGGCACGTAATCGAGAATGGACTCCGCGAACTCTCCGTGCGGATCCACGACCGCGACGCCGTTCCCCGCGAGGATGTCCGAGATCATCATATTCCGCAGCAGCGTGGTCTTGCCGGTGCCGGTCTTGCCGATCACATACATGTGATTCCGGCGATCCGAGTTTTTAATGCCAAAGACCTTGCTTTGGTTGCGGAAATTCGTTTGTGCAAATGGTACGATGTCGTTTTTCATATAAAAGTACTGGCATTATCGCATGCCTTGGACACGCTTACAATGTAGGAAGATGCGGAGGCGGCTCTGTCTTCTTCGCGGCGATGCGCGGCAACGAAGGCACCTCGAGCACCACCGAAGGAATATGATACACGGTCGCGAGCTCCTCGGTATTGAGGATCATTTTTTGCTGTGCGCGGGATTTTTTGAATTCCCGCTCCCGCGCCCATATATAGAGCCGCCGCTTGCGCATGTACTCGCGCATATTTTTAAACACATAATTGACGGAGGGGATCACTTTCCCGTTCGGTTTGAACCCGTTGAGATTGTAGGTGGAAAATTGCTTGAACGAACCGAACACAGCGCCTACATTCGACCGGTCAAACACCTCTCTTCGCGCAAGATACACGATCCGGATGACCGTTTCAAACCCATGCTTGGAAATGCTCTCCTCAAGCGCCGCGACGACATCCTTCATGCCGGGCGGCAAATGCTGCATCAGGGTTTCGGGCCTTGGTTTTTCCTCTTTCTTTTCCGGGCCACCCGACGAGATCTCGCCAAGCGCGACCGCAGAGATCATGTCATAGAAGAATTGAAACACCTCTTCCGCGATATTCGACGGCGCGGCTTTTGCGTCTTTCTTCCCGATGAGCCGGTCGATCAGCACCTGTCCTTTTTTCTGCCATTCGGTGCCTACGGGTTTTATCAGATACTGCAGCCACACCTGCTCTCCCTGCTTCAATTCGCCAAGCACCTCCATGAGCGACGCAAGCGGGTCGATGTATTTTTTCTCCGTTGAGGGCTCCTCAAAGAACTTATACGTGCGTATCGGGTACGCATCGTCTTTGGTGAACATGAGCTCCATCCCGAACAGATCATACGTTTTATTGGGAATATCCGCGGGGAGATCCTTCATATAGTCGGCAACCTCGGTGATCTCGGCGTCTTTGTACTGCGCGTAGATCTGCGATTCGACGATCTTCTGGAACTCGCGCGGCGTGCGCACGTAAAAATGAATGGAGCCGTTGATGCCGGCGATCTCCATTGAAGCATACAACTGATGCTTGCCATCCCACCACTTTTCCTTCATGTTTATGGACGGCTTATGCATCGCATGCAAGCCGCCAAACACCTGCTCCATCACTTTCGGGGTGCGCTCCACCATATGGGGAATTTTGAGTTCCAGCGTTATCCATTCCGCTTTCTCGAAATACACCTTCCGCACCCATTTCAGCCACACATCCCTCCATACGAAAAAAAGGACGAACGGCGCCGCCATCCATCCCCACTGTTCCATGAATTGTAAAACGCTGAGAAGTTCTTTTGGAACCATTGTTTACCGTTTGAGCGCGAATTTCCCGTCCCGTGTTTTTTCGAAGTTCGTTTTATTCTGCAAATTGAGCAGGATGGTGTTGAGCTTCACGTTTCTTTCCTTTAACACCGCATCGATGATCTCTTCTTTCGACAGCGGGCGGCCTGCATCGGCAAGTACGCGCACAAGCACGTCATACACCTTGCCCGGCTGGTACCCCCAATCAGACAGCGCGTACATCCCCCGCCCAACCAGCACGAACCGGTTATTTTTGATAAGTTCGTTATGCACGGTCTGGGGGTGCGCTTCTCTGCGCAAAGCGAATGTTTTGTTGATATGATCGACGATCTCTTTAAAATGCATCGGGCGCGCGTGTTTCTTCAGTACGAGATACGCCTTGTCGCGCACGCC